>JANOKJ010000183.1:0-20064 GCA_031419275.1 Akkermansiaceae bacterium | reverse complement strand
GGCACGAACATTTACGGCCAACTCCCCGTGCTTGGCGGAATGATCGAATCCATCCGCCGCCGCTTTGAAAAATAATTTCTAACAAAAATGACTCCGCGCATCAAAGCATTCACAACCATGATCGGGCATTGGTGGGATTCTGACTACCGAGCTCCCGGCGATCCCGATCCATCGACCCTTCCCGACAAGATCGATTGGCAACGCACCATACCGTTCATCTTTTTGCACATCGGTTGCTTCGCTGTGATTTGGGTCGGCATCAGCCCCATCGCGGTCATTGCTGCGGTCGCGCTTTATTTCATCCGCATGTTTGCGATCACCGGTTTCTACCATCGCTACTTTGCGCATCGCTCCTACAAAACCTCACGAGCCTTCCAGTTCATCCTCGCCCTAATCGGAAACACCTCCATGCAACGCGGCTCGCTATGGTGGGCCGCCACGCATCGCCATCACCACAAACATTCCGACGAAGAAGAAGATATCCACTCCCCGCGCGTCAGCGGCTTCGTCTGGTCTCACATCGGTTGGCTAACATCGAAACGTAATTTCCCCACCAACTACAAAGCTATCCCCGACCTCGTGAAATTTCCCGAACTGGTCTGGCTGAATCGCTTCGATCAGGTCGTCCCCATCGCCTTCGGCATCGTGATGCTCGCCATTGGTTGGTCACTTGAAACATTTGCCCCATCCCTCGGCACCACAATGTGGCAGTTCTTCATATGGACCTTCTTCATCTCCACCACCGTCCTACTCCATGGCACCTTGTTCATTAATTCCCTCGCTCACGTCTGGGGAAAACGTCGATTCAACACCGAGGATGATTCCCGAAACAATTTCTTCCTCGCCCTCATCACCCTGGGCGAAGGCTGGCACAACAACCACCACCGCTTCCCACACTCCACCCGCCAAGGTTTCCTCCCTCACGAAATCGACCCCACCTACTACATCCTGAAACTCCTCTCCCTCTTCGGCCTAGTGTGGGACCTCCGCCCCGTCCCCCAAGCCGTCATCGAGGAAGCTAAAAACAACCCTTCTCAATAATTTCCATCAAGCTCTGCGTCCCTTAGCGACCTCTGCGCCTCCGCGGTGAAAAATTTCTAACCACTAACCCTTTTGCAGAAGAAAATCGCCATCATCGGAACAGGCATCTCAGGTCTTGCCTGCGCGCATTTCTTGCATCGGCATTTCAACGTCACGTTGTTTGAAAAAGACCGCCGTATTGGAGGACATTCCAACACCGTCACAGTCCAGGAAAATGGCAAGCACCTCCCTCTCGATACTGGCTTCATGGTTTACAATGAGGTCACCTACCCGCACCTGACCCAGCTTTTCAAAGAACTCAACGTCGACACCAAGCCCACGGCGATGTCGTTTTCCGTCCAACACATCCCAAACCATATCGAGTTCAATGGCGGCTCACTCAACCTGCTTTTTGCTCAACGGAAAAACCTTTTCCGCCCTCGCTACTGGAAAATGCTGCTCCAGATCAATCGCTTCAACCAAGAGACCATCGAAGAACTCGCCAACCCTCAATTTGGCGATCTCTCACTCGCCGATTATGTGAAAGCCCGCGGTTACGGAGAAGATTTCTTAAATTGGTATCTCTCCCCCATGGCCGCTGCGGTCTGGTCGTCTCCGCCGGAACGGATCAACGATTTCCCAGCCAGAACCTTGATGCGCTTCTGGCACAACCACGGCTTCCTCGGACTCGACACCCAGCACCCATGGCGCACGGTCGTCGATGGCTCACGCCAGTATGTCGAAAAAATCATCGCTCCTTTCAAAGACCAAATCGTCACCGGAAATCCCGTGCGCAAGGTGACTGCCGATAACCAAATCATTCTCGACGATGGCAGCGTCCACACCTTCGATCTCATCATTTTCGCCTCCCACGGTGATCAATCGCTCGCCTTGTTAGAATCTCCCACTTCCCTCGAAACCGATATCCTCCGCCATTTCAACTACCAGCCGAACCGCGCCGTCGTTCATACCGACCCACGCTTCATGCCTCGCACAAAACGCGCTTGGGCATCGTGGAACTACCGCATCGAGCCATCTGGAAAACACTCCACGCATTATTGGATGAACAGCCTCCAAGGTGTTTCCGAAAACGAAAACTATTTCGTCTCCATTAACCCACCGGGCGAAATCGCTCCTGAAAAAATCCATCACGAGCTCGAATACGAGCATCCCATTTTCACCACCGACGCGATCAACGCCCAAACCCGCATCCCCGAACTCCACCAAGCCGGCCAACAAACCCACCGCTACTACTGCGGCGCTTGGCAACGCTATGGCTTCCACGAAGACGGCATCTGGTCCGCCCACCAACTTTGCGAATCTCTCAAAAGTAGCTGGGACTTGCAGTCCCAGTCCGTCTAGGAGACTTGCAGTCTCCTTCCCCATCCATACCTGCACTTGTTCTTGAACCCCATCACACATCTTCCACAACCTCAACTTGGCGTTCTTGGCGACTTGGCGGTTCAACCCTCTTTCCTCTACGAATGCCAGGTCTCCCACACCCGCATCTCCCCAAAAAAGCACGCCTTCCAATACCACGTGTTCATGCTCGCCATCGATCTCGATAATTTCCCTAACGTCCCCCTGCTTTCCAAAAATAGATTCAACCTCTTCTCCTTCGACAACCGCGATCACATCAACACCGACCCTGAAAAAACCATCCGCGAAAATCTCACCGCATGGCTTTATGAAAAAGGAACAAAAATCCCAGCCGATGCGATCATCAAGCTCATCACTTTCCCACGCGTCCTCGGCTACGCATTCAATCCGGTTTCTTTCTACTACATCTACCGTAGCACGGGAGAGCCCATCACCGCCGTCGCCGAAGTCACCAACACCTATCGTGAGATGAAACTCTTCCCCCTCGGCGAACCTAACACTGAAGGCGCTTTCAACCACACCGTCGCAAAAAACTTTTACGTCTCTCCCTTCTCCGATCCCAACGATACCTTCCACTTCCGCGTCGGACAACCTTCTGAAAAATGGACTGTCCACATCGACAACCTCACCGACGCCAAACCCAACCTCCTCTCTGCCATCCGTGGCGAACAACGCAAACTCACCGCTTCCCGCCTCGCATGGTTTGCTATTAAATACCCGCTCATCTCTCTCTCCATCATCTTTCGCATCCACCTCCACGCCCTCCTCCTCTTCCTAAAAAAAATCCCCCACTTCCCAAAATCCACACCGATAAAAACTTTAAATTCTAAACTCTAAATCTCAAACCTCTGTGCTCTCCGTGCCTCTGTGGTCAAACCTTTCATAAGACGAGGCCCCACAAGTATCACTGGGCACTTCCACCACCTCTCACCAAAAGCCAACTCATCATGGAACAAACCTCATCACAACCCCAGCTTTGCGATCCTTTGCGTCCTTCGCGACTTTGCGTTGAAACCTCTTCCTCTCCCACCATCCCCGAACGCATCGTCCTCTCCCTCTTCCGCAAATTCACCTCCGGCGGACTCGCCCTCACCTACCCCGATGGCCACAGCCTCCACTTCGGCCAAGCCGGCGCGCCCATCACCGCCCGCATCACACTCAACGATCCCGAGGAGTTTTTCAAACGCTCCATGTTCTACGGCAACATCGGCATGGGTGAAGCCTACACCGATGGCATCTGGGATACGCCTGACATCGCCGCAGTCATTTCATGGTTCGCGCTGAACATGAACACCTTGCAAGGCGACGACACCGATTCCTCCACTCTCCCCGGCGTCAATTTCCTCAAAATCGTCAACTGGTTCCGTCATCTCAAACGCTCCAACACCATCGAAACCTCGCGCCGCAATATCGCCGAGCACTACGATCTCGGAAACGAATTCTACTCGCTCTGGCTCGATGAAACCATGACCTATTCTTCCGCGAAATTCACGCCAGAGACGACCACCCTCGCCCAAGCGCAGACCGAAAAATACGACGCGCTCTGCCGCAAACTTCAACTCAAACCCTCCGATCACGTGTTAGAAATCGGCTGTGGTTGGGGCGGATTCTCCCATCACGCTGCGGAAAAGTATGGCTGCAAAGTCACCGCCGTCACCATCTCCGAAGCCCAGGCCGCCTACGCCCGCACCCGCATCGAAAAAGCCGGACTTTCCCACCTCGTCGAAATCCGCATTCAGGATTACCGACTCATCAGCGGCAAGTTCGATAAAATAGCCTCCATCGAAATGTTAGAAGCTGTCGGCCACAATTTTCACGAATCCTTCTTTGCCAAATGCCACGAAGTTCTCTCCCCGCAGGGCCTACTCGCCGTGCAATACATCACCGTTCCTGATTGCCGTTACAAATCCCTAACAAAAGGAGTCGATTGGATTCAGAAAGTCATCTTCCCCGGATCGCTTTTGCTTTCCGTCGGACGCGTCAACGAAGTCATCAACAAAACCAGCAACCTCTTCCTGCATCATCTGGAAGACCTCGGACTCGACTACGCCCGCACCCTCAGCACCTGGCACGAAACTTTTAACGCCAAACTCGATCAAATCCGCCCCCTAGGATTCGATACCCCCTTCATCCGCACCTGGAACTACTACCTCAAATACTGCGAAGCCGGCTTCGCCACCCGCAACATCTCCGTCGTCCAAGCCGTCTATACCCGACCGAATAATTTGAAACTTTAAACTTTAAGTTTTAAACTTCAATTAAGAGGACGAACCCAAACTCAGCTTTCCTCTGCGTCTCCTTGCCCCTCGTAGCCTTGGCGAAGTGGGGTGCGGTGAAAAAATCTTCAATTCATGGCCCTAAACCAAGACAGTCGCTTCTACCGCTGGGTCATTCGCCCCATCGTCAACCAGCTCAAGCAGGGCACCTCTCCTGAAAAACTTTCTTGGAGCGTGTCCCTAGGTGTCACACTCGGCATCTTTCCCATCATGGGCAGCACCTCCATCGTGTGCATTATCATCGGGCATTTATTCCGACTCAACCAACCCATCCTCCACCTTTTCAACACCTTCACCTATCCGCTCCAACTCGCGCTCATCCTCGTCTACATCCGCCTCGGCCAAATGCTTAACGGCGTCCCCCTCATCAAATTCTCCATTCCCCAAATGCTCGGCCAGTTCAAAGACGATCCCGCAAAGTTCTTTCGCGACTTCGGCATGGCCGCCCTCTACGGCATCGAAGCTTGGGCGATCAGCGCAATCCTGCTCATCCCCATCCTCTATTTCATCTCTCTTCCTATTCTCAAAAAATTATTAGCTAAACTCTCACTTACTGCAGCTTCACGCGAAGATCGTCAGGAAGCATAAAGCCTACTGGAGAGCCGCGCCTCTGGCCGGCTTCTTCAACAAAATTATACTCCACCTCTACCCACTCCCTAACGCTGTCCAAAATTAAAGTTCACCACGCCGGCATCGATCATGGGGCCCTCGCCGTCGCCGGAGAGAGTATACATCTGTCGTGTTTCGTTGGGTCTGCTCCAGTTCAAAAAGATTTCCACTTGATATACGCCACCAGCCGAGTTTGCGAGTTCGAGGCGGTAATTGCCGGGCATCGCGCGGCGTATCATAAACTCTGCCACGCCCTTACCGCTATCACTTCTCCCGCCTGTCAAACCGATTTCGTCACCTGAAATGAAAGTATCCGCTGGTTCGTGAATTTTCATATAGGTGTGATTTACAGAATCACTGCATGACACCACAACTCGGATATCTGAAGAGAAAACTTCACTCTTACCTAATGTATGACTGGTAAGATAATCGAATTGTGAAGCACGAAAACGGTTACGCTCCAACATCACCATCTCAGCAACAATCGTATTTTCTGGATGCATTAAGGCTTCCACAGTTGCATTACCGAATAGTCCCCTGAAACGTGATTCTTGAATCGAGTCTTTCGCAACCCGATGTAACCTCATAACATCAAAAAGTAACAATGCATCCTCTGGAAATTTTAAGGCAATCAGTTCAAAAATTTCGGCAGCCCCGTTGTAATCTTTGAACTCCATCATCCAGTATGCTGTTGCTCGCAGAGATGGCACATGAAATCCTTTCTGGCTGTACGAATTCGATAAAACCCTCCGCGCTTTATTTATCTCATTCCGCTTGTATAGTTCCTTGGCCACCTCACTGAAATACGGTGCTTCGTTGCTAATTTCCGGTCGCTGTTTCTGGTAGGCTTCCCAGAAGTCCTGAGCTTGCAGCAATTCATCAATCCGCTTTTGATCAACAAATTTGATATTTTTCGCTACTTGCACCTTACCCTGTAGCGGAGACAAGCCCTTTGTCAGTGCATCCCCCATATGAGAAGAAGGCATTTTTCTTGCTGATAGAGACATGCCAGAACCACCCACTTGATATCCCGAGGAAGAATCTGATAAAGGAAGATCTCCTTCAACTAAGACGGGCTCGTTCTCATGTCGCAGCCCATTTCTTCCGTCAGATGAGGCCGCAGCTGCAAACGGATCATCAAAACCTCCATGGCTGCTGTCTTCAGGCATAGCGACGACCATGTCGCCGGGGAGAAGTTTGATATCCTCATATTTTTTACTCAGGAGATTATAAATGGATCGCTTTCCGCTGCGATAAAGTGCCACCCGTGCTTCCGTGCCAGATGAATGAATGCCTCCCGCCATTTTGATCGACTCTCGCAATGTCGCACCGCTTTTTAAAGTTAATGTCTGTGGTTGCTGAACCAAACCTCTAACCGAAACACCGAACTCACCTTTTTCAGGTAACTCCACATCCTTTTCACCAAGTTGCTTTCCTGAATCTAGCATATTCTGGATTTTCAAATTCCAATCCAAAAACGCTTGCTGGGTTTTGACTTTATCCATCTCTCTCATCAACTGTTCAGCATCCTTTTTCCATGTTAAAAAATCTGCCAAATTTGTCTGCGCAATTTGCTCTTTTTCGAAAACTGAGGTCTGCGCATCCGTCCATTTTTTGACGCGTGCATAGCGTGGTAAAAGTGCTGATTCTATCCACGGAAATTTTTTACCGTGCCAATTAACTCGATTCATCCATGAGTAATGCAGATATACACTTTGATCATTGTTTTTTCGAGACTGCTCTTCTTTGGCTACCCCACTTTCATATTCCTCCATCAATTCTGGCTCGGGCGGCGGAATACGGAATTCGATGTGATCATCCATTCGCTCCAACACAATAAGCGAAGTGAAATCACTTACCAAACCATATTGCTGGCAATGGGTAATGATCGCCGCCTTTTCTTCACCAGAAATCTCCGAACTTTGCCGACTCATCTGCTCCAGCTTCCGCTGTGACCAAAGATAACGCAATGCGTTCCCACCTTCCGCTTGCTTCAGTTTCACGGTGATGGGCTTTCCTAACTCCGAACCTCTTCTATGCGAGATGATCACCTCTTCTTGTTTGATCGTTGTCATTTTCGCTAAAATCCGCACCTGCCCATCAACGATTTCAGAAAATGAACTTTCCACTGCACCTTCCAGCTCCAACACATGCAATTTGGACTTCAATACCTTGATCACCGCATCATTCGTTTTGGTATTTGAAAGATCAATAACCTCACCGCCGCTCTTCATCGCCATTTCAACAAAAACTTTTTCTGTTTTTTCCGACCCAGAACGAATCACATAAAAATTCTCATTCATCTTGGTTTGCGAGATAGGCAAAGCGGATTCACCTCCTCCAAAAAGAATTATACGTTCGCCATCCAGTTTTTTGAAATCCAACTTCCTCCAATCTACTGCTCCATCATAAAAAATCCCATTGATCGCCGCGCGCAGCTTTTTCCAATCGCCACCTTTCACCTGAAACTCACCCAGGTCTTCCATCTCGCCGTGAACCGCTATAAGCTGAACCGTAACCTCACCTAAATCGCCTAACAATTTTTCAAAAAACTCGATCTCAGACTGCAGATCACGATCGTAACCACTGGCTGAAGCATCCCAAATCACCGTCACGACTTTCGGATTTCGCCCTTTTGTATTGGCAGGATTCGTAGGAACAAGCCCAGTGATATAGGCAAAAATTTTCCCATTCACCTCGCGGATTTCACCAACAAATTCGCTGAGATCAGACTTTCTTTTCAAAACCAAATCACCTTCCACCGATGAGTTTTCGGATTCATACGAAAAGCCATTTTCTTCTTTCTTCAGTTCCATCCCACGCGTTACTTGCGGTTGAATATCCGCAAGATCACCCTCGATCTTTAGCTGAAACTTCCCAATTTTTTCAGTTACACCAAATGGCAATCGGTAAACCAACTCGTCTTTGATTTTTTGCAAAGGCTGGACGTAGCCAATACTGACCCGCTTTCCTTGCTTCGGCAGAACCGGGAAAATCCGTGTCCGATAAATATTATTCTCCATTTTCTCCACTAACCCCGGATCGATACCGCGAGCCTTGATTGTTTCGTAAGCCCGCCGCGCTTGATTTTTTTCCACCACAGTTGCCTCACGCATCTTACCGTTAACCTCCAGTGCATAGTGATTCACACTTGCATCCTCAGGCAGTGGAAGACGGAACTCACCTTCTTGATTGAGGTTCGTCTCATTGAAGAAATTAAGACTCATTCGAGTCTCTACGAAATCTCCTTCAACACGCACAGTCACTTCCACCTCATCCACACGCAAGTCTTGTCGTTTCTCACCGTGCTCAATCGTCAAGCGCGGAAGTTCACCGAAAGCAACTCCGCTCAGGAGGATGATCCACAGGGCTCTCATTCGCTTCGTCGTTGGATCAATCGATGTTTATCGGCCTACGGTGAGGACGTCCGCCCTGACGAAGATCAGGATTTTTTTTGTCATATCCACTTCACCTTTGTCATCTTTCGGTGAGCAGGAAGACATAAGAAACGTCTGGCCGTTGATCAGCGTCATGGATGTGTCCAAGCTGATTTTATAGAAATTGGGCATTTCCGCACGATAGGTATTCTCCCCTTCTTTGTGCTCCATCCAGAGATTGTTGCCCGTATGATAAACCAGTTGTGGAAGCAGGCGCAGGTCGATGATATGGTTGTTTTCGCCGATGTTTGGTTCGATTTCCAGAGTGGAACCGACGTTGCGTGTCTCCCAAACCGTCGGGACAACGGCAGCCATGAGTTTTGAATGTTCCTCCACCTTTGTTTGCTCCGGTGGCACCCCGGAAGGAATGGAAGAAGGCTCATATTCTGTAGGATAGACATATTCATGAATCGATTCGGTAGTCGCTTTTTGTCCGGATCTCGCGGTCAACATCTGGGTTTCCAACATTCTTGCTTTTTCCGTTTTGATTAGCTCCTGGAGCTTTGTGCGAAGGTCGCCATCATTCGCCGATTTTCTCGGAGCGGCCAGGAGTTCGGTCATGGTGGCTTGCGGGATTTCGATAAATTCTACGAACACGCGAACAATTTTCGGCAAATTTGCCTCGGCAGCTTCTCCCAGAGGATCAAACTCATCTTGGGCAAGCCCGAGATTCATACCAAGTAGCGTAACAGCAAGACAGGTTCTGAAGATAGTCATGAAAAATACTCAATACATCCCGCCCTGATTTGTCGACTACACAATCGGCTAAGCTGTATTCTTTAATCTGCGGAAATGCAGCAGTCGAAATGAAATTCGTAGGGGACAGGAATGTCCCCTCTCCTTAATCTATTCAGGCGAGCTGAATTCACTGAGCTAATCGGCGCCCGTCAACCCTCGTAACCATTTTCCTTGCCGCGCCGATACTGTTCCTTAGCTTCGCACTAATGAAAATCATGAACAGGAAAAGATACGGCATCTTGATGACTTTCGTCGGAGTTATTGCGCTCATCGGCAGCGGTTGCACCGAGACGGAAGAGAAAAAAGTGACGACCGAAAAAGAACCAACCAAAAGCGAAGAGCCGCTAAAAGTCCTGATCGTCACCGGCGGTTGCTGCCATGATTACGAATTCCAGTCCGCCGCGATGATTGCGGGGATTCCGAAATACGCGAAGGTCGATATTAATTTAGTGAACGAAGGCAAAGGCACCGACGCGCAGATCCCGCTTTATGACGATCCGAATTGGGCGAAGCCTTACGATGTGGTCATCCACAACGAATGTTTCGCCAACACCAAGGACGAAGCATACATCCGCAAAATCACCGAGGCCCATAAAGCCGGCACGCCCGCAGTGGTGGTGCATTGTGCAATGCACACCTACCGCTCCGCAGAGATCGATGACTGGCGTGAATTTCTCGGAGTGACCAGCAAGCATCACGAGCATCAAAGTAAATATCCGGTCAAAGTCGTTAAGGCGGATCATCCGGTGATGAAGGATTTTCCCAACGAATGGGTCACGCCCATGGACGAGCTTTACATCATCACCAAAGTCTGGCCGAAAACCACGGCGCTCGCCACTTCAAAGAGTGAGAAAACCGGAGAAGAAAATCCGGTCATCTGGGTCAATGACTTCCACGGCACCCGGGTCTTCGGCACCACCTACGGCCACACCAACGAAACATTCAGCGATCCGGTCTTCATCAAATTGCTGGCCGACGCAGTGGTATGGGCTGCCTCAGAGGATAAGAAAAAGTAATATCACCACGCATAAAGAGGCCGCTAATGCGACCTCTTCAATTCAGATTTAAGCTATGAGGAAATCTATGCAAAGCCCCCTAACAACTTCAATCGTGAAATTATTTCTTGCGAACCACAAGCACGCGGCGATCTAACACCATCTGTTCTTCCGTTCCAGTTGGATAAGTCGGATACATCTCTCCATACCCATGAGCACTCAACGACGCAGCGGGAACTGCATACCGCTGAGTAAGCTCCTGATGAGTTCTGAGCGCGCGGTCGGCTGATAAGGTCAGATTGAACTCATCAGTGCCATCCGTGCTGGTATGACCTTCGATATCAAACACTGCTGTAGGCTGAGTTTTAAGAACCTCAAGGATAGCGGCAGCCGTTTCCTCAAGCGCTACACGTGACTCCACATCTAATAACTTAGCGGTTTCTTTTTCAAAAAGAACAGGAATGGTGATATAAGGAAGCTCCTGACCTTCTACGATAACCGTGCGGCTCTCAACATTGTAAATACGGCGAGGTTGCCCGGGAACATCCACGAAACTTTTCGTTTCTGTGGTCTCCACGACGCTGCCTGGTTTTGGCACGACGGGAACCACGTCACGAGGCACGACCAAGAGGTGGCGTGTCGTCAATGCTGGAGCTTGCACGAGTGGTGGCGTGACCTCGACAATGGTTTCCGTTACAACCTCTTTAGGTGGAGTTAGGATTACGTCTTCTTCGACAACAATTTGTGCAACCGCCGATTGAATTGATGCGACCGCGAGGAGATATGCGTATTTGCTTTTCATAAAATGGATTAATTTGAGAGTTTTAGAATATAGAGCAGCGGGATGATTAACTGCAGCAACCTTTGGAATCGTGATCCTTCAACACTTTCTCAACGGCTTCGCGGGTTTCGCCGGTGCGCTTCTGAATGCGTCCGATCAATTCTTCCTCTTTGCCCTCTGCGTATTGGAGATCGTCGTCTGTTAGATCTGCCCATTTCTGTGTGAGCTTGCCCTTCATGATGTTCCAGTTGCCTTTGATTTGTAGCTTGTTCATAAAAATTTCTTCGGTGTGTATTTAGAGTTTGGTATCTTACGACGCAGAAAAAATTCTTACCGTCGTGTTACACATCAAACTACCTCCTTGTCCCATTTGGTCTATGGGTTGATTCCCTACCGAGTTAGTCCTTGAAGGAAAATGAAATCAAAAACCAGTGATATCCGAATCCATCCAATGACAAGATTTCAGCTCATTAATGGTCAAACGGAATTCTCCCTCAAACTCATCACGTGTGAGCTTCACGCGCACTCTTACATAACCTTCAGGATCCTTCGAGACTACCTTACCGCCACTCGCAGCTAGATTCTTTTCTCTGAGTTCAAAAGCAGCCTTCAACATTTTCCCTTCATCTCTTGTTAAATGAACGGATATCATCGGCGACTCGTCACTCACCTGCAGAGGTTTACCCCATACGGGTGCAGCCAAGACAATCACCATGCGCGGCGCACTCAGGGTTGAATTTTCAGGATCTAAATACTTCCGTGCGAGCAATCGAAATTCCGCCGTATCTAATTGCCCTTCGCCAGCAAGAAACTCACTCCATGAAGCCTGGCTGTATTGGCTGAAATGCGGCCAATCCAATTTCCAGCCATCCAGTTCTTTGCGAAAAACCGCTTCAAATACATTCCCTCCTTCCGCATCTTTCCAATGCGTTAGAACCATCCATTCATCACCCAGACGTATCCACTCCTGCCCTGTCCTTTCCAGAGAACTCACATCGAGTTGACTCAAAGAAAGATCTTTATCATGCGCCTCCACCACGGCTTTTAGATCCGCAGATCTACCAATGAATTCAATACGCTTTTCACTTGTTTCAGCCGAAAGAAATCCACGAATGATCCGATCACATTCTGGTAAAACCTGATTCAAAATTTTCTCTTTTTCCGTTTCAGTAAGGTTTTTTCCAAGATCTGAAACACTAAGAATTCTGGGCTTATCTGAATCCATTGCTAGATAATATCTCAATCCAACAGCACCCAATAAAATGAAAATCCAAATCAGAGTAAAAAATAAAATCCTTCTATAGCGACGATCCCTAGTAGAAGGTGTTTTTGCTACCACTCTCACCTTATCTCCCGTCTTTTGAAAGCTGGCAACTTTAGCCGATGCTGTAGAGTCGACCAAATTCACCACCGGCCACATTCCAACACCTGGCTTGCGATGACAGATCTCGCAGAGGCGATCCTCATCCAAACCATAGTCGGATTGAAACAGCGAACCGCAATAACCACAGTGATACCATGCATCTTTAGGGTTTGAATTCATGGTGTAGCTTGATCGAGCCAGTTTTCGGCAATTAAACCCTTAATCATCCATTGCTGTGGTAGCATTCCACGACCACCACTTACCAATTTTAAAATTACTTTTGCCTCAGTAATACGCTCACCAGTAATCGAGCTGGTCGAAAATAACTTCATGAGATCCTTATCGGCATCACTCCCGATCTCCGAGTATCCCCACACAGAATCTATCATGTTTGGAGATCTAATCACAAATGAATGGTATCGCTCCTCCGATAATTCTTGTGTGAAAAAGCTTGAAGGTTCGATCCATCCGCGAATTTCGCTGCCATCTCCAGTTCCTGATTTCAACTCTGTAAAACTAGCGCTTCCGTATCCTGTGGTCGCTTTCCAATCCATTTTAAGCTCTGTGTTCTCATAACGAAATACCGCGATAAATTTGGAAAAATTGTGATTTACTCCTTTGAGCTCTGCAAAGAGTTGTGATCCATTTTGATGAGTTTTCCACGCTGATGTATCCGATGGTTCCCAATCACTACCCGCACCGATCGGCTCCCATGCCTTCGCCGCAAACTGCGCATTACTCTTACTCAAATATATCGATCCGGTAAAATCATCCAAGCTTTTCGCTTGCGCATACTTGCCGTAAATTTGAATCGCTTCTTTGTCACTACTCGTAAGCCGCCCCAGAAGTTCCTGATCCACATTTGACTCTTTCTTTATATTATTACGAGCAGACCGATTCGATTCCTTTTCATCAACATTTTTGATCGATTTATCCCGATTCAAATAACTAATTGAAACCGCCATGACGATCAGCAAGATCACTCCCAATGCCGTGTATAGCATCCAACGCGATGAATCTTTTTGAACTACTCCCCAGTCATTTCGCTCTCCATCCTGAAATCGACTCTGCAAAATCGGCTTTTGAATAGCTTTTGTTGAAAAATCTCCCTGCTTCAAATCCTCCATAACCAAGGCTGGCAGAAAATCTTCTTTCTCGCCCCCCTCCCGCTCAGAATTCATTTTCAAATGGGTAGGAACATAGGTTTTGAAATGTGATTCAGAAAGCCTCGGAACTGGATCACTCGCAAAACGTGAAGGCTCGACCAAGCTGATCTCAGTATGATTTATATCAATCTTCGGTAATCTTGTTGCTTCCGTTCGACGTGGTGGCAACTGCGCATCAAAAACCTGCTCCACATCAAGACCATCCCAATCATCATCAGGATTCACAGCCGGAGCATGATTATTTGGATCGTCTTTATCAGAATTCATACGATCTTTTATCCAATTATAAAATCAAGACAGACGGCCAATAGTGCAATTCATCATGCAATCAAATCGAGAACTTCAATAGCCGGATGAAAGACGTAAAATCAAATTCTGTGCTGCACGCTCAAACGCATCTGGCAAGGCGTTCTGCCGTGCGGTTTGTAAATTTGAATCCACGAAAAATGAACTTTGGCCAGTGCTAGTGCCACTTGCTAAGAGCTTTGTCGGATCGCGAGCGTCTTTTAAGCGCCATCTGATTCGGACAGTATTGGTCAGTTCTTCTGCAGCCAATGCATCAATCCTAGATCCCCTAAGCGCGCTGTAATCAATCGCTATAATCTCTCCCTCAAGAACCGCATCAGCACGATTTAACTCAGAAAGCTGATACGTGCCATTTTGAACCAAAGCCGCGGTGACTGCCGAAGTTGCAATTGCCTCAGCTCGTGGATGTAAAGTGCCATTTTCTAACATCGAAACTGAAATGCGCTCCACAGATGCAAGCGAAGGAGGCTTTGAGCCACCAAGCTGATAACCGGCGCAAGAACTCAATGCTACACTCAGCAATACCAATAATTGAAATTTCATAGATTTAATCATCACAGGTTATTCACCGAGTTCTTTTAATCGTTTCGTCGCATAATCATGAGCGCTTCCAGATTTGGAGCTTTTCACAATATCTCGATAATATACCTTCGCAGATTCAATCTGTCCGGTGCGATCATAGAACTTCGCAATCTCTAGCGAGCTATCCAAATCGCGCCCCTTCAAGCTACCTAACAAACGTCTGGCTTCTGCGTTTTTAGAATGACTTGGATATTGGATTAAATAATCATTAAAAGCCTCACCCGCGAGATTGAGTGTCGCTTGGTTTTGATTCCCGCCGTCCGCTTGCTCAATAAACACAATACCAACACGGAAAAGCGCTTCGGCCGCTTGTTTAGTCTCAGGTTGATCGCGGACTAACTTACGATAGGCCTCGATGGACTCTTTATAATCTTTATCACTCTGATAAAGCTCACCAATTTTAAACTGCGCGTTCGCAGAAATCTCCGAGCGTGGTGCATTATCACGGAGTTGACCCAACATCTCAACGATTTGCTTAGTCGAGATTTTAGATTTCAATCCAATGAACGAAGACTTCACCTTTCCGTCCGCCGCAGCCTGAGCCATCCGAACTTGGCTATTGAGTGCCTTTGAATACAAATTGCTACTCTGGTAACGTTGTAAAAATTGTTGATAGGCTTTAAATGAATTTAGGGTCTCTCCTTGTTGATCTAAAATCTCAGCTTGGCGGAATCTCGCCTGCCCTGCCGAAGGAGCCATTGCGTAACCATCGGCAACTTCTCTATATAACTTCACTGCCTTCTCTGGCTTTCCTGCATCGTCCAAAGCTTTTGCTTTTTGATAAAGCGCTTCTCCTTCTCCTGATCCTCCATTCATAGTGCCAGCTAAACCAATTGTCCCTTCGTCATTCCCACAGGAAGCAAGAAACAAGGAGCTGATGGCGAGCATGCCGACTATCGAAAAACGTTTTGTCATGAATCGAACCATAGAAGCTTTAGCGGGTCGTGGAAGCGGAAATTGCAGGAGAGAAAAAAACTTAAGTTTTCCCAAGTTCTTTTGCCCGGGCCACTGCCGCGCTGACAGCAGCTATGAAAGATGAACGGATCGCCCCATCTTCAAGCGCCGCAAGCCCTGCAATGGTGGTGCCTCCAGGCGAAGTCACCATGTCTTTAAGCACTGCAGGATGCATACCCGTTTCTAAAACCATCGCCGCCGCGCCGGCCACGGTCTGGGCAGCTAATTTCAACGCATCCGCCCGCGGCAGACCCGCTTGCACACCGCCGTCTGCCATCGCCTCGATAACCAGATAAATATACGCCGGTCCACTTCCAGAAAGCCCAGTTACTGCATCAATCAATCTTTCAGGCACCTCCACGGACAAGCCGACGGCTCCTAAAATCGACTGCACAATATCACGATCACGCTCGGCGCACTTCGAACCCAACGAAAATGCCGCCGCACCCTTCCCTACTAGCGATGGGGTATTTGGCATCGTCCTAACGAATCGACCCACCCCTCCGGTCAGTTTTTCCATGGTTTCCAAAGTCACTCCCGCCGCAACGGAAATGAAAAGTTTATCGGGAAAGTTTCTCAACTCGGCCAATTCGATAATTTTGGGCAAATCATGCGGCTTGGTAGCGAGGAGCAAAACTTCAGATTCCTCCACCACCTCAGCTATCGATGCTGTATTTCTCGCACCTGTCTGTTCTGTAAAACGCAGCCGCGATGCCTCAGTGCGTGCCACACCGATCACATCCGCCGCTTTCACCACACCTTGAGACACCACACCTTTCACCAAGGCCGTTGCCATCTTGCCACATCCGATTACTCCTAACTTCATACCGCGACACTTAAAAGATATTCTCTCCCTAGGCGAGCGTCATTTTCCTTGGGAAATTTCAAATCCTAGCCCACTTTTAACGCATGCCAAAATGGATCATACTACTGAGCTTAATCGCTTTCAACGCCTCAGCATTCTCACAAGAGCCCGTTGAGCAAAAGCCAGCTAAGATTGATATTCCAGCTGTCGCCGCCTGCATCCCACCGTGGATTTCTGCCACAGAAAAACCCAGCATATTCCCATTTCACAACGGATTAGTCATCGCCATCATTGCCGAAAACGAAACCGCACAAATCCATACCCTACAAGGCTTGAATCACCTTCATGCGAGCTGGGATTTCGAGGCAATGCGCCATTTCGCCATCGCCATGCAGGCAGATCCCCGTTGCCTGATGGCACATTGGGGCATGATCATGAGCATGCTTGCCACTTCTCCAGAAACCGATTCCTACAGGCTCGCAACCACCAGCCGTTTACTGGAACTCGTAGAAGAAGGAGAAGGCACCGAACTCGAACGCGGCTTCGCTTACTGCCTGATCAAATACATTGATGAAGGCCCCAAAGGAGCCGAATTAGCCTTCCGTAAGGTTTCTGGGAAATTCCCCAAAGATGTCCAATCAGAAATTTTCACGATTTTGTTCAGCCGCGGCGGATACGATACGATAGGCGAAATTACAGCATCCCAAGACTTAGCTGAAAAAAGTTTACTTAAACTGATTGATCGACTGCCCAGCAATATTCTCCCGCTGCATGCCTACCTCTTGATTAAAGCCGAAGCTCCAGATCTAAAATCCTCTATCAAACTTGCGAAAAAACTCTGTGAACTCGCCCCTAAATATCCGCCTTATCTCCATCTACTCGGCCACTACCAATGGCGCAGTGGGGAATTCGAAGAAGCCTTTGCCAGTTTTTCTCTCTCAGAAAAATATTATGCGGAATGGATGAAATCTAACAAAATTTCAGCTGCAGATTGTCCGCAGTGGATTATAACAAAAAGCTACCTCGCTGTTACGTCTGCTTCTGCAGGTAATTTCGAAGACGCCATCGCTTCTGCTACTGAAATATCCAAAATTCCTATAGATATCAAGCGTCCTACTGCCCCAGGTAGCCGCCAAATTCTCTGGAACGCACAAACCTTACCTGCACGTATCCTTTTCTATCGCGGAGATAAAACCGATCCCACCGCCGCTCTCCTCACCCTCACCAAGCCCCAAGACTGGGAGACATTTCGGAAGAATTCTCTTTCTCACTGGTGGACAGATGGCTTGAGAATCGCCCTGCAAGCACATCGTCTTGTCAAAGCAGGAGATTTAAAAGCTGCCGAAGACACCCTCAACGCACTAAGCTTTCACGGTGAAGCTATGACCAAACAAAAAGCGACGGCTGCCGCTCAAGGCGAATTTTCAGAATGGCGACAGGCATTGTTGCATTTGGAAATGCTCACCGCAAATCTGCGCGGCCACATCACCCTCGCCGGCCCAGTGGAAGGCAGAGGTTCCGCCTTTAACTGGTTTCGTGCGGCCGCCGATCGTCAACGCACTTCCACCCTCATGCATCCGCCACTCATTCTTTCTCCCATGGCAAGTGACCTAGGCGATTATTATCTCACGATCAAAAAAACCGATAAAGCCCTCGAATCCTATCAAGAAGCCATAAGCAAGTTTCCTAACGAACCCCTGACCCTTAAGCGCATACAACAAGCCAAGGACAACCAGTAACTTTAATGCTTGGAGACACGCGCACTAACGCGTTTTTGAATAATATCCGCAAGCTTATCATCGTTCTGTGCGCGCAGGAAATCACAGAAGTTCGAGGCGACCGCCTCAAGATCTTCATCATACTCTTTCCCCAGTGCTTCAAAACCTTCGAGAGCTTTTTCAAAATGCTTTCTCGCCCAATCCCGGTCGCCCGTTTGTAACAAAGCCAACGCTAAATTGTTATGCGATTGCGCGGTGTCCGGATGGTGATCTCCAAATAACTCAGTGCGCGTCTCCAATGCCATCATGTGCATCTCACGCGCTTGCTCCACATATCCAGCCGCTAGATAAACTGCACCGAGATTATTTGAAACCGAAGCCGTCTGTGGATGCTTTTGCCCAATGACGGAATGCATGATCTCTAGCGCTTTCAAAAAGTAATCCTCCGCAGCATCGAGATTGCCTGCGGACTTCGCCGTGAAACCCAGATTATTGATGATCGCAGCAACATCCATCATCATCGGAGGATTGTTTATCTCAAAATTACTGACCGCACTTTCCCAAGAAGAAATCACTCGGTCATACTGACCTAATCCATCATATGCAGAACCCAAGGCCGCATATAGTCGACCCAACTGATCAAAGCGCTTGCTACCATCTAGCTGATCAATTCCATGCTTCGCATCATCGCGCGCGTTGCCATAATCACCCATATCCATGTAAATCCCAACTCTGTCTTCCAAGCTTCCCACAAATGCATAAATCGATTCAGGTTCTGAACTTAGCAACTGCTCGCACTTTTCAACCGACGCATTAGCCGCATGCAAAGCCTCCTTGAGGTTACCTTGCTTGTGCAAAGTCGTCGCACGATCACGCATGATTTGGATTAAATTGGCAGTCGGCTTATCCATAATTGAATTACTTGCGCTATGCTAAACTTCTTTATCCGAAATTGACTAGCGGAAATCTTTATCCGGTCGTCAAATCTTCTACTAACTTGCTCCGGCTGCTAGGTAACGCACCTAAATGATCGCAAAGCGCCTGCTCCGCCTCTCGATTTTCCCGAGAAACCCCCAAAATCACCGCGAACTGCCGCTCAAAATGTTGTAACGCCCGCAAACTCGCCGTTTCCCCATCCAAATGATCCAGACCTCGCCTCAATAAATCAAATATTTCCGGCTCCGGATGGTTCGACTCCAGCCCCAACTCCACCAACTGACAAAAATATCCCGCCATCAAGGTCGTCGCATAACTCCGCCGCAATCCCTGACGCCAGTTGGAAATCGACACCTCCCGCAAGGCATGCAGCTCGCTCTGCCGCGACTTCGCGAACAAGATCTCCCCAGAGAAAAATAAGTCCAATTTTCCCGCAAACACGCTCTTCGGACGTAGTGCCCCCTTCGCCACAGTCTTAATTAAGCCCTCCTCCTCGCTCAGCCAATGCACGATCAAACTCGTCTCAGTCAGGCGAGTGGTTCGTATCAGGATGGCTTCGGTGGAAAACACGGGATAAAAAAAGGATTTGCAGATTCGGCTTGATACGGCTCTTGAAGTGCCTTAGCCAAGTTCCAGCAATTATGGGTCAGCAATCAAACAAAATCATCAAACGCCGCCGCCGTGTGGATTATCTTAAGCGTAAAAAGGAAGCTACCAAGCTCGGCGGCATCCTTCCAAAAGTCACCGTCAAAAAAGCCAGCCCGAAACCGGCGGTGAAATCTGACGCGCCAAAAGCAGCTCCAGCCAAAAAAGCCGCTAAGAAAGCCGTAGCTAAAAAAGCTCCTGCCAAAAAGGCTGCGAAAAAAGTCGCCAAGAAAACCGACTCCGCCGAAGGTTAATCCAAACTTTCTACATCCCATCAACCAAGCCGGCTCTCCCACAAGGAAGCCGGCTTTTTTCTTACCCAACGAAAATTTCCGCTTCCCTCCCACATCTCC
>JANOKJ010000182.1:0-17280 GCA_031419275.1 Akkermansiaceae bacterium | reverse complement strand
CGGGATTAAAAAGGAGAACTTTTATTGGTTTTTGAAGGAGTGTGAATGGCGCTTCAACGGAGGAGATCACAAAAAGCTACTAAACCAGCTTAAACATTGGTATAAACAGTCACACCACTAGTCCTTAGCTAGTACAGCCCCAAATTTTATCAACCAGAGCTTTGCGTCCCTCTGCGCCCTTAGCGACTTTGCGTTGAAATATTACCCCTTTCTAAACTCCCGCCCGCTTTCCCATTGCCCAAGCCCGCGAAACCCGCCAACTTCGCGCCTCTGAAATGGCTGCAAACGAAACAACACGGGACCTGACCGACCTCTCCAAACCGCTCAACATCCACCTCATCGGCGTTGCCGGTTCGGGCATGAGCGGGCTCGCCCTACTCCTGCTTGGCATGGGTCACAAGGTTTCCGGCTGCGATCGTGTCACGACTTCGGAGACGGATCGCATGCAAAAGCTCGGTCTGAAATTCTCTTGTCCACAAACAGCAGACTCCGTGAACGGCGCCGAGCTTGTGGTTTATTCTTCAGCGATCAATTCAGCCAATCCAGCTTTCGCCGCAGCGAAACAAGCTAACATCCCGATGATTCGCCGCGCGGAATGTCTCGCGGCCATTCTTCACACCAAAGCAGGCATCGTCATTTCCGGAACTCACGGAAAAACCACCACCTCATCGATGACCGCTCACTTGCTCCGCGAGTGCGGCCAACAACCTTCCTACTACGTTGGCGCGGAAATTCCTATCCTCGGAGCAAACGCCAAATGGGAACCCGAGGGCGAACTGATGGTTGCCGAAGGCGATGAATCCGATGGCACACTCGCGCTCTACAAACCTCGCCACTCCGTCATCCTCAACATCGAGGCCGAGCATCTCGATTTCTACAAAGACCTCGATCAGATCAAACAGGTCTTTTCTAAACTCGCCGATCAAACGACTGGAAGTATAGTATATTGCGCCGAAAGCCCCGTCGCTCACGAGATCTGCGCGGGACGTGCCAACGCAATTTCTTACGGTTGGGAAACCACTGATGACCAAACGAACTACACCGCCTCCGACATCCGCGATCTCAAAGGCTCCTCGGCTTTCACCGTAAAGAAAAACGGCAAAGTGCTCGGTGACATCGAACTCGCCATCCCCGGTGAGCACAACATTCTCAACGCCCTCGCCGCCATCGCTGTGGCCGATACTTGTGGGGCAGACTTCTCACTCATCGCCCGCGCACTCTCATCCTTCGCCGGTGCGAAACGCCGTTTCGAGACCAAGTATCTCTCCAAAGAATTCCGCATCATCGACGACTACGGCCACCATCCCACCGAGCTAGCCGCAACGATCCAAACCGCGCGTTCACTCAAGCCTTCGCGCCTCGTCGTTCTGTTCCAACCGCATCGCTTCACGCGCACCCAGTTGCTCGCGGACGATTTCGGAAAAGTCCTGCAATCCGCCGATAAAGTTTTCATCACCGATGTCTATCCAGCTTCCGAGGCGCCAATTCCAGGAGTGAGCGGACAAACCATCGTCGATGCGATGAAAGTCCACGGCGATGTTCCTGCTAAGTTTCTCACCGATATCAACACCGCACACCACATCGTCGGAAACGCTCTCGAAACTGGCGACCTTCTCATCACGCTTGGTGCAGGAAACGTCCACGAAGTCGGAACCCGCATCTGCCGCGATCTAAAAACATTTGAGGAACTCCGCTCTGTCGCGCCTCCCGGTGAAATTATCGGCAAGCTCTACGAGCCAATGCGTAAACATACGACACTTCTAGTAGGTGGCCCCGCGCAATTCTGGTTCGAGCCACAATCCTTTTTTGCCTTTGCCTTTCTTGTCGATTCCTGCCGCGAGCGCGGCCTCCCGATCCGAGTCGTGGGTCGCGGTTCAAACTTACTCGTCAAAGACGGCGGTATCCGCGGCGCAGTGATCCATCCCAACGGCGGTGCGTTTTCCGAACTCAGCATCGACTCCAAAGGCCACGTCACCGCTGGCGTTGGCGTACGTTTGAAAAAACTCGCCTCCTTCGCAGGTGCTCACGGCATCGGCGGATTTGAGTGGATGGAAGGCATCCCCGGAAACGTCGGCGGCTCGCTGCGCATGAACGCAGGAGCCATGGGCATCGAAACCTTTGATCAAGTCGTCCGCGTCACCTTCCTCGATGAAGACGGAGTCATCCGCACCCGCGAGCGCGAGGAGATCGTTGCGAACTACCGCAACGTCCAAGAACTCCGCCGAAACTTCGCCCTCCAAGCCGTTTTCAAAGGCAAGAACGACACCCACGATAACATCAAGCAACGCTGGGAAGAATCCCGCAACAAACGCAAGGACTCCCAACCCGTTGCCGCATCCGCTGGCTGCACGTTTAAAAACCCAGAAGAAATCCCCGCAGGTAAATTAATCGACACCCTCGGCCTCAAAGGACAAAGCATCGGCAACGCCGCCGTCTCAGAAGTCCACGGAAACTTCATCGTCAACAACGGCAAAGCCACCGCCAAAGACATCCTCACCCTAATCGACTCCATCCGCAAAACCGCCAAAGAAAAACAAAACATCGATCTAGAAACCGAAGTCAAAATCATCGGAGACGATGAGACATTATTTTAAATTTCAAATTCCAATTTTCAAATTTCAAGTAAGACTAATCCTTTTCAAAGAATCCCCTTTGCGAACCTCTGCGATCTTTGCGACTTTGCGTTGAACTCTTCCACCTCGTTGAACTCTTCCCTCTTATCCCATGCCACTCTCTAACATCAAAATCGCCGTCCTCATGGGCGGACCTGGTTCCGAACGCCAAGTCTCGCTCGCTTCCGGAAATGCTGTGCTCAAAGCCCTGCTCTCGCTCGGGCTCAATGCCGTCCCCGTCGATGTCACCTCCACCGAAATCGATTTACCCGAAGGCACCGGCCTGTGCTTCAACTTGATCCACGGAACTTTTGGTGAAGACGGTAAGCTGCAAGACATCCTCGACAAAAAAGGCATTCCCTACACCGGAGCACGCGCGAAATCTTCCCGTATCGCTTTTGACAAGGGACTCGCCAAACAAGCCTTTCTCGCCGCCGGAGTGCCGACCCCGAAATCTGAACTCATCGATTGCACCAACGGCCCAGTCCTTCCCTCGTTTCCCGCACCCTTCGTGGTCAAACCCCCACGCGAAGGCTCATCGGTCGGAATTGAAATCGTCAAAAACCAAGAAGACGCAGCAGCAGCCATCGCTAAAGCTTCGCAGCATTCCAAAGATCTATTGATTGAGGAATACATCTCCGGCTTAGAACTTACCGTTCCAGTGATCGACGGCATTCCCTATCCAGTCATTCACATCGTCCCCCCAGAAGGTCACTATGACATGGCTGCAAAATATCCATGGCTTACGGGACTAAGCAAAGGCTCACAATACATCTGCCCCGCGGACATCGATCTCGAAACCACGATCAAAGTCCAAGCCGCTGCCGTAGCTGCCCACAAAGCCCTCGGTCTCGAAGTCTACTCCCGCGTCGATGTCATGTTGGATTCTAACAACAATCCCTACGTCCTAGAAGCCAACACCATCCCCGGCATGACGGAAACGTCACTACTCCCAAAATCCGCCGCAGCGGATGGACTATCGTTTCCAGAGCTCTGCAAAAAGATCGCGGAGTTGTCGCTCAGCTTGTGACATCAATCCCCACCCGCCTTGATCCGCGCGGGAACCTCCTTGATCTTTATTCCCGCTTTGCTCAAAGCATCCCAGACCTGCAGCAAGCGCTCCAGCGGTAGACGTTTATCTGCTTCTAATTCGAGCTTACGTCCCGGGTTTTGTTTCTGAAACTCGTTCAAATACGATCCTAATAAGCCTTCAGCGACCGGCAAGCTGTCGAAGGTAATATTGCCCAACGCATCCACAGCAATCACGGAACGCGTATCCGAAATTTCACTAGATTCGATTTCCTTTACCGTGGGCAATTCAATTTGCAAAACCTCACGCGGCTTTTTGAACGTCATCGTGACAATAAAAAAGATCAGCAAGATGAAGAGGATGTCGATCATCGAGACGATCGGCACTTCTGGGCGCTTGCGTTGGATTCGGTAAAAATTCATCGGGGAGGCTATTTAGAATTCGAACAAGCGACGACAAAATCGGACAGAACGGATTCCATGCGAGCGGTGAGGAGTTCGATACGGCGCATGAAATAACTATGTGCCACAACGCATGGGACGGCGATGACAAGGCCGGAAATGGTTGTGATTAGGGCTTCCGCAATACCTCGTGCGATGACGAGATAGTCAGTTGTTTCTCCAAGCCCCTCGAAAATGGTGACGAGTCCGGAGGCTGTTCCGAGCAATCCAAGAAGTGGAGCAACGGTAATGACAACATCCAGCACGCCCATTCCTGCATGCATTTTTACGACTTCCTCACGAGCTACAACTTCCACGGCATGGCTAATATGTTGGATATCTTTGTGCTGATGTCTGAGGCCAACTGAAGCGAGCCGAGACAGCGCGCTTTCATGATTTTCAAGTTCTTGACTGACTGCCTGGATATCTCCGCTGAAATTTTCAAGGATCGCCGTGAGTTGCGCCGGAGCGATTCGCTTACGGGAAAGCGCAAGAATTTTAAATCCAATAGCGGTCACTCCAGTGATGGAACAAAGCAGCAGCGGATACATGAAAACGCCGCCTTTATCCATTAATTTGAATGCGGCATCAGTGACGGAGATAGCGAGATAATCCATTTTTATATATTGATTAGAAGTAAAAGTTAAAAAGAAGCTCCAGAGAATCACCTTCCAGCTCTTTGATGACATCGGCTGGCATGGCAGGAATATCGGCCTCACGGATGGAATCCAAAGTAAATCCCTTTTGAATTTCTCCACCTTCGATTTCACCGACTAAATTCACACTCGTCACCTTGCCTTTCTCATCCAGAAAGAATCTAGCTGTAAGATAGCCTGGCACGATGAAGTCACGTCGTCTCACACAATTGCGTTGCCACTCAAGCTCAACCGCACGACTGATCAGCGCGTGATATCGTCCCATCGGCGTATCAACCACATTCAGAGCACTGCGTCCGGTACGTGAGATACTGCCATGAATGGCTGTCTTGGATTGATTTCCTTGAAACGCAGGATCCTGTATCGTTGGGGGAGATGGTTTCGTTGCTGGCTTCGGATCTTCGACAGGTTTATTCAAAGCCACGCCTTGAGGATCACCATTTCGGGTTTTCTTCTCATCTCGCGGTTTAATGTCTTCTCTTACCTCAGCTTTTGAAACTTCTTTCTCGACCACATTAGGCCCGTCTAACAGCTTATCGCGAATGGCTGTTTCAAAAACTTCCGCTTCACCCGGATCCGGTTGAGTCTCTCCTTTGATCGCCTTTGAGGATTGAAAGAGCGGATCAGGCAATTCATTTGATATCGGTGCTGCTTGATTTGGCAACGCCGCCTGATTGGGCGAATCCAGCCGTCCATCCTGATAATTACTCACAGTGGTTTCGGGCTCTTCCTCAGGCCGGGCTTCACGGCCGACCTGTGACGGCATGCTCTTATCATCATTCGTTGCCTCACGATCACTGGTTGCTTGCGTGTTGCGCTCACCGATGAAACGGCGGCTCTTGGGAGCTTCCGGGCTGATTTGATCATCAGAAGTGCGAACCGATTGAGATTTCTCTATTTCCGGATTTTTCTCCTCTGATTCGACCTCGAACATATCCGGGAAGATGGTAACAATCGATTCCTCAGGAACGGCGGGGATAGCCATTTCTTTTGCGATTTCTGAGGCGATGATTTCCATAGTCATCCAAGCCAGCAGTAGTCCGTTCAACACGACAGAAATCAAAAGCGCCACCAACCACAGGCGAGCTTCGTCTCCATTTTTTTGTGTTCCCGCAGAAGTCACAGCCCTAGCTAGACTTTTTCTCCGTCTCTTGCAATGCCTCGCTTGCAACAAAATATCTACAAATCATTCCCGCAACGATCCCCGCACAGAAACCGAAAACATGCCCAAGAACGTCTGTATTTGAGCCAGGCTCAGCTCCTCCCAGCATTCCAAGCATTGCCAGGCCTGCGATTGGCGGCGCCAGCACCCTCACCCATGGCATACTGACTTTTTCGCGAAAATTCTCCACAAACCCAATTCCAGACAAAATGCCCAACGCGCCGAATACCGCGGTTGAAGCCCCGATCGAAATGAAAGACTCCGGATACGTGATCAAGGACGTGATCGTATTCCCCACCGCTCCTGATAGCAGAATCATCGGCCAAGCTTTCAACGGGCCGATTGATTTCGAGACAAGCATTCCAAACAACGCACCACTGGCGAGATTACCCAACAGATGTCCGACATTCGCATGAAGGAACAGAGCCGTGAAAGGCCGCCACCATTCACCATGCTTCATGAATCCGATGCTAGAAGATGCTCCACGTTCTGCCAGCGAGAGATCGGTTTGCTGAAAATAATAAACTAGCATCAACCCCAACGCCCAAATCAGATAATAACCCCAGCCAGCAGGATGCTTCGCCCAGTTCGATGGGACAATGGCCGGATGCTTAACAACATCTGACTCTGCCTCGTATTGACGAATCTCTTCAGAAATTTTTTCCACCGCATCCGGCTCCACCTGAAGATCGAACTCCCCCGGCTGATCGCCATGCTCAACCCGAATCGACTCCCCCATAGAAAGTGCAACCAACGCACGTTCCTGGGCCTCGTCCAAAGTGGGATAAGTTCCGACGTCGATCCATTCGTCTTCTTTATTTTCAATGTTCATGCTTCAAATGACCACCTAGTAAATCGCGACCAAAATCATTCTTCGAATCCCGCCAGACGCCATGGAAATGATTGCCGTTATTTTGCACGTTGGCGACTTCTACGAGAAACGTCGTTCCTTGGATGCGGTAGTAATATGGCTCGTCCCGTTTGATTCCACCGGCCCAACCGAAACGTAAATTTTTCAAATCTGCCTGAATTACTTTGAGGTCATTTTCCGCGAGTTCTTTGCGATGACGGTTCGCATACACCGCGATCAATTCCATCAATGCTTTTTGCTGAGTCTCCGTCATTTCCGTAGCCTTGATTCCCACGGGCTCAAGTTGTTTCACTGCTCGATCCTCTGCCGTAAGAATATCCGCTGGAGCCTTATCGGAATAGATCACCTCCTTACCGCTCTCTTTCAAAATCGTGACGAGCGCACGCGCGAGATCTTCCTCTTCGTGAAACGGACGCGTGCCTTTCAGCTTGTGCTCGATTTTCACCTCGCCCGGATTCGCTGCAAAAAACGAAGGTGTCACGCTCACCGCTTTGCCATCGATGATCGTGTAGTTCAGAGAAAGATGATGCCCTTCAAAACGCCATGCCCATGTTCCGCGCGGCGAGGGCTCACCGAAGATTGATGTAAAATAGGCTTTGGGATTGCGGAAGTCGGGACGTTTTTCGATCTCACCAAGAAATGCTTCCAATACCATGATCGCATCTACCTTTTCCAAGCCGGGATCGCTCAACGCGGTTTTCAATAAATCACGCACAAGGCCGACCTGCTTTTCATCCAATGCTTCTAAAGCGATCCCCTTGCGCTCGCGTGGAATGAAGCCCCAGTTTTCTCGCTGATCCGCATCAAAGGCAAACCGTGCCTTCTCTACCTGCGCTTTATCCAAACCGGCAATCAAGGCATTCGCTGCAGCGGCCATTTCAGTGCTGACCTTCTCAATTTCCGTAGGCGCGGGCTTTAGCGGTGTTTCCGCATGCAGTGATGAACAGGCGATGAGTCCGAGGAGGAGATAATTTTTCATAAGGCGATGGATACGTTGAATGGGAGCTTGGACTTGCAAGGACGTGACGGGAAGAAATTTCCCACTGAAAGGTTGACCGTGGACTCAGCTGATAAATCCGCGTATCAAAGCGGGAGTGAACGCTGTGTTACGGGATATTTTCGGCTTCGGGGAACTGCGTGCAGGGCAGGCGGAGGTCGTTGCGTCTTTGATGGAAGGACGGTCCGCTTTGGCGATTTTCCCGACAGGTGGGGGAAAATCTCTCTGCTACCAACTTCCCGCCGTATTGTTAGATGGGACAGCTCTGATCGTCTCTCCCCTACTTGCCTTGATGAAGGATCAGGTCGATGGTCTGATCGCAAAAGGCGTTGCCGCCGCGCGCTTGGATTCCACGCTCAGCGCGGAGCATTACGCCGATACGCTTTCACAACTCAAGCAAGGCCAATTGAAGCTGGTATATGTTTCGCCCGAAAAACTCGCGAATGCCGAATTCCAGAAATCCCTCAAAGGCCTGAAAATCTCCCTGATCGCGGTCGATGAGGCTCATTGCATTTCTGAATGGGGACATAATTTCCGCCCCGATTACCTCAAGCTCGCTACGATTTTCCGTAAACTCCGGGTCAGCAGAATCCTCGCGCTCACCGCCACTGCGACCCCAAAAGTAGAAACAGACATCCGCCGCCAGTTCCGCATCGCAAAGAAAGACGTGGTGAAGCTCAGCTTTCACCGCAGCAACCTCGACCTACGCATCAGCCCCTGCACGTCGGATCAAAGGAAAGCTTTATTGTTAGAAAAAGTCTCGAACTGCGCCCGTCCCGCGATCATCTACGTTACCCGTCAGGAAACTGCCGAGGAAATAGCGACGTTTCTGAGCAAAAACCAGCTTGTGGCTCGCGCCTATCATGCCGGACTGAGATCCGAGCTACGCAGGGAAATCCAAGAGGAATTCATGGGCGGTGAAATCGAGATCGTGGTCGCGACGATCGCCTTCGGGATGGGCGTGGATAAATCCAATATCCGTGCGGTATTTCATTACAACCTCCCGAAAAGCCTTGAAGGATACACCCAGGAAATCGGCCGTGCCGGACGCGACGGACAACCCGCGATCTGCGATCTACTCGCCTGTGCGGAAGACCAAACCGTGCTCGAAAATTTCATCTTTTCAGATATCCCCAGTGAACGCTCGGTTCGAAACCTGTTAGAACGAGTGCTACGTTTAAGTGAAAACTTCGATGTCTCGATCTACGAACTCGCAACCTCCTGTGACATCCGCCAAACCGTGATCGAAACGATTTTCACCTATCTGGAAATGGATGGGATTTTGGAGGTCGGCGGAAAAAGTTTTGATACCTATCGCGTGAAACTACTGCGTCCGTTGAAGTCGCTGTTGGCGGGACGGAAACCCAAGGAACGCAAACACCTCGAATACCTCTTCGCGCCTCTGGATGCCGAGTGGAAATGGCTTTCGGTGAAAATCCCCGAGGTCGCAGCCGAGCTCGGCATTTCTTCTGATTCCCTACGTGAACTCATTTCTGAACTCGAAACCGGCGGTGACATTGCCCTTAAAAAATCGAGCTGGAGGCAGGCTTATCGGCTTAAAAAAACCGATGCCGATCCAAAATCCATTTCCACAGCGATGGCGGAAAAACTCCAAGAACGCGAATCCCGCGAACTCGCTCGGCTAGACCAAGTGCTCGCGCTCGCACAGGGAAAACGCTGTCTCACCCAGACCTTGCTCACCCATTTCGGCGAAAAAATGGACGAACCGTGCGGTCACTGCGATCGGTGCCGCGGCGTTGCTCCGGTAAAGCTCAAACGCGCCAAGCCACGCAAGATCACCCAAGCCGAACACACGCAAATCCTTGCATTGATCGATGAAAGACATGCCGCACTCGGCACTCCACGCCAGCTCGCCCGGTTTCTCTGCGGAATGTCCAGCCCAGCCAGCATGCGCGCCCGCCTCTACCGAAACGATGCCTACGGCATCCTCTCCGGCCTACCCTTCGTCGAGGTAGAGATTTTCGCCGAGAGTTTGTTTTGATTGCGGGCAGCCCTTTGCTGCTCCAGTTTCCAGCCATGTGGATTTCCAAATTTGATTTCGAAGACATCCGTTACGAGACCAGCGAAGACGGTGCGATTGCTAAAATCACCATCAACCGCCCCGAAGTGCGTAACGCGTTCCGACCCAAAACCGTCACGGAAATGCTTCGCGCCTTCGATATGGCGCATGAAGATCCACAGGTCGGCGTGGTCATTCTCACCGGCGAAGGCGATCTCGCGTTCTGTTCTGGTGGCGATCAACGCGTTCGCGGTCACGCAGGCTACGTTGGTGGCGACGGCATCCCGCGCCTCAATGTGTTAGATCTTCAGAAAAAAATTCGTTCTCTTCCCAAGCCAGTCGTCGCGATGGTTGCCGGCTACGCGATTGGTGGCGGCCATGTCTTGCACATCGTTTGCGATCTCACCATTGCCGCCGACAACGCCCGCTTCGGCCAAACCGGCCCGAAAGTCGGAAGCTTTGATGGCGGACTCGGCTCAAGTTACCTTGCTCGTATCGTCGGCCAGAAAAAGGCCCGTGAAATCTGGTATCTCTGCCGCCAATACGACGCCCAACAAGCCCTCGACATGGGCTTGGTAAACACCGTCGTGCCCCTCGCCGAGCTCGAAACTGAGACGGTCAAATGGTGCCGCGAAATGCTCGCCCACTCTCCCCTCGCACTACGCTGCTTGAAATCCGCTCTCAACGCAGACTGCGATGGACAGATGGGACTGCTCGATCTCGCCGGCAACGCGACACTTCTCTACTATATGTCGGAAGAAGGCAAAGAAGGCAAAGAAGCGTTCCTTGAGAAACGCCAACCGGATTTCTCGAAGTTTCCGCGGGTGCCATGAGGTGCAATCTTGACATACAGCAATAAATATGTATTTATTGCTGTATGAAAACCACCGTAGATCTACCTGATCCCATACTAGAAAGGGTCAAAATCGCAGCTGCGACCCGTAAGACCACCATCAAAAATCTCATTATCGAAGGATTAGAGACGGTTTTACGCGAAGATGTGACGGTCACTATTCCTTCGGACGCTATGAAACGTCTTCGCACCGGATACCACTTAGGTGGTCAACCTTTGAGCCGAGAAGAAGCCAATGCCCGCTGAATATTTTATCGACACCAATATTCTGCTCTACGCCTACGATCTGGACGCGCCCAAAAAACGCTCCGTCGCAGCAACCATTCTCGAACAAGCATGGATGAAACCCGGCAGCCATGCGATCAGCGTGCAAGTGCTAATGGAATTTCACGCGAATTTCATCCGAAAAGGCAATTCTAACGAGGAGGCTAACAATCTGATAGGAGATTTTTATCATTTGCCGATTATCGACAATACAGTCGGTCTTTTCCAACTTGCGATCAGTTTCAAGGAACGATGGAAAATCTCGATCTGGGATTCGATGATCCTTGCTGCCGCGCATGGATGTGGAGCACGAGAGCTTCTAACAGAAGATCTGAATCATGGACAGGAGTATGGAAAAGTACGAGCAGTGAATCCGTTTGTTTAGCTTCTCGTTTGATTTTGCGCATAACACAGGTCCCGAAACGAACCGTGAATCGAAGCGCAGCGGAGCTGGCCGACCATTTTTCCACCATTATGTCGGCAATTTCAATCACCACCTAGTGAGCGAAATCACATAGTCTGGGTATAGATCGCGACCTTCGTGAAAATCGTGCTTTTATTTTCGAAACGCAACTTGATAACACCATTCTCTGGATCGAAGCGTTGCGAACTTCCCACGGATGCTCCTAACTCATGAGGCTTTTCTTCTGTGCCCATAAAAATAAACGTCTTTTCTTTTGAGATCTCGTATCCCTTTTCAACGACAAAGCCTATTTCTTGAGCTGCATTATGACTAAATTCCAAATAAGTGACCTCACCCGGACTCAGGGACAATTCCGTGTGAAATTTTTTACCTTCATCAGCATTTATCCAACGGGAATACCATGAACGCGATGCGGCTGCAGCCTGTTTCTCTTTCTCTTCAGCTGACTGCTCCATCTCTCTCTTGTAATTTTGGTCTAATGCCTTCTCACAACTAGATAGTGAAATCCATGCGACGATCGCTAGTGGGATGAGAGATTTTATTTTCATGGTCAATCACAGCTATCAGAAAAGCCGCCTGCAAGGCGGCTCTCCATCAAATACTCATCGCCTGGAAGCCACCGTCGACGATCATTTCCATGCCGGTGATAAAGGATGATGCTTTTGGCGAGGCGAGGAGAAGCGTTGCGCCGATGAGTTCTTCGGCATTTCCGAAGCGGGATGACGGGGTGTGGCGGAGAATATCTAACACACGGGATTCATCGAGAACCTTGCGGTTTTGCTCGGCTGGAAAGAAACCGGGGACGAGGGTATTGACGCGTATGTCCTTATCCGCCCATTCACGAGCGAGGTTGCGGGTGAGGTTGTGAACCGCCGCTTTAGAGGCGGAATAGGTGAACACGCGGGAGAGTGGATTGAGTCCGGAAATCGAGCCAAGGTTGATGATGGAAGCGGGTCTCATTTCATCGACGAAATACTGACCGAACACCTGACACGCGCGGAAGATGGCGGTGAGGTTGGTATCGATGATGCGGGAATATTCTTCCTCGGATATATCCAAAAACGGGGTCGGCGAGTTGGTGCCTGCGCCGTTGACCAAAATATCCACACCGCCGGATTTTTCCAAAACCGTATCTAACATATCGTGAAGCGATTGGCGCGACGTAACATCGACCGGCACGAAATAACCTTTACCACCGTGGGACTCGATTTCGGCGAGGCGCTTATCAGCTTTCTCTTTGATACGTCCCCCAAGAACCACAGTTGCACCGGCACGAGCGAGGCCAACAGCCATCGTTCCACAGAGTTCACCGGTTCCACCGATCACCACAGCAGTTTTTCCGGTGAGATCGAACATTTCCTTAAGATAAGCAGTCGTTGACATGGCTGAATGATTTACGGTGTGGCCGATTTGCCAAGAGTATTTCTCGGGCTATTTCAGACAAGTTATGAAGAGAACCACAATTGAAGCGAAGCGGAGATGGCCGGACTGAATTTTCAGGACTTATCCGGCAAATGAACGCGGATAAGATCCATTGATAAAATCATTATTTGTCGTCTCGAAACATAGGGCAAAAACGCCAAATCCGGATTCGAGTTTCAATTCCTATGATTTCATCCGTGTTCATCCGCGTCCATCCGTGGTTCGGATTCCTCACCATTCCAAGTGGAATCTCACATGAAGGTTCGTGCTATTGTTCTGGGAAAGTTTCAGGGAATCATCAGAATTCTGCCATGTTCAGTTCTAAACAGCTCACGGCAGAGCAAATCTCAGCGATCAAGACTTGGGCCTCGGAGGGCGCACAACTTCCTGAAATCCAAGGACGCATCCGTGAAGAGATGAATCATCCCGTGACATACATGGACACGCGTTTTCTCATTCTTGATCTCGGTATTGAGCTGCAAGTAGAGAAAAAACCCGAGCCCACTCCTGAGGCGGCTGAATCAATTTTTCCCACCGAAGGAGCCACGCATGCCACGATGGATGCGGTTCCTTTACCCGGGAGTTTAGTCAGCGGCAAAGTGACATTTAGCGATGGTGAATCTGGAGTATGGACCCTCGATCAGACGGGACGCCCGACCTTGGATTTCGATAATGCAGCATACCAACCGTCACGCGAGGACATCATGGAGTTTCAAGTGCAACTCCGTGCGCTGATTGAACAATCAGGTCTTTAACCTAAAAAACCGCCGAGCGACCAGCTAGGCGGTTTTTTTGTTAGAGTCATGAATTCATCATGCGAGGCCAGTTGCAGGCTTCGGAATTGGCTTTTCCTTCTTGCTTAAGGCGCGGCGCATTTTAGTTAGCGCTGAATTTTGCAACTGACGGATGCGCTCACGGGTGACGCCGAACTCACGTCCAACTTCTTCCAAGGTAAGAGGTTTTTTACCACTTAAACCGAAACGCTCATCGATGATGCGGCGCTCGCGTTCGTCGAGAAGCGAGAGCAGTCCGTCGATTTCACCATGCATGTTTTTATCGGAAAGCATATCGAGTGGACTTTCCGCGCGATCATCACTGATGACTTCTCCATACTCGGTGGTTTCACCTTCGTTGATCGGAGCGTCGAGCGATGCGGGGCGTTGAGATGCTTGTCTCAGCATCGCAAGTTTACGGCGCGGAAGACCGACTTCATCTGCCAACTCTTCATCGGTTGGCTCGCGACCCAACGCTTCCGAGAGAAGCGATGAAATCCGACGCATTTTCGCAATCTTGTCGACCATATGAACAGGCAAACGAATCGTTTTCGATTGGTTTGCCAAAGCACGTTTGATGGATTGCTTGATCCACCATGCAGCATAAGTGGAAAGCTTGCCGCCTTTTTCTGGATCGAAGCGCTCAACTGCCTTCATCAAGCCGATATTTCCTTCGGAAATAAGATCAGTCACTGGAAGACCGTAATTGGAATAGTCCTGAGCAATTTTCACCACTAAGCGCAAGTTCGCGCGAATCATTTGAGCACGAGCGTCTGGGTCACCATTTCTGATGCGATCGGCAAGCTGGATTTCTTCTTCGACCGTGAGCAACGGAGTTTTTGAAATCTCGCGGAGATAAAGTTTTAAACTGGAATCGGATTCGTATGACATTAGGATAGTTTTTTAGGTTTCTACCCTTTAAGCGTCATAACTGACACTTTTATTCCGAATATTGCGGAATATCTTTCAAAAAAATCTACCTATATACCCTACCTAGATCACGCCTTGCTCACGCAAAACCTCATCAACATCGTCGTGAGAAGGAGAACCTATACCGATATCGCGGATTTTCTGAATTTTACGGTTCACTCCAAATTTGCTCTTTGGACCGGTGATCAGACCCGCCACGCCATCTACGACAAATGGCAGTAAGGCTGCGACACCGAGAACTCCAAGACTAATACCAACTCCGCGTCTCGCATTGCTGTGCATCATATCACCTACGAGCAGGCCTGCTGCTGCTCCAAGAATAACAGGGGCAACCAAGGCGCTACCTTCGACCCATACCGGCGTTGTGTCTACATGCTGATCTGACATGCCATATATCTACCTTTTCTAATCCGTTCCGACAACCCAAGAAAATCATTCTGCCAGAAAAGATATTGTGACTTCCCGAAAACCCAACAGCAGCTAATATCCTTTTCGCATGCCAACTCCTGAAAATACCTACGCTCTGATCCTCGCCGGCGGCTCTGGAACACGCTTCTGGCCCCTCAGCCGCAACGACAAACCCAAGCAACTTCTTGATCTTTTTGGAGACGGAACCCTCCTCACACAAACCATCAATCGCCTCGCAGGTCTGGTTCCTGTTGAAAATATCTTGATTCTAACCAACTCCCTACAGGTCGATGCCGTGCGTAAAATAGCTTCCATGTTACCTGCGGAAAATATTTTCGCCGAGCCCGCAAAGCGCGATACCGCACCCGCTGTCGCCCTCGGCATCGGTCTGATCGCCGCTCGTAACCCCGATGCGATCATGATGGTTTTACCCTCCGACCAGCTCATCAAGGATCATCATGCCTATCAAGCAGTCATGAAAGACGCGCTCACTTGTGCGGAGCATTCCGATGGCTTGGTCACAATCGGTATTCGCCCTACCTGGCCCTGCCCGTCATACGGTTACATCGAACGCGGCGATCGCGCTTCGATTCTAGGAGCAACGTTTCAGCATCCTCCCTATGAAGTAAAACGATTCCGCGAAAAGCCCAAGCCGGAGCTCGCCGAGGAATTTCTCAACTCCGGCGGCTTTTCATGGAATGCCGGCATGTTTGTTTGGTCACTCCCGACTGTCATCAAACAACTCACGAAGCACTCGCCACAACTCGCTGATTTCATTTCAGAACTTAGAAAATCCAGAGATCTTTTGGCGACAATCGACGCGCAGTTTCCTGGACTTACTCCGGTCTCCATCGACTACGCGCTCATGGAAAATGCCGACCGCGTTTTAAACCTCGAGGCTACTTTCGATTGGGACGATGTCGGCTCTTGGGTCTCCATTGCAAAATACCTTTCTGACGGCGGAAACAACAACTGCACCAACCAATCCATTTCCCAAATCGATTCGGAAAATAACATCATCTTCAATGCGACCGATGGGATCCATATTGCCCTACTTGGCGTGGATGACTTGATCGTTGTGCAAACCCAAGACGCGCTCTTGATCGCCAATCGTCACCAGGCAGACGCGATCAAAAAATTATCCGATCTTCTGCCTAAAAACCTGCTTTAATGAACCACAAGGATTTCAAGCAATCATGTCCAATACTTTTGAAACGGTGTAAATAAACACCGCAACTAAGCAGAACAGGAAAACTTTGATCGCTAGCTCAATGGAAGAACGTGTCATGACGCCGCCGAAGTAACGCTTCTTCCCCTACCCGCCAAGAACAATCCATCCTCAAATCATGAAATCCCGGCACCTTACCTTCAGCCAATTCGGCACCCCAAGCTCCGTATTGAGGCTTGAACCATTCAACCTCCCGCCCCTGAAAGCCGGCGAACTCCTTCTTGAAATCATAGCCAGCCCCATCAACCCCGCCGACCTCAATTTCATCGAGGGGACTTACGGAATCAAACCCGAACTCCCCGCCACCGCAGGCGTTGAATGCATCGGAACGGTTCTCGAAAGTCAGTCAGAACAGTTCTCTCCCGGAGACACCGTCATGCCACTTTCCAAAATCGGCGGCTGGGCTGATCACGCCATCACCCACGAGCAAAACCTCATCCGGCTTCCGAGTGGGATCGATCCCCTCCAGGCCGCCATGCTCAAAGTCAATCCAGCCACGGCCTTCCTTTTACTAAAGCATTTCGAGTCACTTCAGGCTGGGGATTGGGTCGCCCTCAACGCCGCGAACTCCGGGGTCGGCCAATGCACCATCCAGCTCGCCAAACATTTAGGCATCCGAACTCTTTGTTTTTTGAGAAATACTTCACTCATCTCCGAACTGAAAAAGCTCGGGGCTACCGAGGTTTTCGACGACTCATCCGCCGGATTTACCTCAGCCATGGAAACACTCGGAAAAGAACGCGCCAAACTCGCTTTCAACGCAGTCGGAGGCGAAAGCGCCCTGCGCGTCATGAAACTGCTCGGACAGAGCGGGACACATATTACCTACGGCGCGATGGCAAAAAAACCTTTAACCGTCCCAAATGGCCCCCTGATCTTCAACGATATCCGCCTCCGCGGACTGTGGGTCACTCAATGGATTCGTGAAAGCGATCCGCAAACGATAAACCAAACTTACACGGAACTCGCCGAACTCGTTCGTTCTGGCAAACTCACCCAAGCCATCGACAGCACTTACGAACTCTCCGATTTCTCAATGGCCTTGGCTCGTTTGGATCAACCAGAACGCTTAGGCAAAATCATTTTTCATAAAAAATAGCTCAGGATTCACATGGAAAATTTAAAATTTCACTCTTTCCAATGAGATCTTTTAGAGCTAGATTGATCATTATGAATGGTAATCCAAAATC
>JANOKJ010000181.1:0-3354 GCA_031419275.1 Akkermansiaceae bacterium | reverse complement strand
TCTCAGGCATCGCCGCGCGAGTGCTTCTTCGATGGGGTTCATATCCGAGTGCTCAAGCAGAGAAACATGCACTCCGTTTACATAGGGATCGACCACCGCCGCGATGACTCCATTCCTATCCGCAAACGAGGCATTCAAAACACCTTGATCATGATGCTCAGCGTCGTCCGCAAGTTTCACTATGGCAGGTAAATTAATTTCCTCAGGAGTAGAGAGGATATGAAGTTGTCCTAGAGCGCGGCCATAACGTGAACGACTGGTCCAGACAGAGACAGGGATCGACAATATCAATCCCAACAAAATCGGAGCCATCCACATGGTGAAATCCTTACCGATGTGCCATGCGAAGAACGCCCAAGCGATACCGATAATGGTTGGCACCGCATGAAAGCGCAGTGCATCAGACCAAGCCGTGCCATCGGTTTCGCGATTTTGATTTCCCCAGCCAACAGCATGTCCGGAAATGATTCCAGCCACCATGAGCGTGTGCGCCATCATTACGCATGGTGCTAGTAAAACGGAGAGAATGGTTTCGATGAATACTCCAATTAGTAATGCGAAAGTGCCACCAAATGAGCGACGGGTTTCCGACGAAAACAACGCGCCCAACAAGGCGAGAATTTTTGGTGAGAAAAGCAATGTGAAAACCGCAGCTGTTAGGATAAGCGCCTGCATTTCCACATCAATCCCTAACCACTGATGCACATAACCATCGAAGGGTAGCGGACTGAGTTCGCTCATTTTAAAATCCCATGCCAACCATGAACCCATAAGCAAAAACAGAAACCAGATCGGGCTACCGAGGTATGCCATGATACCCATGAACAAATGAATACGGACAGTAAGCGGAAGTTTACGAGCGAAGATCAGCCACATATGCTGCAGGTTTCCTTGGCACCAACGGCGGTCGCGCTTCAAGTGATCCACCAATGTCGGAGGAGCTTCTTCGTAGGTCCCCTCGATATCCCACGCCAACCATACTTCCCATCCCTCGGAAACCATTAGAGCGGCCTCGACGAAATCATGACTGAGTATCCGGCCGCCAAATGGCTCTCTACCGGGAAGCGCAGGTAGCTCACAAAATTCCGAAAACGGTTTCACCCGTATCATCGCGTTATGTCCCCAGTAACTGCCGCCTGCGAGTTGCCAGAAATTCAAACCGCGTATGAACAATGGTCCATAGAGCCTCATTGCAAACTGCTGTAGCCTGGTGAAAATAGAAACTCCGCGAATCAGCTTCGGCGGAGTTTGCAAAATACCAAGTTTTGGATACGCCTCCATCACTCTCGACATCTTCACAATGTCCCCGCCGTCCATCAGACTGTCTGCATCGAGCACCAGCATTCCTTCGTATCCCCCACCCCATGTCCGCACGAAATCTCCTATATTACCCGCCTTGCGGTTATCATTCGTTTTTCGGCGACGGTAATAAATTTTACCAAATCCTTTAAGCCGGCGGCAAAGATTCGTCCACGCGACTTCTTCTAACACCCATAGATCGTGATCCCGGGTATCGCTTAGAATAAAGAAGTCAAATGAGTCTAAGTGTCCCGTCGCTTCAATGGATCGATAAATCGCTTCGATACGCGCGCAGAACTTCCCGCTGTCCTCGTTATAAACCGGCATGACCACCGCATGCCTTTTTCCTAACACATCCACCGGCCCCTCTGCGAGTTCCGAGATGCGCACCGCTCGATGTCTTCCACGGAAGATATCCAACGCACCAAATAAGGCGTGGAATGATCCAAGGACGAGCAATCCATTGAGAATTGCGAAAATGATAATGATAGGCACGTGCGCGCGATGGAGACCCAAGCGCCAAAATAAATCCGCCACCCAAAACACCGCGACGATGTTCACCAAAATAATGCTGCCAAAAAATACCAAGCGTCGTCCTTTAGCGGATGCGCCTTTGTAAAACGGCATGGATTCCGAACGTTCGGATGTATCTTGAGTTTCCATTAGTCAAAGAATATGAACCAAACACCTGCAATAACTGCAGCCAATAAGATAGCCGCAAACATGCGCCGCACAATGGGCCGCCTATCCATCGTTTCCCACCACTGCGCCGCACCGCTTCCGATCACGTTGAGCTCAAGCGGTTTTGGAACCATCGTTAGCTCGGCGAACTGAGGACCGGCGGCAAGGTAGGAACTCCGCATCGCTGCAACAAATTCCTCTGGCCACGGCTCAGGCGTAAGAAAAACTCCCTGCCAACGGTCCGGCATGCCCGCGAGCAATAATGCGAGACGACCCCGCGCGGCAAGGCGCCGATCCACAAGTGGTTCGTCCAGCACTCGCTCGGTCCATTCACCGATCTCGGAAAGCATTTCCTCCATAGCCAATTTCCGGGCGGTGCTTTCCGGTTCATTCACACGTCTTGCAGAAGCACGCCAGAGAATGCCACGTACCAACTCCGCAACCAGTAAGCGGTTACGAATATGCAGCGCCGCCAAGTAAGCCTCGACTGCTGCGTAAGCGTCTTCCCACTCCTCAAGCTCAGATTCGCTTAGCGGTCTGAGTGAGTCTATAGTTTGATTCGGTAAACCCATGTTTCAGTTAGGAAATCTTCTCCTCTTTTTAGTGAAGCTTTCAGTTCAAGCGCACCAACATCGGAAAGTTTTCCGCCCTCTGTCGCGGGAAGGATCTGGAATGCCAGCCTGACACGGCCTTTCGAAATCGACTGAACCGCAATGCCTTGAATTTTGACTTTTTCGCCTGCCTCACCCGCCGCTTCGACTTTCGCCTCTGGCATCTTGCCATCTTCATCAATAATTTTGTCGCCCTCGAATTCCACAATCATCGTTCGCTGTTCAGGCTGCCATTCATGCACACCTGTGCGGGTTGCAACCACGCGACCACCGGCATCAGACGGATCCTCTTCCATCGTCCAATGCTGACGATAGTTGAACTCCAAACGATCTCCTGGCTTTGGGGATTTTTCTGGAACCCACATCGCCACAGTATTGTCGGCGAGCTCATTTCCAGTTGGAATCTCCATCAGCATGACACTGCCAGATCCCCAGTCAGAGGTCGGCTCGATCCACAACGATGGACGGAGATCATACGCGGCCTCGCCATCTACATACGCACTGAATCGGCGATCGCGTTGCAACAGCCCGAAGCCATCGCATTTTTCCATACTGAAAAAACTGAATTCCAAGTTTCCGGTATCATTCGAAATAGGTCTCCAGATTCTCTCGCCGCTTCCCATACGGATTGCGAGACCATCGGAGTCATGCACTTCTGGGCGGAAGTCATCGAATTTGCGCCGTGAGTTTTCTCCAAACCAGAACATACTCGACATTGGCGCGATTCCGAGGCGTTTGACCTCTTTACGTGTGAAAAGCACTG
>JANOKJ010000180.1:0-12731 GCA_031419275.1 Akkermansiaceae bacterium | reverse complement strand
TGGGCTGCCAATGGATTGGCAAGCAATCCAAGCGCGGCAAGGCCGAGGGCGGTTTGGTTGAATAACGGATTTTTTAATTTCATATGCTTTCGTTCTTAATTCGGAGAGTTTGATAAACTCGTTTTGGCAATACGAGCTATTAGAGGGCGATATTTCTGAAAACTGATAAGTTTTCAGATTTCCTCACAAATCTGGCCGGTTTTTCCGTGTGCGTTCGGCGGCTTGTTGCTTTCTCCACTCAGCAATTTTCGAGTGATTTCCGGAAAGAAGGATTTCGGGGACTTTCATGTCCATAAATTCGATGGGGCGCGTGTAACATGGCGCCTCTAGTAAATTAGGGTCGGAAAATGACTCTTCAATGGCTGACTGGGCATCGCCGAGCGCTCCGGGAATGAGGCGAATCACCGCGTCGCAGAGCACGGCGGCGGCGATCGCACCGTTCGTCAAAACGTAATCGCCAATGGATATTTCCTCGTCGATCAGGGATTCGATGATGCGGTGGTCGATACCCTCGTAATGGCCGCAAACGATGAGGAGATGGGTTTCGCTTGAAAGTTCTCGAACGCGGGCTTGTTTGAGCGGCGCACCCTGTGGAGTCATGAGAATCACAAGGGTGTTATCCTTTTTCAGGGCGGTGATTGCCGCGTGCAAAGGTCCAGGCTGCAAGACCATGCCGGGGCCGCCACCACATGGTGAGTCATCGACCCGTTTGTGTTTATCCTCCGACCAATCCCGAAGATTGTGCCCGGAAATTTCCACCAACCCCGCATCGCGCGCACGCTGGATGATCGAATCGCTCAAAGGCGCGAGAGCGATTTCAGGAAAGAGAGTGAGAATGTCGATTTTCATGAAGGGTTTTGCTGGGAGCGCCAGTGCTCGAGGCGTTCTTTGATCCGACTTTCCATGCCTTGGGTTCCGGGATTGTAGTAAGTTCGACCTTCTGGCAGGTAGGCTTGGGGGATGTAAGCGCCATCGTAGTCGTGGGAATAAAGGTATTTCATCGCCTCTTCGGAAACGCCCGTGGTGCTGGTGAGTTTTTTCGAAGTCGGGGTGCGGAGATGAGGCGGGACGGCGAGGGTGCGACCGGATTCGATGTCTTTGATCGCGGCACCGAGGGCGGCGTAGGCGGTGTTCGATTTCGGTGATGTGGCGAGATATACCGTGGCGTGGGCGAGCGGGATGCGTCCTTCAGGCATCCCTACAAATTCGAGGGAGTGATGAGCATCAAGGGCGACGCGCAGTGCTCCCGAATCGGCGAGCCCGATGTCTTCGGAGGCGGCGATGACGAGTCGACGTGAAATGAAACGCGGGTCTTCACCGGCGTGGAGCATTTTCGCCAGCCAGTAGAGCGCGGCATCTGGATCGGAGCCACGGATGGATTTGATGAAAGCAGAAATGGTATCGTAATGGCCATCGTCACCGTAGTGCACGGCCTTGCGTTGGATGGATTCCTCGGCATCGGCCAGGGTGATATGTGGATCACCGCAGGTAGCGAGCTCTAAAGCTGTTAGAGCTTTGCGGACATCGCCGTCAGAGAGCTTTGCGAGATGCTCAAGCGCTTCAGGATCGGCGGTGATGTTTTGTGCGCCAAGCCCGCGCTCGGGATCAGCGAGCGCGCGCTTCAGAAGATCTACGATGTTTATCGTAGATACGGATTCGAGTTGGAAAATCTGTGAACGAGAAACCAAAGGCGAGTTAACGTAATAGTAAGGATTGTGAGTCGTAGCGCCAATAAAACGGACTGTTCCGCGCTCCAGGTGCGGGAGCAGAACATCTTGTTGAGCTTTGTTGAAACGGTGAATTTCATCGATAAACAAAATGGTCGTATCGCCACGCAGATCGCGATGGATTTTTGCTTGGTCGATTTTTGCACGGATTTCCGCAACATTTGATTCCACTCCGTTTAACGACTCAAATCGAGAGCCCGTGGTTTTCGCAATCACATTGGCGAGAGAGGTTTTTCCCGTTCCCGGAGGACCGTAAAAAATGAGTGAGGCGAAGCGATCCGATTCGATCGCGCGGCGCAACAGCTTCCCTTCTGCAAGGATGTGATCTTGACCCAGAACTTCATCAAGCGTGCGCGGACGCATCCGGGCCGCGAGGGGCTCACGGATTTCCGGTTTGTCGGCTTTTGCCTGAGGGCTGTTAAAAAGATCGGACACGCTGCGAAAACTCTAAATTTTAAACTCCAAACTCCAAGGGAAGAAATTACTTCAGTTTGCGTAGTTTGATTTTACTCCAAAACTTGCGGTCACGCGGATCGGCGAACGCGCTTTCAAATTCGGCCAGCTGCGCTGCGCTGGCGACATTTTCACCGGCGACGAGCACTTCATTCATGCTGTCTGGCGTGCGCAGCGAGCGGATGATTGGGAAATATTTCGCAAGATCGGCACGGGTGGCGATCTGTTTGGCGCGATGCCCAGGGCCGATGACCAGATTCAGCGCGAGGATTCCGTCAGGAGCCAGCGAGCGGCGGACAAGATCCAGCCATGCCTGATCACAGGTTTCAGCACGAAACACATCGTCGTCGCCAGCTAGATACAAATCATCGATGATCACATCAAATTTGCGCTTATTGGCCTTCATCCATGCGTAGGCATCGGCGATGATGATATCGGCCTTAGTTTCATCCAAAGCCATTTCGCGGCGGGCTAATTCGATGAGTTCAGAGTCCAGATCAATTCCGGTGAGGAAAGCGTCCGGCAAAAGATGACGGAGGGTTCGTAGGGCCGTGCCGCCGGCGACCCCGAGCATGAGGATGGATTTCGGCTTCCCATCGGGGCGAAGCAAAGCGGCGGCGGAGATCAAATCCCAGGCGAGACCGGTCAAAAAACGTTTTTTGTGGAACCATGCATGGATCGCGCCAGTGCAGCGAAATTCGGTCGCGAGGTCGGATTTCCATAGCGAGATGGTTTGAAAACGGGTTTGAAAATGACCAATGCGGCGCATGTTGAAGCTTTTCTAATTCGTCCTTCTCAAAATACAGAGCTTAAAAAAGTGGGATTTTTATAAAACTACACTGGGAGCCTGCTTGACGAGAGCCTCAACGCGCTCATACTTCGCGCAGTGACACTTTGACCATAAATTTCCTTTAACCATCCTCTCCATCATGAAATCTCATCATTTCCTCACCCTATCGCTCATCAGCTGCTTCGCTTTCGTATCTTGCTTCCCGGTCCCAAAAGACGAGCCTAAGAAAAAGACCAAAGACGACGCGAGTGCGACTCTCACTAGCGAAGAGCAACAAAAAATCGAAGAGCAACGCGAAAAAATGAGGCTGGAGGAATTGGCAAAAGAAGCCGCACTAAAAAGCCCAGAACCACTTCCGACAAACGGAACCCAAAACACAATCACTGATCCGCCAGTGATCAAAAAAACGTCTGATTACCCATTCGGCACTCCCGTTCCCGGCAAAGAAGGTTTCGTCTTCAGTCCTTACAACAACAAATTGCTGGATGTTCGCGGCATCGCCAGCGGAACTTTAGTACAAGACACCACCTACCCTCCCTCAGAGAAAAAATATTTCCGTGTGCCATAACTCTTTGAGTTAATCGGCATGTGTTAAAAGCATTCACAGCCGGGTCCATGCCCATGGATCCGGTTTTTTTATGAATCAGACATTTCAAAAAATCAGCATCTTGGGAGGCGGCCTGCTTGGCGGGTCGATCGCCCTTGCTTTGCAAGATTCAAAGAAAGTCCGACTTTGGTTCCGTAGGCCAGAGTTGTTAGAAAGCGCACGTCTTGCAGGATTTCTAGGAACGACATCTAACCTAACCGAAGCTGTTGCAGATTGTGATTTATTAATTCTCGCCGTCCCTGTTGGGGCGATGCCTGCCCTGCTTTCCGCTGCAGTTGAGGCGGGTCTTCCTTCTTCATGTTTGGTGACCGATGTCGGCTCGGTGAAACAAGCACCGCATCAACAACTCGCGGATATTCTAGCGAATAGCGGGAATGCGTTTATCGGAAGTCATCCGATGGCGGGCTCGGAAAAAAACGGCCTGATGGCCGCAAAAGCCGACCTTTTCCAAAACGCCGCTTGCTTGCTCACCAATGATTCCAATGCTTCCGAACTTTTAACCAAAGAGCTGGAAAGCTTTTGGGTAAACCTAGGCTGCAGGACACGCTGGTTTACAGCAGCAGAACATGATCGCATCGTCGCACGGATCAGCCATCTACCCCACATCGCTGCCGCCGCAACGGCATTAAGCGCGCTGGAATCCTGTGCGGAATTCGGCGAGCTCTCAGGCGGCGGACTGAAAGACACAACTCGTGTCGCCGCAGGAAATCCCGATATGTGGGCGGAAATTTTAACCGAGAACCGCGATGCTGTGATCGCCGGAGTCAGAGATAACATCGCCCAACTGCATGAAATTCTTGCCTCATTGGAGGCAGGCGACCTAGAAGCAACCCGTCAATGGCTGGTTGCCGCAAAGCATCTCCGCGATGACCTAAAATAGATTTTATTATCCAACATGTCCTCTTTACGCGTCAAATCCATTGCCTCACTACATGCCGAGTTCAGCGTTCCGGGTGATAAAAGCATTTCACACCGCGCAGCTATTTTCGGCGGTCTGTCGAATGGCGTTTGTGAAATTTCCAACTTCTTACCCAGCGAAGACTGTCTCAATACCTTGAAAGCGATGCGCTCGCTCGGTGCGGATTTCGAAGTGTTAGAAGAACTCCAAGGTTACGGTCCAATCAAACTTCGCATCCATGGAAAGTCCATGCAGCTTAGCGCACCGGAAGCGCCTATCGATTGCGGAAATTCCGGAACCGGAATGCGCTTGTTAGCAGGATTGCTTGCGGGTCAGAAATTCACCTCAGAGCTTTTTGGCGATGCCTCATTATCATCCCGCCCGATGGGACGGATCACTGTGCCGCTCGCAGAAATGGGCGCGAAGCTAGAGACTCTCGGAGAAAAACCCGGCTGCGCGCCTTTAAGAATTCACGGAGCCGAGCTTCATCCCATCGATTACGACATGCCAATGGCATCTGCTCAGGTAAAAAGCGCGGTGCTTCTCGCCGGACTTTTTGCCGAAGGCACCACTTCCGTTACACAGCCATCAGCCACCCGCGATCACACCGAACGCATGATGGCGGCTTTCAAGCTATCCTGCAAAACTGTCGGAAACAAAATTTCCGTGATTGGCGGCCAAATGCCTCAATCCTGCGACATCAAAGTCCCAGGCGACGTCTCATCCGCCGCTTTCTGGTTGGTCGCTGCTGCTGCGATGCCAGGCTCACTGTTATTACTCAAAGACGTCGGCCTAAACCCAACACGGACCGCAATTCTGAAAGTTCTTTCCCGGATGGGCGCCCACATTTCAGAAATTTTACATAGTTCTGATGGCGAGCCGATCGGCAACATCGAAATTCACGGTGCCGCACTGAAAGGCACAACTTTGCTACCTGAAGAAATCCCGAACCTCATTGATGAGATTCCAGTCATCGCTGTGGCCGCTGCGCTTGCGACGGGTGAGACACACATCCGTGGCGCACGCGAACTCCGCGTAAAAGAAACCGATCGCATCACCACCACTGTGGAAAACTTACGTAAAATGGGAGTCGATGTGGAAGAGTTCGAAGATGGCATGATCATCCGCGGTGGAAATCCTCTGCACGCTGCGGAAATCGAATCCCACGGCGATCACCGCATCGCGATGGCGTTCTGTATCGCCGGTCTTTTTGCCAAAGGCGAAACGGCTGTGCATGGCACAGATTGCATCAACACCTCCTATCCAGGATTCTCTCATCATCTCGATGCAATTCAGCACGAGAAAACCAAAGCAGAAGATTTCAACCTTCCGATTGTTACCAAATGAGCTTCCACGCGATCGCTATCGACGGCCCAGCCGCCTCAGGAAAAAGCACCATGGCTCGCGCGATCGCAAGCCGACTCGGAATTATCATGGTGAACTCCGGCGCTATGTATCGCGCGGTCACATGGAAAATTCTCTCCGAGGGCATAGACCCAAAAAATACTCCCGTCATTTTATCTTTGTTAAGTGAAATCCAAATCACATGCGGTGATGATGGCTTGATCTCGACAATTCTCATCGACGGCGAAAATCCCGAACCGCATCTCCGCAATCCAGAGATCAACGAAAATGTTTCGGTGATTTCCGCTATTCCAGAAGTCCGCGAAAAACTTGTCGCCCTCCAACGCGACTACCTGAACCGCACCCACGTGGTCATGGAAGGCCGTGATATCGGATCGGTGGTATTTCCTGAAACTCCCTTTAAAATTTACATCGATGCGGATCCCGAAGTCCGCAACCGCCGCCGCTCAGGCGATGGTGAAGAAGATTCCGTAGCGAAACGCGATGCTGCGGATAGTTCACGAGCAACCGCACCACTGATGATTGCCGATGGAGCGACGGTGTTAGATACCTCAAAACTTTCAATTGAAGGAGCTATCGAGGCCGCCATCGGAATTCTTCGAAACCAAGGTTTCCCCATTCCGCAGCCTATTCAATTTAATGAAAGCGAAGAGCCAACAAAAATGATGCGTTGGATTTATTGGATCGGCTGGCTACTTTTTGGTGCCGCCTATCGCACTCTTTTCGGCCTACGTATCGATGGGCGAGAAAACCTGATTCTTTCAGGTCCGGTCTTGGTCGCATCCAATCACCAAAGCTTTCTTGATCCGCCATTGATCGGAAATCTCTATCAGACTGAGATGGTTTTCTTCGCTCGCAAGACTCTGTTTGTAAGCGTCGGCAAATGGCTTTTCCCCCAATGGAATGCCATCCCAATCGATCAGGAAAAGCCGGACATGAGTTCGATGAAAACCGTGATCCGTAAACTCAAAGAGGGCTGGCGGGTATTGGTTTTTCCAGAAGGCGCCAGAACTTTGGACGGCGAAATCGGCCCCGCCGCACCTGGCATCGGCATGATCGCAGCAAAAGCCGGTGTTCCAATCCAACCTGTGCGCATATTCGGCGCAGATAAGGCGCTGCCACGTGGCTCAGGCAAAATGAGTTTCGCTAGAATCACCGTGAAAGTCGGCAAACCTATCATTCTCTCACCTGAAGAGTTCAAAGCCTACTCAAACAAAGGCGGATACGAGAAACTGACCGAGCGGATCATGGTCGCAATCAAGGCGCTCTAACGCCCTGTGCATTATCCTCCAACTTCCGTCCTTCCTGATGTTCTTTTAGACCCGATGCGGGACAAGCTTACAGAGGGCCGCTCAATGTAGCGATAGAACCCGAATGAGGTCGCCACGCTGATTAGGAAGGCAGTAAGCAACCCTGCGATCGCTTGGTAAGGAGATGTCCAGTTGAGCCGCTCCCATAAGCTGGCAACCATGAGCAAAACTGGAAAGTGAACCAAGAACAGGCAGTAGGACACCTTGCCCATACTGGCGATCAAGCGGCTCTTCGGCCAACGAGTGGCGAGTCCTGTTTTATCGGCGCCAAATAGCAGCAACCCCACCAAGACCGTATTTACCAGCCGCCAACGCCAGTCAAAGGCTACAGCGATCATAACCACGCACACGTATAGCCAAAATTCCACAGCCGAGCGTTTATTCTGCATGGCGCGGTGGATCACGACGCCCATGAAAAAATAGGGAAAGAAATACATTACCCATGAATCCCATTTTGAATCCACGTTAAAGTAGAACAATGATAATAGCGATATCCCCCATCCTACGATCATCGCAGGATCCATACTATTCTCTCCTGCGGCAGCTCCACGCCAACGCGCTAATGTATCGCGCAGACAAAGCATGATTACATAGATCAATCCCATCTGGAAATTAATGCAAACGAACCACAAGCCCGCCGATAAATGTTCGTAGCCCAGCAGCTCTTGTAAAAAGAAAAGATGCGCAACAAATTGCGAGAGCGTGAGTGGAGTGCCGACAACATCTGCTTGAAGCCATCCACGACTAAACGCACTCGCCGCAATAGCTAAGAGAATCGCCGCTAAATAGGGAATACCCAGCCGACAATATCGTTGAATTAGAAATTCTCCTGCAGCACTCAGTCCCCATTGTCGAGCAGACATTGAGCGTGCCATAACATAACCACCCACCACGAAGAACACCTGAGTCATCCGCGCGTAATCACTAAACCAATCCACCACTGCACCCAGTATAGGTCTCGCGTTTTCGGACAGCGGAGGATACAGGGCAAAGTGGTGCAAAAGAATCATTACCGAGGCAAAAGCACGCAGCGCATCTAGAAAAAGCATACGCTTTCCAGTTTGGCTATCTCCCGGCGAAACCGGATCATTGACGTGTTGAATCACTGATGCAATTGATGCAGTGCCTAGGAAAATTGACAAGAGGCCATTCAAAAATTTCGCCTCTCTGCCTAGGTTGATCAACCTATCTAACGAAATACCTTTAATTCACTGGCGATCAGGACACGCAGAAGCGGAATGATCAATACACCGCCGGTTCGTATGAGTCGTGAGTCTGATCTGAGCTACTTGAATCTAAAGGCTCCGCGACACCAACTCCATTATCTCTAGCTATGTAACCAGCGGCTGCGCCTGCCGCTCCGATAGCCAGAGGCACGCAGGAATTTAAACACACCAACACCAAGAGCGCTGGCAGTAGCAGCTTGATATGAGATTTCTGATTAGATTCCATGCGTTTCATGGGAAAATAAATAAGGGATAAAATTATTTTTCCAAGGCAGCAGTGATGGCGTCAGTTAATTCCTTGCTGTCGGGTTTGGTCGCGGATTCAAAACGAGCCAGAGGCTTGCCGTCTTTACCGATCAAAATTTTACCGAAATTCCATTTCACATCTCCAGGAAACGCACCGTCTTTACCCGTCAATGCGGCATACAAAGCATGCTGATTATCCCCTTTTACGTCGATTTTATCCATGATGGGAAAAGTGACGTTGAAGGACTTAGAACAAAACTTCTGGATCTCCTCAATAGTCCCGGGTTCTTGTCCACCAAAGTTGTTACAGGGAAATCCGATGACGACCAAGCCTTTGCCTTGATTGTCTTCGTAAAGTTTTTGAAGCCCAGTGTATTGCTTCGTGTAGCCGCACTTAGAGGCGACATTGACTAACAGAATCACTTTTCCTGAATAAGCGGAGAGGCTGGTTTCCTTGCCTTCTGCCGTTTTGAACGGAATTTTTGAGATATCCGCAGCAAAAGCGGAGGCGGTTAAAACGATAGCGGGAATCAAAATTCGATTAAGCATGATGTGTAACTTAGTTCACTTTGTTTTTTTCGCAAGCCCTCGTAATCAATCTTTGGCGATACCGGTGAATTTCTCGTCGATGTAACTCAGAATGAGAGATTCGATCGCTACGTCACCCAAGCGTTCGACAACATCGATAGAGAAACCACGTGCGATAAGTTGACGGGCGCGCGTTGGATCGATTCCGCGAGCTTGGAGGTAGAAAATTTCCTCATCTGAAATCTGAGCGGACGTGGAACCGTGGGAGCATTTGACCTGGTCTGCATTGATTTCGAGGCCGGGCATGGAATTAGCCTCGCAGTCATCGGTCATCAAAAGGTTGCGGCAAGTCTGGTAGGCATCGGTGTGATGAGCCTTTTCATCCACGGAGATCAAACCGGAGAACACCGTTTTGGAATGTCCGTATAGGGTGTTTTTGTAGAGCAGATCTGAATATGTTCCTTCTGAAACATGATGCTGGTAGGTGCGTTGATCGTATTCTTGTTCGCGGTCTGGAATCGACACGCTGAGCATATCGGAATGCGCACCAGGACCTTCGAGGCGGGAGAGCGATTCATTACGCGCCCATGCTGCACCGGTGTTTAGCACAAAGCCTTTTGCTCTTGCATCGCGGGCGGTGGAAGTTTCGTTGATCGAAATGATGCGACTGACCTCATTGAGCGCTTGGATCGCCACATAATCGAGGCTGGAGTTTTGGCCAGCGTAAAGATCATTGAAGGCGATGACGAGGCCTGCAGTTTCGCTGTCAGCGGAATGAAAAATATCCACGACGCGGACTTTCGATGATTTGCCTGTCACCACGAGAGTATGAGGGAAAACCGTGACACCGCCGGATATCCAATGATGCACTTCGATTGTGCCATCAACGATTTGATTTTCAGGCACGCTCACAAATAAACCATTTCTAACAGATGCCTCATGCAGTGCTGCGTATTTGGCGGAGCCGAGACGAGTCTCTTGCTTCATGAAATGTTGTTGAACGAGATCGGAATACTTTTCAAATGCCTCTTCGAGCGGAAGGCAAATGATGTTATCCGCCAAAGAATTTTCGGAGTGAATCAAATCGTCGTTGAGGAAAACGAATTTCGCAGCAGGGGTTTCGAGACCGCCTGAGCGTGAAATCAGATCCGAAGGATCGGCATGCAATGCTTTACCGGAAAGGTTTTCAAAATTGAGCTGTTTGATATTGGCAAAACGCCATTGCTCATCACCACGTTTCGGAGTGGGAGTGGATTCGTAGCGTTGTTGAGCGGCTTGCTGGCGTGCTTGAAGCCAAGCGGGAAGAGTGGTGGTGGTAATCATGAAGAATAATTTCAGCGTTTCAGATTTTCAGCATTTACCCAACACTGCCTTCCATTTCGAGATCGATGAGGCGTTTCAATTCGACCGAGTATTCCATCGGGAACTCGCGGACGAGATCGTTGATGAAACCGTTGACGGCGAGCGACATCGCTTGTCCTTGATTGAGTCCGCGCTGTTGCATGTAGAACAACATTTCCTCGGAAACTTGAGAAACCGAGGCTTCGTGCTGGGTCGCGTGGCGGTTGCCTTTCACGGTGATCGCCGGATAGGTGTCGGTGCGGGAATTGCTGTTGATCAAAAGCGCATCGCATTCCGTGTTGTTTTTACATCCTTTGAGATGTTTTGGGATGTGGACTTGGCCGCGATAGGTCGAGCGTCCTTTGCCAACCGAGATCGATTTAGAAACGACGTTCGAGGTGGTGTTGTTTGCCGCGTGAATCATTTTCGCGCCGGTGTCTTGATGTTGGCCAGTGTTGGCGAGCGCGATGGAAATGACTTCGCCGCGAGCGCGTTCGCCTTTCATGATCACACCAGGATATTTCATCGTAAGGCGCGAGCCGATGTTGCAATCAATCCAGCGAACTTCCGCGTCTTCCATCGCCAAGCCGCGCTTGGTGACGAGGTTGAAAACATTCGATGACCAGTTCTGAACCGTGACGTATTGGATTTTTGCACCTTTGAGTGCGACCAGTTCGACGACGGCGGAGTGCAGGGTTGCGGTCTCGAATTTCGGTGCGGTGCAACCTTCCATGTACATCACTTCCGCGCCTTCATCGGCGATGATGAGGGTGCGTTCGAATTGTCCGAAGGATTCCGAGTTGATGCGGAAATAGGCTTGGAGCGGTTGTTTGAGCTTCACGCCTTTCGGGATGTAGATGAACGAACCACCGGAGAACACGGCGCTGTTGAGAGCGGAAAATTTGTTGTCGCCAGTTGGGATGACTTTTCCAAACCAAGGACGGAAAATTTCCTCGTGCTCTTTGAGACCTTCTGCGGATGTGACGAAAATCACGCCTTGTTTGGTGAGCTCCTCTTTCATGTTAGAGTAAGCCGCCTCAGAATCGTATTGCGCTTCCACGCCGGCAAGAAAGGCGCGCTCTTGCTGAGGAATTCCCAAACGCTCAAACGTTTCCAAAATTTCCGCAGGCACTTCGTCCCATGTCCGTTTGGGTTTTTCACCATCCGAGAGGTAGTAACGGATTTTATCGAAATGAATGTTGTTCAAATCCTCGGTCGCCCAGTTGGTCGGCATCGGTTTGCTTTCAAACACAGCCAGAGCCTTGTGACGGAATTCGCGAACCCAATCGGGATCTTGTTTCACATCACAAATGTAATCGACTGTCTTGGAGGAAAGCCCCCAACCGGCATCGAATTTGTTGCGCTCGGGGAAAGTAAAGTCGCCCTTGGTGCGGTCGATATTGATCGCATCGTGCGTTTCCTCATCGAGGACTGCGGTGGCTGTTTCTTGGTATGACATGGGAAAAGGTAAAAAAGTTTACTGAATATCAGGCGTTCAAGCGAGAGCGGGTTCTTTCAAGAAATCGTAGCCGTGTTCTTCCAGTTCTAGCGCGAGTTCAGGGCCGCCGGATTTCACGATACGGCCTTCTGCCATGACGTGGACATGGTCAGGCTTGATATAATCTAACAAACGCTGGTAGTGAGTGATGAGCAGCATGCCGCGATCAGGCGAACGCATCGCGTTGACACCTTTCGCGACGATTTTCAAGGCATCGATATCGAGGCCGGAATCTGTTTCATCGAGGATGCAATATTTTGGTGAGAGCATCATCATCTGAAGGATCTCGTTACGTTTTTTCTCACCACCGGAGAAGCCTTCGTTCACGGCGCGACCAGTGAACTTGCGATCCATCTCTAGCAGATCCATTTTCTCGTAGAGAGATTTGTAATAGGCGACGGCATCGATTTCCTCGCCTTTTGGCAAACGAGCTTGAAGAGCCGCGCGGATGAAATTCGCGTTGGAGACGCCTGGGACTTCGTTAGGGTATTGGAACGCGAGAAAAATTCCGGCACGCGAACGCTCATCGATGGACATTTCAGAGATGTCTACACCATCGAGCAGGATTTCTCCAGCGGTTGGGACGTAGGATTCGTGACCGGCGATGACTTTGGAAAGCGTGGATTTCCCGGATCCGTTTGGTCCCATGATGGCATGGATTTCACCAGGAGGTATTTCAAGGCTGACGCCTTTGAGGATCTCAGTGCCGTTTTCGAGGGTTGCGTGGAGGTTGTTAATTTTT
>JANOKJ010000179.1:0-12190 GCA_031419275.1 Akkermansiaceae bacterium | reverse complement strand
AGGAAGAACTGGTGGTGCGATGGGTCTTGGTGCGGCGATGGGTTCGATGGGTCGCGCTTGAATGGGTGTTGCGACGATAGGTGCTGGGGCAGAAGGTGCCTTTATTTCTGGGGTCGGAGCGGCGGCTTTTTTGACTGCGGTCTTTTTGGCAGTTTTCGTAGCAGCTTTCTTGGCGACCTTAGTGACGGCTGTTTTTACCGTTTTCGTGGCTACTTTTTTGGTGGGAGTCTTTTTGACTGCGGCCTTTTTGGCAGCTTTCGCCGGTTTGGCGCCCTTGCTTTTGGCTGGGAGTTTGAGGGAGTCGTCGGTGCTTTTTTGGCTCATTCGGTCAATGTTTTGGAAAAGGGGTGTGGTGGAATTTTTTTATCCACGAGAGAAAGGGGAAGATGGGGAGGGTAAGCCGATGATATGAAAATCTAACGGTGATACCTGGAAATGGACGGGTTCAGCATGATGGTTTCCCAACAAAACACCCGATCTGGTGAGAGGGTGGAAACGTGGGAGCGATTGCTTAAATGACAGCCGTGGAGAGATTCCAAAAGCAGTCAACCGTCGTGTCAACAGAGAGAGATTGGAAGGGCGGGGGTGGTTTGGCAACCTTAAAAATGAGGGGTGATGATAGGTAGTGTTTGGATTGACGGCGAGAGTTAAGGAGGGTTTGATCTTCGTCCCCCGCGTTTGACGGATTTTTTATATGGATTATACAGCGAAAATAGCACGCCACGTGGCATCGATCCCGAGATCGGGGATTCGTGATTTCTTTGAATTGGTGCAGGGTCGGGACGATGTGATTTCGTTGGGGGTTGGCGAACCGGACTTTGTGACGCCTTGGCACATCCGTGAAGCGGCGATTTATTCTTTGGAAAAAGGCCAGACGACCTACACCTCAAACCTCGGTTTGTTGAGCTTGCGGAAATCGATTTCCAAATATGTATCGGGATTTTTCGATGTGAATTATGATCCGGCGAAAGAGGTTTTGGTGACGGTGGGAGTTTCGGAGGCGATTGATATCGCGCTACGGGCCTTGCTGAATCCGGGTGAGGAAGTGATTTATCACGAGCCCTGTTACGTTTCCTACTCGCCAAGCATCGTCATGGCACATGGCGTGGCGGTAGCTGTTGAGACGACGAAAGAAGATGGGTTTTCACTTAAGCCGGAGGCACTCGCCAAGGCGATTACGCCTAAAAGTCGAATCTTGATGTTGAATTTCCCGACGAATCCGACGGGTGCGGTTGCGAGTAACGAGGATCTTGAGGGAATTTCGAAGCTTGCGATTGAACACGATTTGATTGTGCTGGCTGATGAAATTTATAGCGAACTACGTTACGATGGGATCAAGCATGTTTCGATTGCATCGTTGCCCGGAATGAAGGAGCGCACGATTTTGATGCACGGTTTCTCGAAAGCGTTTGCGATGACGGGTTTCCGTTTGGGTTATGCCTGTGCGCCGCAGCCCATCATTGAGGCGATGATGAAAATCCACCAATACTCGATGCTCTGTGCGCCTATCATGAGTCAGAACGCAGCGATAGAGGCGTTGGAGAACGGTGAGCCGCAGATGTTGATGATGAAGGAAAGTTATCATCAGCGCAGAGATTTCTTGGTGAAGCGTTTGAACGAGATCGGTTTGGATTGCCATACGCCAGGCGGCGCGTTTTACGTGTTTCCGGATATCCGTAAGACCGGATTGAGTTCGAAAGAATTTGCGATGGGCTTGCTAGAGGCGGAAAGCGTCGCTGCGGTTCCGGGTAGTGCGTTCGGTCCTAGCGGAGAAGGTTTCTTGCGCTGTTGCTATGCAACCGGCATGGAGGATCTGCGCAAGGCGATGGATTGCATTGAGCGTTTCGTTTCCAAAGTTTAATCTAACAATTTATCTGGATGGAAAACGATCCGAAACATCCAGATCGACTGACGAAAGCACACGTGGTGCCGTTCGCGGTGTTCATGGTTTTTCTGATCGCCTTGCAGTTGGCGGAGAGTTTGATCGGTTGGGATCATCCGGCGGCTCCGTGGTGGAAACGCGATGTCGCACAGTGGATTTACCCCATTCAAACGCTCGTGGTTTTCGGTTTACTGGTTCGTTATTGGAAGTCATTCACGTTCGATTGGAGCCTGAAATGGTGCGCTATCGGAGTCGTGTTTGGGGCGGTGGGGATAAGTTTCTGGCTTCTACCCACGACGCTCTACGATGCATGGGGTTTATCCGGTGAGACCGATGGCTGGATGAAACTGTTAGGAATCGCCAAGCGCGATGAAGGTTTCGATCCTGGGATTTTCGAAAATCCTGCCGCTTACTGGTCGTCGCTCACCATGCGGTTTTTACGTGCAGTGGTGATCGTTGCCTTGGTCGAAGAAATATTTTGGCGAGGTTTCGTGATGCGTTTCTGCATGGATTGGGAAGGGGATTACTGGAAACAACCGTTCGGTCGCGCGCATTGGAAAAGCTATCTCATCGTCACCGCGCTTTTCATGGCTGCCCACGCACCCATTGATTGGGCTGGAGCCCTGGTTTATGGATCGTTTACGTATGCGCTTTGTGTCTGGAGCAAAAATCTAGGTGCTTGTGTGGTGATGCACGCGGTGGCGAATCTTTTGATGGGAATTTATGTGATGGCGTATGGGAAGTATGGGTTGTGGTAGGTAGATAGAAGATAAGAGGATTTTTGATGGTGCGGGGTGGAAGTCTTCATTTAAAAATCAACAATCGTCATTCATCAATCGTAAATCAAAAAACCGCTCTGACTGAATAGATTGACGATTGACGATTGATGAATGTTGAGGTTTGAGGTTTGAGGTTTGAGGTTTGAGGTTTGAGGTTTGAGGTTTGAGGTTTGATTTTTGATTTGTAAGAGCGCTAGATTCATTTGTGATTAAGTAAACGAACCAAAATGACTTCATACATCGTCCGCCAAGGCGCGCAGAAGAAAAAAGGGATTCTCGAGAAGCGGGAAGCTGAGCTGGTTCATTCCATTAGTAAGAATGGTTCCATTCAAAAATTGGAGAAGGCTGCTGAGAAAGTGCGAGCTGCACAACTTGCGGTGATAAAGTGTCTATTGCATGAGACAGAAGCCGTTCGTCCTGAAGATGAGGGGACGTATGGGAAGATATGGAGCAAACTTGAGACTCAGCGCACATGCTGGGAGGAGATTTCAAAGGCTGATATTGTCGCTCGTTATTCGATTAGTCTTAATCAATGAACTCCTGAAATCTAAAACCCTATGAGCACCCGAGAAGTAGCGAGAGAGCGAGCCATGGAGCTTGCGATGAAGTATGGTGAGATGGATCAGGTCGTTAGTTCATTGGAGGCTGAGGGGCTTGGGCAATTGTTGGAGGAATCCGAATTGGAGACGATATATTTGGAGGCGATGATGGTTCGTCGGATGCTTCCGCCGAGAACCAAGAAGACTCTGCCGCGGGTGATTGGTGTGATAGCGATTTTTATGGGGATCGCTGCGGTTTATATCGGTTCAGATGGGCCATCGGTTGGGAGACGTTACTCACCGGGTGGGTATGGGTATTTAGCCATCATTTTGGGTGTGTTGCTGATCGTGAAGCCGAGCCTTGGGAAATCGAATATCGAGTGAAACTTCTCATCGGCGAGACGCCGATGGCACGGTCTGCCCCGGAACGGGGCAGCTACGGGTAAACACTTGCAGAAATAATGGCTACTCAATGCGGGGATTTTCGTTCAGGGTATCGCCATGGAACACGAACGTATTTTGTATGTGAAGAATGGTTGCCCTTGGTGCATTGAGGTGGAGCAGTATTTAGCGAAGCATCAGATCGAGGTGCAGAAAGTTGTGGTTTCTGGAAATGCTGAAGCGATGGCGGAGATGGTTGCTCTATCGGGGCAGAGCAAAGCGCCGACTTTGGATTGGGATGGCGAGGTGCTTGCGGATTTCGGGGTGGATGAGTTGGTGCCGTTTCTTAAAGGAAAAGTTGGCTAGTTTGCTAGTGTTCAGTTTTCAGAGGAAGATTTTCCTACGCGCCTAATTTCTGGTGGAAGGTGTCGGTGTCTTTTACGGATAGCACGAAGGCTTCTAACAGTTGGATGGTGGATTCGATGTCGTCGAGGTGTGCGGTTTCGACGACGGAGTGCATGCAGCGTAGAGGGATGGAAACGAGGGCGCTAGGGATACCTTCGCGGGAGTTGAAAATCTTATCGGTATCGGTTCCGGAGAAGCGGCTGGAGGATTCGTGTTGGATATCGATTTTCTGTTTTTTGGAAATCTCGATCATGCGTTTGACGATGTGCGGATGGTTGCAAGTGCCGTGGGTGAGGGATGGGCCGTGGCCGAGTTTGACGTGACCGAATTTCGCGGGGTCGATTCCCGGGGTGTCGGTCGCGTGGGTGACATCGAGGCAAAGGCAGATTTCGGGTTTTAATCGATAGGTCGCCATCATTGCGCCGTTGCCGCCGATTTCTTCTTGGATCGCGTTCAAGCAAACCAAGGTCACTGCGGGTTGCTTGCCGGAAGCGGCGATGCGTTTCATGACCTGAGCGATGATGTAGGAACCGAGGCGGTTATCGAGTGCGCGGGAAATGATACGTTTGTGGGCGAGCTCGGCTGGGCCGTCTTGATAGACCATGGGGTGGCCGACGCGGAGTCCCATGGCTGCGACTTCTTTTGCGTTGGATGCGCCGACATCGATCCAAAGATCGTGGACGGCGGGTGCTTTTTCGGCGCCGAGTTCGTCGCGGCGGAGGTGGATGGCGGTGTTGCCGATGATTCCCGAAACGATCCCGTCATCGCCGAGAATATGGACACGACGGCCGCGCGCGGTTGCTGCATCCGAGCCACCGATGCGATCGATGCGCAGGAAGCCTTTGTCATCGATGTGTTTGATGATGTAGCCGATCTCGTCCGCATGCGCTGCGAGCATGATAGTTTTCGGGGATTTGCCTTCAAGGGTCGCCCAAGTGGAGCCGTAGGCGTCGCACTCGATCTTGGTGGCGGTTTTCTCAAGATATTTGGCCCAGACATTTTGTCCCGGCATTTCGAAGCCAGTGGGTGATGGAGTTTGGAGGAGTTCGAAGAGGAAGGCTTGGTCAGCTTTTTTCATGTGCGGAGATTGAAGGGTGAATGATGAATGCAGAGTTCGTTTAACGAACTATTTGCCTAAAGCGAAGCTCAAATAGCATGGACGGAGCGCAGCGTAGTCAATAGTGAAGAGTGAAATTGATTTAACCACGAATTACTCGAATATCACGAATGGTTGCTGATGGATAGCCGTTTCGAATGAACATCAGCTAATCTGATTTCCTATTTGTGTAATTCGTGAAATTCGTGGTTAAATTTCTTCCGTTTTCTCGCATCAGAGTCGGGTTGTCAGTTTGGATAGGATGATGTTAAGTGAGGTCATGCATTTGGAAATTTCGACACCGGCTTTGTTATTTCCGGCGATTAGTTTGTTGTTTTTGTCCTACACGAATCGGTTTTTGCATCTATCCGCGTTGATTCGGAATCTGCATCGGGATTGGTTGGAACAGAAAGACAGCCTGCTGATGCGGCAGATTCAGAATTTGCGGAAGCGCTTGGTTTTGATTCGGGGGATGCAGTTATTGGGGGCTATGAGCCTTCTGTTATGTGTGATTTCGATGGTTAGTGTGATTGGTAGTCAGAGCATGCTGGCGATGACGACGTTTGCAACTGCTCTTGCTTTGATGGGTCTGTCACTGGCCTGTTTGGTTTGGGAGGTGTGGATTTCTGGCGGGGCGCTGAGAATTATGCTATCAGCCATGGAAGATGGTGAGATGAAGGGTTGATAATCTCTAATGCGAGTGGATGTTGTCAGTTATGGACAACAAACAAGCCTCTTTCAGTTTCGCATCGATCGTTGCGATTGTTGCCGCCATTCTAAGTTTTAAAGTCGGCGTATTTTTAGGACTTATCCTTGCGGCTGTCGCATTTATCTTTGGGCTCCTGGGTATTTTGTTTGCTGTGAGATCGAACGTTCGCGGGGGTGCGTTAAGCATTATTGCGATCATTCTGAGTTTTGTCGGGGTGATCGCAGCGGTGATCAAAGCGATCATGTGGCTGCTTTAGTTCTGAGGCGGGGTCCGAAGAATTTTTGGATTCCTGACTGGAGATTTTTTCATTCGCATGCCAATTAGTAATCATGAGTCTGGAAATGAGTGATTACGAAAAGCTGGGTCAGTTCTATTTGGGAAAAGAGTATGATTTGGAAAGTAGTCAAATCGGTGATGATTTGGTGTTGTATGATTCGAAGGACTTGGTGACTCACGGGGTGGTTTTGGGGATGACTGGCTCAGGGAAGACGGGTTTGTGCATGGCTTTGTTAGAAGAGGCGGCGATGGATCATATTCCAGCGATCGTGATTGATCCTAAAGGGGATATTGCGAACTTGATGCTGACGTTTCCAGAGCTCGATGCCGCGAGTTTCAAACCATGGGTGAACGCGGATGATGCGGCGAAGAAGGGGATCACGGTCGATGAACATTCGGAAAAAACCTCGGCGATGTGGAAGAAGGGATTGGCCGATTGGGGACAAAGTCCTGAGCGGATCACGAAATTGCGTGAAAATGTGGATGTTAATATTTTCACGCCGGGCAGTAGCGCGGGAATTCCGGTTTCGATTTTGGGTTCGCTGTCGGTTCCTCCGCTGGAGGTGTTAGAGGATAGGGAGCTATTTGGTGATCACGTCAGTGGGACGGTGGAGAGTTTGCTATCGTTGGTAGGGGTTGATGGTTCGGGTACGCAGAGTCCGGAGGCGGTGTTGTTGGCGATGATTTTTCAGACCGAGTGGAGTGCGGGTCGGGGAGTGAGTTTGGAAAGTTTAATCACCCAGATCCAGCGGCCGAGTTTCAGCAAGGTTGGGGTGATGGATGTGGAGAGTTTTTATTCTGAAAAGCAGAGGCAGGTGTTGGCTCTGAAGTTTAACAATCTGCTGGCCTCACCGGGTTTTTCGAGTTGGCTTGAAGGGCCTCCGTTGGATATCGCCAAAATGCTGCATCGGGAAGATGGCAAGCCACGGATCTCGATTTTTTCGATCGCGCATTTGAGCGATACGGAGCGGATGTTTTTTGTGAGTTTGTTGCTCAATCAGATGTTGGGTTGGATGCGAACCCAGCGGGGTACAACTTCTCTGCGCGCGCTGCTATACATGGATGAGATCTACGGTTTCTTGCCGCCGACCGCAAATCCGCCTTCCAAACGACCGATGATGACCATGCTCAAACAGGCGCGCGCGTTTGGATTGGGTTGTTTGTTGGCGACGCAGAATCCGGTGGATTTGGATTACAAGGCTTTGTCGAACATCGGCACATGGTTTTTAGGTAGGTTGCAAACCGAGCGCGACAAGCTGCGGGTTTTGGATGGTTTGGAAGGCGCAGCGGGATCGCAGAACGCGCAGTTTAACCGCAAGGAAATGGAGCGGTTGTTATCGGGCTTGGGGAATCGGATTTTCCTGATGAACAATGTCCACGAAGATCAACCGGTGTTGTTTCATGTGCGTTGGGTGATGAGTTATCTAACAGGACCTCTGACGCGTGGTCAGATCAAGACTTTGATGGATGGGAAACGCGGTAAGTTCGATGTTGCAAAAACGCAAGTAGCGGCGGAGGTGAATCCGATGCTGCGTGCGGCTCCAACTCAAGATCAGGCAGGAAGGCCAGCGGTCGGCGCGGGTGTGATCGAACTTTTCATGAAACCAGATGGTGAATCGTATCAGCCGTATCTCTTGCGTGAGGCGACAGTGCATTTTGCTCTGACGAAAGCTGGGATTGAGGGATCGAGAAAATTGGTGAAGCTGAATCCGTTGTTAGAAAATGGAATCGATTGGGAGCATAGTTTGTCGATTGATGTTCATGATCTCGATGATCATCCGGAAGAAGGTGTGAAGTTCGGAAATCTACCGGGTTACGCGATGAATGCGGCTAATTACAAGCCAGTGGCGAAGCAGTTTGAGGAGGAACTTTATCGAAGTGAGAAAGAAGAAATCTGGTCATGTCCTGAGTTGAAACTCTGGGCGCAGATCGGGGAAACGGAGGGGGATTTTCGAGTTCGGATTTCCCATCAAGCCCGCGAAGCCCGAGATCAAGCGATGGAGAAACTCAAAGATTCGTTGGGTAAAAAAATCAGCATGCTGGAGGGACGTATGCGCACTGCCGTAGCCCAACTCGAACGCGAAAAAGCAGAAGCAACCTCCGCTAAAATCAATGCCGGGGCTTCGGTGATGGGCGGAATTTTAAAAGCCGTGTTCGGACGCAAAGTCGGGCTTGGCGGCACGACCTCGGGATCGATCACAAAAACCACCAGCGCCTACAAACAACATCGAGATGTCGGAAATGCAGAAGGAAAAATTCAAGGCCTCCAGCAAGAGATGGCGGCCATCACTCAAGAAATGGACGCAGGATTGGCGGAAATTGAACGGAATTACGATGCTGCCACGATTGGTCTGGAAAAAGAAACGCTCAAACCAAGAAGAACCGATGTGATGGTGGAGCGCGTGGGGTTGGTTTGGCGGTGAGATCCAAATAGTTATATTTACGTCGTAGGCTTTGGACTGCTGGGATCATTCCCAGCTTTTGCGGTCTGGATGGATAATCGTGGTGATTGGTAGTTACCTTGAATTTCCGTTAAAACATATCAACCCAAAGAGCTGCAGTTAACTGCAGCAGTCTAGAGCCTGCGGCGATGCAGCTCTACCTGATTGGTAGCTTTTTTTGAAATACAGGCTTGCGGAGAGGCTGGCAGCCCTGTTGACTTTCGCATGGCAGAGATTTCTTTGGGATTGTCGTTTGACGATGTGCTTTTGGTTCCGGCGATGAGCTCGGTATTACCGGGTGAGGCGGATTTAACGACGGAAGTTACGCAGGGTATTTCTTTGAATTTACCGGTGATTTCCGCGGCAATGGATACGGTTTCCGAGCATGATTTGGCGATTGCATTGGCTCGTGAGGGCGGGATGGGAGTGATTCATCGGGCGTGTCCGATTGATGAGCAGGCGAGCATGGTTTCCAAGGTGAAGCGCTCGGAGAGTGCAGTGATTAACAAACCTTATACGGTAAAGATAACCGACACTGTGGAAAAAGTCCTCTCGATCATGGAGGCGAATGGATTTTCGGGTTTCCCAGTGGTTGACGAAAATGGCCGCTTGGAGGGAATGGTGACAGGTCGAGACGTCAGATATCTGGATAGGCCAGATGCATTGGTGGGTGAGGTGATGACACCTAGGGACAAAGTGATCACGGGTCCGCCAAATACGAAAATCGAAGAAGCTCGGCGGATCCTGTATCAAAATCGCATCGAGAAACTTCCTTTAGTGGATGCGGACAATAAATTGGTCGGTTTGATCACAGGATCGGATATCGAAAAACGAATCACGTTTACCAGTGCGGCGAAAGATTTGAACGGACAACTTCGCTGCGGCGCAGCTGTGGGCGTGGGTCCAGATATGGAAGACAGGGCACTGGCTCTGATTGCGGCCGGTGCGGATGCGCTTTTCATCGATGCTGCAACGGGTCACACGCGTCACGTGATGAATGTGATCGAGAAGCTCCGTTCGTTGAGCGATTTGCCAGTGGTTGCTGGAAACGTTGTGACCGAACAAGGTGCGCGCGATCTGGTTGCTGCTGGAGCAAATGCACTGAAAGTCGGCGTGGGTCCGGGATCGATTTGCACGACGCGGGTGATCGCGGGTGTTGGGATGCCGCAGTTTACGGCGATCCAAAACGTGGCGGGTTACTGCCGCGAGCGGGGAGTGAAAGTGATTGCGGACGGCGGGATTCGTTATTCAGGCGATGTCGTGAAAGCGATCGCTGCGGGTGCGGATCTGGTGATGTTGGGATCGCTGCTGGCGGGAACGCGTGAAAGCCCGGGTCAGAGTGTTTTCTATCAGGGTCGTCGTTTCAAAACGTATCGCGGCATGGGTTCTTTGGGAGCGATGCGCAAAGGAGCGGGTGATCGATATGCGCAGAATAGTTCGGGTAAACTGGTTGCGGAAGGTGTTGAAGGCCGTGTGCCATACAAAGGACCTCTTTCGGATGTGATTTTCCAACTCATGGGCGGATTGAAATCCGGCATGGGATACGTCGGTGCGTCGACTTTGGCTGAGCTGAGAGAGCGTGCGGAATTCGTGCGTATCACGGCAGGTGGTTTGAGAGAGAGTCATGTTCACGACATCGTGATGACTGAGGAGCCAACCAACTATCAACCGTTGAGTTAATTTTAAAGATAAGAGATTTAGAAATTCAGGATATGCACGATAAAGGACATGTAGCGGTAATTGATTTTGGCTCGCAGTATACGCAGCTGATTGTCAGGCGGGTTAGAGAGCTGGGATTTTTTGCGATGCTTTATGCGTTGGAGGATTTTCCACACATCGGTGAACCGGGTGCGATTATTCTTTCTGGCGGTCCGCGCAGCACGAGTGAGCCAGATGCACCGGATCTCGATTTTGAAGCCCTCAAAGCGTTCAACGTTCCAGTGCTCGGTGTGTGTTACGGGATGCAGTTGTTGAATTTAAAATTCGGTGGAACGATCGAAGCGAGTGATCGCCGCGAGTATGGTCCGGCGGAATTATTTCCAACGAGTCGCACTGGAATTTACGAAGGATTGTCCGAAAAATCTCAGGTTTGGATGAGTCATTCCGATACGGTTAAAGTCATACCAGCGTGTGCGGAGATTTTGGCGACAAACCAACACAAGACGCCTGTTTCTCTGAAATGGGGCGAGAATTTTTATGGGATTCAGTTTCATCCGGAAGTGACCCATAGCCATGAAGGTTTGCGTATTTTGCACAATTTCTTGCTTACGGCTAAAGATTTGATGCCGTTTAAAATTGAGGATTTCAAACGCGAGATGATCGAGGGCATCCGTGAGAAATGCGGCAATAAGCAAGTGGTCTGCGGCGTTTCCGGCGGGGTAGATAGCACGGTGTTGGCGGTGTTGTTGAAAGAGGCAGGTGCGAATGTCCGTGCGATTTTTGTCGATCACGGACTGATGCGCAAAGACGAAGGAGAAGAGGTTCGTAGTAACTTCCACCGTATGGGTGTTCCTATCGAAACCGTGGATTGCAGTGAGCGTTTCCTAACAGCTCTGGCTGGCGTCGATGATCCTGAGAAAAAACGCGTGATCATCGGGAATTTGTTTATTGATGTGTTCTGGGATTCGGTGGGCGATGCTGAACTTCTTGCGCAAGGAACTTTGTATCCTGACGTGATCGAAAGTGCATCGAATGCAAAATCCAAAGCATCGAAAATCAAGACTCACCACAATCGGGTGGATCGCATTCTTGAACTACAAGCGCAGGGTAAAGTTTTGGAGCCGTTGGCGGAACTTTTCAAAGACGAAGTCCGGGAACTCGGGCATTCATTAGGAATCGCGCCGGATATTTTAGGACGGCATCCATTCCCCGGTCCGGGACTCGCAGTGCGTTGCCCTGGCGAAGTGACCCAAGAGCGTCTCGATATCATTCGTGAGTGCGATGCGATCTTTATCGGGAAACTGAAAGAGCATGGTTGGTATGATAAAGTCTGGCAGTCGTATGCTTGTTTGGTGCCGGTGAAAACCGTTGGTGTCAAAGGCGACGAGCGCAGCTACGAATGGGCAATATCGCTCCGTGCCGTGGTTTCAGAAGATGCGATGACCGCCGATTGGGTGGAGCTTCCGTATGAAATTCTCCGCGAGACCAGTCACCGGATCTTGAATGAAGTCAAAGGCATCAACCGCGTGCTCTATGATGTTTCGACCAAGCCGCCTGCGAGTATTGAGTGGGAGTAGAAGACTCAAGACTGGAGACTCAAGACTGGAGACTCAAGACGGGAAGGCGATTTTGCAGCTTTGTTTTAAAGGCTGTATGCTTGTGGTTTATAAAGAATGCGTTTTTTGATTTTTGAATTGGAAGAAAAGACGAAGAGTTGCAAGTTTGTCATGTTGACCACTGTGAATTACAAGATTGGGAATGAGAAGTTGGTAAAAGTGCTGGATAATGCATCGAGTCACTTGCGCAGCTTATTGGAGAAGCAGGGTCGATCGGATGGAGCATTGCGGATTGCAGTGATCGGGGGAGGATGTTCCGGACTTCAGTATAAGATGGATTTGGTGGATGGACCGCGGGATAGGGATATATTGGTTCCTAGCAATGGGGTGAATGTGGTGATTGATCCGAAGAGCGCGTTGTTTGTGAGTGGGAGTGAGTTGGATTACTCGGATGATTTGCAGCAGGG
>JANOKJ010000178.1:0-15773 GCA_031419275.1 Akkermansiaceae bacterium | reverse complement strand
GGAAAATCCGGCGCTGTGGACACGGTGAAAAAGGACCCCAAATACGGCGACTGGGTGTTCCAAGGTGATCACATGCTAGGTCAGTTGTTAGACACACTTGAGAAAAAAGGACTTTCCAAAAACACCCTCATTATCGCTACCGCAGATAACGGCGCAGCCAAACGCGCCTATCCGCCCTTGCGCGATGAAAAAACCAGCATCTACGAAGGTGGTCATCGCGTGCCATTCATTGCGAGTTGGCCGGAAAAAATCAAAGCGGGTTCCGTTTCCAATCAGACCATCTGTCATAACGACCTGATCGCCACTTGCGCGGAAATCATCGGCGCGAAACTTCCAGATAACGCAGGTGAGGATAGCTTCAGTATTCTGCCCGCTCTACTGGAAACCACCAAGCAACCCATTCGCGAGGCGACAATCCACCAATCTATGAGCCGCGATATCGCGATCCGCAAAGGCCAGTGGAAACTCATCATTTCCAACAAAAGTGGTCATGCGCTTTATGATCTCGATAAAGACATCAGTGAGACCCAAAACGTCGCCGATCAAAATCCCGAAATCGTCGAAAAACTCTCCGCACTTTTAAGAGTATATATCAGCAATGGCCGAAGCAGTTCCGGAACCGTACAGCCCGTGGAATCGACAGCTTGGCAGTTTCCGACATCAAGCCGAGAGCAGGGAGCGAAGAGCAGAGAGTGAGATTCGCTAAACATCATTTGATTCACGTTTTCATTATGAAACTTTTCTCCAAATCTCCCATTCTCTCCATCTCCTTATTCCTCTTCGCTCTCAGCTCTCCGCTCTCCGCCCAAAAACCCAACGTCCTCTTCATCGCCATCGATGATCTCAACGACTGGGTCGGTTGCCTTGGTGGACATCCGCAAACTAAAACCCCTAACATCGATCGACTGGCAAAACGTGGCGTGCTTTTCACCAACGCCCATTGCCAAGCTCCCATTTGCAATCCATCTCGTACCAGTATCATGTATGGACTGCGTCCATCTAATAGTGGCATCTACGACAATCAAACATCACCATGGAATGTCGCCGCGCTAAAAAAACGCATCACTCTCCCGCGCCACTTCGCCGCCAACGGCTATCGCACCCTCACCACCGGGAAAATCTATCACGACTCCGGTATGCCCGAAAGAGACTTCGATGTCATCGGCCCCATTCCCGGTCAGCGACTCAAGCAAGACGCGCGCATCATCCCCGAAACTCCGGACGGCGCACGCGGTCTCTGGGACTTCGGTCCGCAAACCTATGATGAAAAACTTTTCCAGGACCACGCCGATGCCACATGGGCGATAGCGCAGCTCCAACAACCAAGCGACAAACCCTTTTTTCTAACCGTCGGATTCTATCGTCCTCACGTTCCTCTCTACGCTCCCGCACGATTTTTCGATGGGATTCCCGAAGATCAGATCCAACTGCCCGTCGTTAAGGAAAACGATCGCAAAGACATTCCGGCCATCGTTGAAAGCATCGTCGTCTCACGTCACAGCCCGTCTCATGATTGGTTCGTCAAAACCGACAACTGGCGCAAAGCTGTCCAAGCCTACCTCGCTTGCATCCGTTTCACCGATGAACAGGTGGGCCGATTGTTAGACGCGCTTGATGCAAGTCCCCACGCCAAAAACACCATCGTCGTTCTTTACTCGGATCACGGATTCTTTCTCGGAGAAAAAGACCATTGGGCAAAACAATCCCTATGGGAACGAGCCACCCGCGTTCCACTTATCATTTCTGCCCCCGGCTACACCCAAGGCACATCCTCGCCACGTCCGGCAGAACTCCTTTCCTTATATCCAACACTCATCGAGCTATGCGGCCTGACAAATAATAACGACATCGACGGCAACAGCCTCGTTCCTTTGCTCAAAAATCCGCTAGCCGAGTGGAAACAACCCGCCCTCACCACGCACTACCAAAACAACCACTCCGTCCGCACCGAGCGCTATCGCTACACACGTTATTCAGATGGCTCCGAAGAACTCTACGATCACCAAGTCGATCCCAACGAATGGGACAATCTCGCCACTCTCCCCGAGCACAGCACACTCAAAAAAGAACTCGCCGCATGGTTTCCAAAAGCCAATATACTCCAAGCAACGATCGATGTGAAAAAGCCAAAACCCCGCGCCAAATAACCCAGATGAACCTCTCCGCGCACTCTATTCTCTTTGCTCTCTGCTCCCTCCTCTGCGTTCTAAGCTCCGAACTCTCAGCCAAATCTCCCAATATTCTCCTCATTCTAACAGACGACGTCGGCTACGGCGATCTTTCCTGCTACAACGATCAATCCAAGATCCCCACACCCAATATCGACCGCCTCGCCAAGCAAGGCATGTGCTTTACCGATGCTCACAGCCCCGCCACGGTTTGCACTCCCACTCGCTACAGCCTGATGACCGGACACATGGCTTTCCGTGTCCCGAACGGTGGTTCCGTCTTCACTGGCGTGGGTGGCCCTTCACTCATCACAGAAGATCGCCTCACTCTTCCAGAAATGCTACGCAATAACGGCTACGCCACCGCCGCTCACGGTAAGTGGCACATAGGCCTAACATTTTTTGATAAGGAAAATAATCCCATTCATCAAAGCTCGCCAGACGCCATCAAACTCATCGATTACTCCCGTCCCATCAAAGGCGGCCCACTCGATCACGGCTTCGATAAATTTTTCGGAACCGCCTGTTGCCCCACCACGGATTGGCTCTACGCATTCATCGATGGAAATCGCATTCCGGTTCCTCCCACGCAAAAAATCGACCGCTCAAAACTTCCCAATCATCCGTATTCCCAGGACTGCCGCGATGGCTATATCGCTCCCGATTTTTCCATGGAAGAGGTCGATCTCGTTTTCCTAAAAAAAAGCCGCGAGTTTCTAGAAAATCACCAACGCCAATCGCCGGACAAACCGTTCTTTCTTTTCCACTCCACCCAAGGAATTCATCTGCCTTCATTCCCCGCGCCACAGTTCCAAGGTAAAACACAAGCTGGTCCTCATGGCGATTTCATTCATCAACTCGATTGGACCGTTGGCCAACTCATGGAAACCCTCGATAAACTCGGGGTTGCCGAAAACACGATTGTCATACTTACCAGCGACAATGGACCTGAAGTCGACACGGTCATCGACATGCGTAAAACCTACCAACACGATGGCGCGCGTCCATGGCGAGGAATCAAACGTGATGCCTGGGAGGGCGGCCACCGCGTGCCTTTCATCGTACGCTGGCCATCGAAAATTAAACCTGAAAGTCATTCCGACCAACTCACCAGTCTAACCGATGTCATGGCAACTCTCGCAGCTGTCGTTGGTGCTGAGTTACCAAACAGTGCTGCAGAAGATAGCTACAATCTACTTCCTGTATGGCTCGGAAATGCGACTACACCCATACGCCCTCATCTTCTTATGCAAGCGTTTCGAGGCAAAGACACCCTTTCGATTCGGAAAGGCAATTGGAAATACATCGATCACAAATCATCTGGCGGCAACAACTACGAGAAACGCGAAGACCTTAAACCTTTTCACATCCCGGACACCGATCCCTCCGCACCCGCCCAGCTATACGACCTCAAAGCCGATCCCGGAGAAACGAAAAATCTATACTCATCAAACCCTGATATGGCGAGAGAACTCAAAACCCTACTCGAATCCCTCAAATCATCAGGACGCAGTGCGCCAATTCATCGCAACTAATCCATAACATGAAATTACTCTCTCTCTTTCTCCTCCTCTCTGCTCTCGCCTCTCCGCTCCACGCTGACCCTCCTAACATTGTCTTCATCCTAGCAGATGATCTCGGCATCACGGACATCAACGCCTACGCTCGTCATTTCAACGACGTAAAACCCGAAGATCCATTCTACGAAACCCCGCATCTCGACAAACTCGTCGCGGACGGTATCGCGTTCTCCCAATCCTACGCCAACCAACTTTGTTCCCCAACTCGCGCGGCAATTCTAACAGGACGTATCGCGTCAACCATCGGTGTCACCACCGCCACACCAAACACCCAAACCTATTTCAACCAAGGTCAGACACCTCCGGAAGGATTCAACCCTCACGATGTTCTAGCTCATAAAGATCCGATCAAAGGCAAACGCCCGTGGATCAATGCGACATCTAACACCTCCGTCGATCCCGCATTGCCCACATGGCCGAAAGTCCTGAAAACCCACGACTGCGCGTTCCTCGGTAAATGGCATCTCGGCGGTCATGGAGTGGATGATTTGCAACCCGCCGCACATGGATTTGAAGAGTTGGCCTATCACGATTCCGGCGCATCGCCGTTTTTCAAATGGCAGGCAGCATGGAACAAATCCAAGCCAGTTTTTCCAACCCAGCCGGGAAAATTTCGGGTCGGCAAAGCAGGGGAGCCAACGGGCGAAGATTATCTAACAAACGATGAAAAAGTTCGCGCAGTCCGTTACATCGAGAGTCGGAAAGATAATAAAAAACCTTTCGTTCTCTATTACGCGCCCTTCGCGGTTCACTCGCCGTTCCAAGCGCCACCCGCTGATGTGAAACATTTCGCCGATAAAAAACAAATCGGTCACCTCGGCCGTGACAACGCCACCTATGCCGCGATGTTGAAAAACCTCGACGATGCCGTTGGTGCGATCCGCGCCTCGTTGGAGAAATCCGGTCTCGCCGAAAACACCATCCTTATCTTCACCTCTGACAACGGCGGCGTCACCTACACCGAACCCGCCGCAACAACCAATCCACCTTTCAAAGGCGGTAAAGCCATGCTCTACGAAGGCGGTGTGCGTGTTCCAACCATCGTCTATCAACCCGGTCGTTTCGCTGGCGGAAAATGGTCAAACGCCGTCATCGATTGCACCGACTTTTTGCCCACCGTCGCCGAACTCACAGGAAATCCCGCTCCCGAAAAAATCGACGGCAAAAGCATGGTGCCGCTTTTAAAAGATCCATCATCTCCCGGTCCCGAGCGCACCCTCATCTGGCATTATCCGTTCAACGTCATCGTCAAACACCCGGACAACGGCCAACCGCTATCCCCACACTCCGGAATCCGCGTCGGCGATCACAAGCTCATCTGGGACTGGCATGGTAAACTCTCCCTCTACAACATCACGAAAGATCCCTACGAAAAACAGGATCTCGCCGAGCAGATGCCCGAGCTCACCACCAAGCTCCACACCCAACTCAAAACATGGCTCAAAGATAACGTCGCTCCTCGCTACATGCCAAAACGAGATCAAACCGTCCCTGCTGAATCCGCTACCGATCCGTTTCCCTTCATAGATCTCCGATAATTATCACTTATCCCAAAACACCATGAGCATCCACTTCTCAACTCGGACCGCGCGACTCCAGTCGCGCTCTCTCACTCTCCGCTCTCCGCTCTTCGCTCTCTGCTCCACCCTCTCCGCTCTCACCTCTCCGCTCCACGCTCAAAAACCCAACATCATCGTCTTCTTCAGCGATGACCACGGCTACGCCGATCTCTCCTGCATGGGCATGGAAAAAGATGTTAAAACCCCAAACATCGACCGCATGGCCGCCGAGGGCGCCCGCTTCACCGATGGCTACGTCACCGCACCTCAATGCTGCCCGTCACGCGCCGCTTTGATGACCGGTCGCGATCAAAACCGTTTCGGCCACATTTCCAACGGCCACGGCCCGCTTCCTCTAACAGAAACCACCATCGCGGATCGTCTTGGAAAAGCTGGTTACACCACCGGCATGGTCGGCAAATGGCATCTCGAACCCAATCACAGTGACGCCGCGTTCATGGAGAAATACAAGGTCCCCGATCCTAAGAAAATTCCACCCGCCCTCGATTTCAAATTCCATCCCCATTCACGCGGCTTTCAGGAAACATTCTTCGGTTATCTCAATCGCTACTCCGCCACCTACGATCTCGAAGGCAATCGTTTCCCGAAACCCAAATACATCATGACAGAAGGCGATCGCATCGACCGCCAATCCGACGCCGCTGTCAAATTCATCGATCTTCATCACGACAAACCATTCTTTCTCTACTGCGCCTATTACGCACCACACGTGCCGATGGCCTCTTCGAAAAAATATCTCGACCGCTTCCCCGGCGTTATGCCCGAGCGTCGCCGCTACGCCCTCGCCATGCTCTCCTCCATTGATGACGGCGTCGGTCGGGTGATGGATAAACTTCAGGAGCACAAGATCGATGAAAACACTCTCATCTTTTTCATCGGAGATAACGGCGCACCATTGAAACTCACCATGCCGGACGATCCGATCAAGCTCGACGGTGCTTACTGGAACGGATCGAAAAACACTCCGCTCAACGGCGAAAAAGGCATGCTCTCTGAAGGCGGAATCCGTGTGCCTTATGTCATGCGTTGGAAAGGAAAAATCCCCGCCGGTCAAATCATTAAAACCCCAGTCACTTCGTTAGACGTTGCCGCCACCAGCACAGCAGCAGCCGGAATGAAAACCCCGGAAGAGTTCGATGGAATGAATCTCCTGCCCATGCTCGCAAAAGGCGAACCGCTTCCCAAGCGTGCTCTCACATGGCGCTTCTGGCGTCAATCCGCCATTCGTGAAGGCGATTGGAAACTTCTCAAGTTCAGCGACAAAGCCACCTACCTGTTCGACCTCTCCAAAGATCCCGGCGAGAAAACCAACTTGTTAGAAAAACAACCGGAAATCGCCAAAAAACTCGAAGCCCAACTCGCCGCATGGAATACCGAACTCTGCGCTCCCGACTCCGGCAGCCCGCAGGAATTCGCTTTCTACAATCGCTATTTCAATCTCCCCATGCCAGAAAAGCCGAAGAAATAGTTTCTACTTAACCCACGTAAACCCAGACACATGAAACTCCCATTCCTCTTCATCTGTTCCTCACTACTCATCCAAATTCAAGCTGCCACTTTCAACGTCACTAACTACGGCGCTGTCGCAGACGATAAAACGGACAACACCGCCGCATTCACCAAATGCATGGACGCAATCATCGCCGCCGGTGGCGGAAAAATGCTCATCCCGGAAGGTGTATATCAAGGACGCATCATCATCCCTCCTGTTTCAAAACCCGCCCCGAGTTGGATTACGGTGGAAATCGTTGGCGAGGGATCGCCGACTCCAGTGTTCGGCACCATCGGAAATTTTCCTCTGCGCGATAAAGGCACCATTCTCAAATGCTTGGACAAAGCAGGCGCGGCGGTGATTAAAGCGGAAACGTCTAAAAATTCCCTCTACGGCGGATTCTCAGCCGTGCATGTCGTTATCGAAAATCTCGATGTCCGCACTTACGATGATCCCGCCATCGGCGGTATCGATCTGCATTACGCCATGCAATGCCGACTCGAAAACGTATTCATCAACACCGGCGTTTATAACGTGCAATCCGCCAAACCCACCCACGGCACCAAAGGCCTCATCACTCCCGCGATCAACAACGCGGCTCTCACCTTACTGCGCAACGTCGCCGTCACCGGCTACCACACCGGCATCGTGGTCAACGAACATACTGACGGCGATCACATCATACTCGGCAGCAACATTCACGGCCTCGATTTCGCCACTGCCCACCACGCTTCCCGCTTCGACCGCGTAAGTTCCATGCGCAATACCCATCACGTCACCGTCACCGGCAAGCACGGGTTTTCCATCGAACAGTTGAACATCGAAAATGCAGGCCCGGGCCAAACCGACGCCAACAATGAATGGCAGAAACTCGCCAGCGACCTCAACGATCCCCAAAACCTCGGCATCGGCGAAATTACCTACTGGGTCGTCCTCGGCAATGTCGGTGCGGTGGAAGATTTTTCCAGAAATGGCGGAGCCAAGATCCGCGCAAGGCGCATCGGTGGAGAACCTTGATCATTTATTCTAACAATTATTCATCAATCCAATTATGAAAATATCATTCATTTTACTCTGTTCTACGCTTCTCACCTGCGTCCTCGCTCTCGCCCACACCACCGCCCATCCCCGGATCAACCACCAATCAAACCCGTTTGGCATGGACGATGCAAATCCCCGCATTTCGTGGTCCCTCTCCGGGGATGCACCCGGCCTTTCCCAAACTGCTTACCAAATCCTCGTCGCCACCTCACCCGATCTTTTGGAACCGGGAAAGGCGGATCTTTGGGACAGCGGAGTGGTGAAATCGAACGCCGCAGCCGCACACTACGCGGGCAAGCCTCTCCCTTCCTCCACATGGATCGTTTGGAAAGTCCGCACATGGGTCGGTGACAAGGCTTCCGAATGGTCGGAACCGCAGAATTTCCTCACCGCTCTCATCGGCAAGCAACCCACTCAACCCTTCATCTCCTTCAAAGACACCTCCGCCTTTCACAAAGATCAGAAGAAACTCCATCTCCCACCCGCGCGTTACTACCGCAGCAATTTCTCGCCCAAGAAAAAAATCGTCCGCGCGATCGCTCACGTCTCCGCGCTCGGCATCTACGAGCTCCATGTGAACGGCACACGCGTCGGCGACTCTTATTTCGCTCCAGGTTGGACGGATTATCGCCAGCGCGCTTACTACAATACCTATGACATCACTCCACATCTATCAGAAATAAAAAACGTAATCGGCGCGATTGTGGCGGATGGTTGGTATGCGGGTTACGTCGGCTACGGAAAACTCGTCGGTTACGGTCCGCACAAAACCGGCCGCAACATCTACGGTAAAACCCCAGCGTTGATGGTGGAGACTCACGTGTTTTACGATGATGGCACAGAAGAAATCATCGGCACCGACACCACTTGGAAAACCAGCACAGGACCAGAGCTCGAAGCCGATTTCCTCATGGGAGAAACCTACGACGCCCGCAAGGAACTCACCGGTTGGGCCACCGCCGCTTTCGGGGACTCGAAGTGGGAACCCGCCATCCTCGCCCAAGATAACGGCTCCGTCATCGAGCCATTCAGCGATGCGTTTATCAAAAACGAAAAGCGCGAGTTCGGTTTCATTCGTCCACCCGTCATGCAGGCTTACCCGGCACAACCTGTTAGAATCACCCAGGTAATCCCCGCGAAATCCGTAAAAGAAATCAAACCCGGCACATGGGTCTTCGATATGGGCCAGAACTTCGCTGGCAACGTCCGACTCAAGGTCAAAGCAGATGCTGGAAAAACTTTCGTCATTCGTTTCGCGGAAATGCTGCATCCCGATGGCAAACTCATGACTGAAAACCTCCGCCAAGCACGTTCGACCGATACCTACATCGCGAAAGGCGATCCCAACGGCGAAACATGGACGCCTCGTTTCACCTTCCATGGTTTCCAATTCGTCGAGGTCACTGGCTTTGATAAACAACCGTCGCTCGATGCGATCACTGGAGTCGTAATGCATTCGGATACCAAACTCACTTCCAGCTTCGAGTGCTCGGATCTCGTGGTGAACAAAATTTTCCAAAACGCTGTGTGGACCCAACGCGCAAACTGGATCGAACTTCCCACCGATTGCCCACAGCGCGACGAACGTCTCGGCTGGACTGGCGATGCGCAGATCTACGCCGCTTCCGCCGCGATCCACGCGGATGTCGCTGCCTTTTTCCGCAAGTGGTTGCGCGAGCTCAATGAAGCTGTGACCAAAGAAGGTTATTATCCATCTTACGCACCGTATTGCTTCGGCCACGGTGGGGGAGTCCACGGTTCCGCATGGTCGGATGCAGGCATCATCGTTCCACATGCGTTGTGGAAAGCCACAGGCGATCCATCGTTTTTCACCGATCACTGGAAAACCATGTCCCGCTTCATGGAAGCTCGCAAAGCAAACGATCCCGAGCTCAAAGGCAAAGCCTTTGGCGCGCCATGGGGCGATTGGTTGAATCTCAACGACGCCACTCCGCACGCCTACGTCGAGCTCGCCTACTTCGCGAAATGCGCGCAAATGATGGAGGATATGGCCACCGCACAAGGTCTAAAAGATGAGGCAGCGAAATATCACCAATGGGTGGAAACCATGCGCGCAAATTTCCGCCAACAACACCTCCAGCCCGATGGCTCGATCAAGCCCGCCTCGCAATCTGCCTACGTTCTCGCACTCGATTGCAATCTTCTAACAGATATCGCCGAACGTAAAAAAGCCGGTGAAAACCTCGCTGCTCTGATCCGCGCCAAAGCCAACGAAAAAAACACCGGCATGACTACCGGCTTCCTCGGCACCAAGCCCTTACTGCCGATGCTCACCAGCACCGGCAACCTCGACCTCGCTGTCTCCATGCTCCAATCCCGTAAATATCCTTCATGGGGCTACGAAGTGAAAAATGGCGCCACCACCATTTGGGAACGTTGGAATTCCTACACCGAGGAACACGGCTTCGGCGGTGAAGATGGAAAAATGAATGCCTCGATGAATTCGTTTTCCCATTACGCCTTCGGTGCCGTCACCGAATGGATGATGACCGACCTCGCTGGCATCGCTCCAGCCGAGCCGGGTTATACCAAAATCAAACTCCATCCGCATTTCCCATCCGCCAAGGCTACCACAGAAACCGATACGATTTCATGGATCAAAGCCCACCACGATTCCCCGCACGGTCGCATCGCTATTTCATGGAAACGCGAGGCCGACAACTCACTCGTCTACGAAGCCACCATCCCACCCAACACCACCGCCGAACTCACTCTCCCAAAAACCTCACCTTGGGGAACCGGCGATACCACACCCGAAACACGGATATTAGCGGCTGGTAAGCATCAGATTTCAGTGAAATAATATAGGTCTTATAGGTCCAATAAGACCTATTTTGAAAGCTCCCTAAAATAATCCACGTTTCTTTCAGCGCTCCTTTCACCCCACATGCCGTCTTTCACCAACATCTCACCACTCGCTATCCTCTTGTGGGGTGTTGGTTTCGCTGCGGCAGATGAAGTCCCCAGTTTCAACCGTGATATCCGCCCCATCCTCTCTGAAAACTGCTTTTTCTGCCACGGGCAAGATCCGAAACATCGCGGTGGTGAGTTGCGTCTAGATATTCGCGAAGAAGCCATTTCAGTCCGTGATGGGGTCACCGCGATTGTTCCGGGAAATCCTGAGAAAAGCGAAATGATCCGTCGCCTCCTCTCGAAAGATCCCGAAATGGTTATGCCTCCACCAGAGGCCCACAAGATAGCGATTCCATCGAAAGACATCGATACCCTGAAACGCTGGATCAAAGCTGGTGCGACTTACGAACCTCATTGGTCATTTGTTGCTCCGAAAAAATCCGCCCTCTCAGACAAGGCGAATCCCATCGATCACTTCGTCAACCAACGTCTCGCCAAAGAAAAACTCAAACCCAGCCCCGCAGCTGATCCTGAAACATTAGTCCGTCGGCTGTATCTCGATCTAACAGGTCTTCCACCATCGCCTTCGGAAATCGATGTATACCTCGCTGATACCGCGCCAGATCGCTGGGAAAAACTCATCGACCGCTTGATGGTCTCCTCGCATTTCGCCGAACGCATGGCGCTGCCATGGCTCGATGGTGCGCGTTACTCGGATACCCACGGTTATTCCATCGATGACCACCGCGATATGTGGGCGTGGCGGGATTGGGTGATCAACGCGTTCCAGAAAAACCAACCCTATGATCAATTTCTCATAGAACAGATTGCCGGTGACCTCATCCCTAACGCCACGCCCGACCAGATCGCAGCTACCGGTTTCCTGCGCAACAGCATGAACACCCACGAGGGCGGAACTATCGCTGAGGAATATCGTGTCAACTACACCGTAGATAAAGTCGATGCTGTATCCACTTCCGTTCTCGGCCTAACCATGAAGTGTGCCCAGTGCCACGACCATAAATACGACCCCATCACTCAGAAGGAATTTTTCCAAATGTATGCCTTCTTCAATACCTCTTCGGAACCCGGAGAAGGAGCGACCAATGCCAGCACCCCGCCGGTGATGAATTATAAATCGCCTCTCGGAGATGGTGGAATGGCGCAACTCAAGGCCCGCATTGCGGAACTTGAATATTTCAAGGTCAACCCGCCGCCAGATCTGGCTGAATTTGTGAAGCAACAAGGCAAGAACCTCGAAAAAGAACTCAATAAAACCGTCAACGAGGAGATCAAGGTCCTGAAACGCGATCTGGATCGCAACCACACCTCGGTGATGGTGATGAATCATCAGCCAAATCTGCGCAAAACCTTCATCCTGAATCGTGGCGCATACGACCAGCCCGGCGAAGAAGTGAGCGCTGGAGTTCCTGCCGTTTTGCCGTCCTTGGCATCCAGTGCTAACCCCACACGACTCGATCTCGCTCAATGGATCATCCGTCCCGATCATCCACTTACCTCACGCGTTGCCGTAAATCGTCTTTGGCAAATGATTTTCGGACGTGGTATTGTTGAGACTGCGGGTGACTTTGGAAATCAAGGCTCGTGGCCGACACATCCGGAATTGTTAGACTGGCTCGCGGTGGATCTCATCGAAAACAAATGGGATATGCGCCATGTGCTGAAAACCATCCTCACCTCTGAAACTTACCGCCGTTCCGCCGCTTCCACATCGCAGCATTTGGAAAAAGATCCACGCAATCAATTGCTCGCCCGCTCCCCACGAACTCGCTTACCCGCCGAAATCATCCGCGACCAAGCGCTTGCTGTGAGTGGCTTGCTCAATCTGGCCATCGGCGGCCCTGGTGTTCATCCGCCGCAACCGGATCTATGGCGTGAGATCAGCCATTTCGGCTACGAAGGGAATCCATTCACTGCCCAGATGTTCATCCCGGGACTCGGAGAATCTATCCACCGCCGCAGCCTCTACTCCTTCTGGAAACGCACTTCTCCGCCACCGGTTCTCGCCCTTTTCGATGCCCCCACCCGCGAAACTTGTGCGGTCGTGCGCGGTGCGACCAACACGCCATTACAGGCATTGGTCGTCATGAATGAAACGCAGTTCGTAGAAGCAGGTGTCGCCCTTGGGAAACGCATGATTCAGGAAGGCGGCACTTCACCAACCTCACGTATCACTCATGGATTCCGTCTCGTCACCGGACGTAACCCTGAACCCAACGAACTAAAATTGTTAGAGAAATCTCTTACCCGCCACCTCGAACGTTACACCAAAATCGAAGCCGATGCGAAAGCACTCGCGGGTACTCCCGAGCAAGCCGCATACGCCATCCTCGGCTCCACCCTAATAAACCTCGACGAATTCATCAACCGCCCATGAACCCTGTGGCTGGGACTTCCGGTCCCAGTCCGTCGCAGGGACATCCTGTCCCTGACTAACCAACTCATATCATGAACCCCATCGATATCCATCTCAACTCGCTCTCCCGCCGCAGTTTCCTCGGACACACTGGACTCGGCATTGGCGCGATGGCGGCGCGCACTTTGCTTGCAGCAGATACGAATATGTTAGGTGGTGGGGAATCACTCGCACGTTCACATTTTGCGCCCAAGGCGAAACGCGTCATTTACCTTTTCCAGTCCGGCGGTCCATCGCACATCGATCTCTTCGACTACAAGCCGCATTTAGAAAAAGTCCACGGCCAAGATCTTCCCGACTCCGTCCGCCAAGGCCAACGCCTCACCGGTATGACATCGGGCCAGAAAAATTTATCCGTCTGCAAAAGCATCGCGGAGTTCAAACAACATGGCAAAAGCGGCCAATGGATCAGCGACTTGCTGCCGCACACCGCGAAAGTCGCGGATGAGATTGCTGTGATCCGCTCCATGCATACCGAGGCGATTAACCACGATCCCGGCATCACCTTTATCAACACCGGCTCACAGTTTCCCGGTTCTCCTAGTATGGGCTCATGGGTTTCCTACGGCCTCGGCAGCATGAATGAAAACCTGCCCGCTTATGTAGTTCTCGTTTCCCAAGGAACCGGGAAAAACCCGGATCAGCCGATTTTCTCTCGCCTGTGGGGCAGCGGCTTCCTGCCATCCAATCACCAAGGTGTTCAGTTTCGTAGCGGAAAAGATCCTGTTCTTTATCTCAATGATCCTGCGGGAATGGATCGCTCAGACCGACGTGCGATGCTCGACGATCTCGCTGCGCTCAATCACATCCGCCACGAAGGCATGGCGGATCCGGAAATTCTGACACGCATCAGTCAATACGAGATGGCATTCCGCATGCAAACCTCCGCCCCTGAACTCGCGGATCTTTCCGATGAACCCGATTGGGTTTTTGATCTCTACGGACCCGAGTCGCGCACACCCGGAACCTATGCTTACAACTGCTTGCTCGCCCGCCGCATGGCCGAGCGCGGTGTTCGTTTCACCCAGCTTTTCCACCGCGGATGGGATCAACACCTTAGTCTTCCCACACACCTGGCCAACCAATGCCGCGATTCCGATAAGCCCACCGCCGCTCTCATCACCGATCTCAAACAACGCGGGATGTTAGAAGATACCCTCGTCATCTGGGGCGGTGAGTTCGGACGCACCGTTTACAGCCAAGGAAAACTCGGAACCGGTCGCGATCACCACGGCCGCTGCTTCAGTGCATGGGTTGCAGGCGGCGGAGTCAAAGGCGGAGTCAGCTACGGCGCTACCGATGATTACTCCTATAACATCGTCGAAAACCCCGTCCACATCCGCGACCTCAACGCGACTATCCTCCACTGCCTCGGTATGGACCATAATCGCTTCACCTTCCGCTTCCAGGGGCTGAGCCAAAAACCCACGGGAGTCGAACCAGCGCACGTTGTTAAGGGGATTCTGGGGTAGGGGCTTTCCCATTCAACAATCGTCAATCAACAATCGTCAATCATCAATGCCTTGTGGACCAGAAATGTAATTTTTTCTCTTTGAGCACCGTAACGGCTCATATTAATCGATCTTATCTATGAATATTCTGCTTACTGCGTTGTGTCTATTGATTGCAAATTCCGTGTCTGCTTTGGCCGAAGGTGAGGCTAAGTTGCAGTGGGTTTCGGATTACAAAGTCGCCACCAAATTGGCAAGCGAACAGAACCGCCGGGTGTTTGTTTTATTCACCAATTCCAAAGTCTGCGCACCGTGCAAAATTCTCAAAACGAACGTGATCGAGAAGCAAGAGTTCATCGATTATGCGAATAAGAATTTGATTCTGCTCCAAGTTGACTACGCGCCCTATCACAGCAAAGAGGCCAAGATGGATTTGAGTGAAATCGAGGACGGTAAGAAAGTTCCCAAAGAATTGTGGATGAAGGGCAGGGGGCCTTGGCCGTATCTTTTTGTGTTATCTCCAACCAAGAAAATTCTCTTTTCCGGTGTCGCCACAGCTGAGGATCGTACGAAAGTGCAGGAGTATCTGAAGTTTCTTGATGGACTGAAGAAACCTTGAGTTGGAGTCTGCAACAGATTTAAATCACATTCTTACCGAAGTATCTTTGGGTTTCCGGTTTCAGCCAGAAGATCAGCAAGGGAACGCAAACGATCAGGTAACACGCGCTCGTCATGCCGAGGCAGATGATGACGAGATTGTAAACCCAGAGCCAAGGTCTAGGAGCGAGAATAAGCGGCAGCAAACAGGCAACGATAAGTACAAGGCTTATGGCCAACATCAATCCGCCAAACACATAAGCCGAGCCCTTTGGCATTTCCATGAAGCTCGAATCACCAAACAGCAGGAAAAGCGAAAAGCCCGCCGTGAGTAGGTAGAGAAATAACAAAGAGGCCGAGTAAAACTTGAACCAGAAAATGACGGCGGGTGGGCGTTGGATTTCAGGGATCATGAGGATTGGTTTCTTAATGGTTTAGCATATTGTATGCACGTTTCATTTGCATATCTGTTTTAGGGGCTGTACTAGCTAAGGACTAGTGGTGTGACTGTTTATACCAATGTTTAAGCTGGTTTAGTAGCTTTTTGTGATCT
>JANOKJ010000177.1:0-24851 GCA_031419275.1 Akkermansiaceae bacterium | reverse complement strand
CCAGCCCCGCCCCCCCCGCGGTCCGATTCAGAAAAATAAAAAACCGGCGCTTCGGGTGAAGGCCGGTTTTTTGTTTAAAATCTAAGCCGGCCGGAGGCGCGGCTCTCCGGTTATTTTTTGTAGATCGTTTTTCCGGTGGAGCGGAGCTCGTCGCAGGCTTGTTTCATGCGATCGCAAAGTCCTTGCTCACCTTTTTTGAGGTAGGAACGTGGATCGTAATGTTTCTTGTTACCGACTTCTCCGTCGATTTTCAGCACGCCTTCGATGTTCGCGCAGATATGTGTCACGATTGGGCGGGTGAAAGCGTATTGGGTATCGGTATCGATGTTCATTTTCACGACACCGTAGTCGAGAGTCTCTTGGAGATCGTCGCTGGAAGTTCCGGAACCGCCGTGGAAAACGAGATCCATCTCTGCGGCTGCACCGTGTTTGTCGGTGACGGCTTTCTGACCATCTTTGAGGATGGATGGTTTGAGTTTCACTGAACCTGGCTTGTAGGCCCCGTGAACATTTCCGAAAGTCGCTGCGAAAAGGAAGCGACCGATGGGTTGGAGAGCTTCGTAAACTTCCACCATATCCTCAGGAGTGGTGTAGAGTTTTTCGATAGGGAGACCTGAGGTATCATGGCCGTCTTCTTCGCCACCGACGCAACCCGCCTCGACTTCGAGGATGATGCCGAGATCGGCGCACTCTTTAAGAAGTGCTTTGGAAATTTCGAGGTTCTCCTTCAGATCTACGACAGAGCCATCAAACATGTGGGATTGGAAAAGCGGGCCTTTACCAGCAGCAACGCGCTCGCGTGAGGCTTGGAGAAGTGGCTTGAGGAAACTTTCGACTTTTTCTGGATGGCAATGATCGGTGTGAAGCGCGATGAGGACATCGTGTTTCTCTGCAAGCAGGTGGCAGGCCTCAGCAAGAATGATCGCACCAAAGGCTGCGTCTTTCACGGCCATGCCGGAAGCGAACTCGCCACCACCGGTCGAAACCTGGATGATGCCGTCGGATTTCGATTCGGAAAAAGCTTTGAGCGCACCGTTGATCGTGGTGAGTGAAGTGACGTTGATGGCCGGGTAGGCGTATCCGCCTTTCTGGGCGGCATCAAGCATGGCGGCGTATTGGGCAGGAGTTGCGATAGGCATAACGGGTGGGGACGTAGCCGAATCCATGCCAAGGGGCAAGGCTGAAGAATGAGGGGAAAGTGCCGAGTGATCAGTGATCAGTGGAAGAAAGGGCTTTCCGAGTCTTTGATTGAAATTTGAAATTTGAAATTTGAGATTTGAAACTTCAAAACTGAGCGACATACTCCCGCCTCACGCCAAAGTTAGGTCCCGTGGTCCAATGGATAGGACGATGGTCTCCGAAGCCGTAGTTTCAGGTTCGATTCCTGACGGGACCACTTTTAGGCGTGGTTATTTCTTTTCCTCTGGCTTCTTACGCTGAGGGCTTTCTGAAGGGTAAAGGGGTTGAGGATTTTCCACTTTTCCAGCTGGGCGAGAGCCTGGGGCGTTTGGTTTGCCCAGATCGGCTTTCATTTTTTCTGCGAGAGCACTGAGTTTTGCGACGATTTCCGGATGATCGGCAGCAACGTCGGTTTGTTCTCCGATTTCCGTATCGAGGTTGTAGAGTCGCGGCTCTGCGGTGTTGGCATCGGGTTCGACTGGGCGACCCATGGTTTCATTTTGCGGAGCGATGGCGAGCTTCCATGAACCTTGACGGACAGCTTGGAGGTTGTATCCGGAAAAATAGTAATGCGCCTCACGCTGAGAATCCTTGGATTTTCCAAACAACAGAGGTGAGATGTCGCGGCCGTCGATGATAGGTTGTTCTGGGACTTTTCCGCCGGCGAGGGTGACGGCAGTAGGAAGGAGATCAATCGTTCCGGCAACGGCATCAACGGCAGAGCCGGGTGCGATTTTTCCTGGCCACCACGCGAGAGTTGGGACACGGACGCCGCCTTCCCATGTGCTGCCTTTTCCGCCACGGAGAGGGCCGGCGCTGCCGCTGTCTTTTTCTTTGATCAACCATGGGCCGTTGTCGCTGGTGAAAATGACGAGGGTGTTTTCGGCAAGCTTGAGATCGCGCAAGGTATCGAGGATGCGGCCGGTGCTCCAATCGACTTCTTCGATCCAGTCCCCCACTTGGCCATTAGCCGACTTTCCCTGAAACGCTTTTCCAGGATAAATTGGGGTATGGATCGCGGTGTGTGGAAGGTAGAGGAAAAAGGGTTTTTCTTTATTGTTAGAAATGAAGTTGATCGCCTCATCGGTGTAGCGCTCGACGATACGGGATTGCTCTTCATCGGTTAGAAGCTCGAGACACTTGTCATCGCGCAAAAGCGGAGTGACGCGCTCTCCGGATTCCGTGGATTTGCGCTGCATATCGTTGGAATAAGGAATGCCGAAGTAGTGATCGAAGCCTTGTTTGGTGGGGAGAAATTCGGGTTGATCGCCGACGTGCCATTTGCCGATGCACATCGTTGCGTAACCGATTTTTTTGAGATGGTCCGCGATGGTCATTTCCTCAGGATTCAAACCCTGCGGACTGGCAGGCATGTATACACTCGGCACATTAACGCGTGTCCCGTAGCAACCAGAGAGAAGCTGAGCACGGGAAACGGAGCAAACGGGAGCAGCGTAAAACGAGGTAAGCTTCATCCCCTCTTTCGCCATGCGATCGAGGTTTGGGGTTTTTTGTTTGGTCGCGCCAAAAGGACCGATATCGCCGTAGCCCATATCGTCCATAAAAATGATGACGACGTTAGGAGGATTTTGAGCCGCGGGCGCGACGCCAAGAACCAAGGCAAAAAGCCACGGAAGGAATAGAAATTTCATGATGAAACAGGAAATGAATCGGCTTTACCGATCCAGATCCAAACCATCGAAGGTAGGGATAGGTGCGGTTTCAGGCTTGTGGATTTTGAGGAGAACTTTACCGGCGCGAGCTTGGAGGGCTTTCCATTTGGTGTAATTGTCGTCCTTATCCATGTGCGCCTTCACGCCACCGCGGAGGTAATTGACCTCCATATATTCGATAACATCTTGGAGTGTTTCCGCAGCGATCTTGGCATCGGCGGGACTGAGTTTATCCATGCCCTCGGCATTTGCGACAATGCTTTCTGCGGCTGATCCAATACCTTTTTCCAAGCAGAACATCAGGGCGCGAATGGCACGGGCTTCGTGGATCGTGCCGAGCAGTTGGATGATGCGCGGCTCTAGGGAGAGTTTGAGCATGGCTTCGGCAAAGTCCATGCGCTGTTCGCTGGTAATGTCTCCGTATCCTTTAGGTCCGATGACCATGCGGCGGTCACCATAAGCACCCACGATCGCGGCGCGTTTGGGTTTTTTTGCAGCAATATCCAACATCAATTTGTCGACTTCTCGTGAGGGCGAATAGGAGAGAGCAAACATCACTTTGGCAAATTCCTTAGGATCATCGGTGGCCGCCACATTACGGAGAGCTTCGACTGATTTTGCGTCACCGATGCGAGCTAACAAATAATAAACACTGTCGAGCAGCATGTCTGAAGCTCCGGACTTCATGGTGATGAGACGATCGCGGATACGACCAGCGGTTGAGGCATCTCTGATACGAGACAAGAGAGCATCTTCGCAGGCGTGGCATTCTTCCAACGATTCTGCGGTTTGGAGGAATTTGATAATATCCTCCGTGACAGCCGCCCCACCTAGGGTGGAAAATGTACCGATCGCAGCCGCGCGGACCGTAGGTGATTCGTCTTTCATTGCTTGCTTCGCGGTATCTAGCCCGCCTTTTGCCCCACTGATGGTGAGCATTTGGAGGAATCCTGCCTTGGATGATGCATAGGCGGCCTCTGCATATAATTTGGCGATCTGTGCAGCTGGCATGCCTTTGACAAAATTCGCAACAACGCGGCGGGAATGCTCATTCAAGCGCCAGTATTCATGGCCGAGATATGGCAGAAGATCATTCACTGCTTCCGGACCACTTAGTTCAACTAGAGAATCCATCGCAGCGATTTGACGGAACGTTTGCATGCTCTGCGGATCCGCTAAAGCTTCGCGGCACAACTTGATCTTGGCACCTGTGCCATCGAGCGCACCTAACTCGGCTTGAAAGTTTTTGCTTACATCAGCTGCGATACTTGGCAGAGTTGCTGGCGTCTTGTTCGCCTCGATGGCCTTCAAGACCTTATTGAGCGGAGTGGACACTGACATCCAGTTGGTGGTTTCATCCTTGATCGTGATTTGCTCAGACGGGCTATCGATGAGGATGGTTTTGATCTCATCTGCGTAATCGGCAAAAACGCCTGGTTGTTTGAAAACAACATCGGGGTTAACCATGGGGTCCTTGAAGCCAGAGGCCGCGCGTATATGGCGCGGAATATTCGCTTTTTGCAAGAGACGGAAGCCGTTGGTTTGCACGCCCTCGAGGTAACCGAACTTGCCGAGCATTGCTTGGGCAGCTGCATTTCTTGCACCAAACATCTGGTCGTATACCTGTTCTTCCTCGGCGATGAAAGTGAGTGGTCCAGCCAAACGAATGACTGTGTCCTTATCCCATACCTTGACCTTGGATGACACCAATGGCCCACCGCCGGTTTCTTCCATTATGAGTTTGGTAAGCGCCTGCTCGACAAGTTTATCGTCAAAGCCTGCTTTAAACGGAGAATCGGAGATTGCGGATTTCACCTTGGAGCTGAACAAATTGGATTGAACCGAGTTACGCACACTGTTTGGAGGTTCCGTGGATTGATTCGCCACCGTCGTTTTGAGAATGGCGAGTTGCGCCTCCTTATTATCGGTCGCCTTGGAAACCAATTCGATCGCGGTGATCCGAACGAAGTCCATTGGATCGTCAAGCAATGGCACAATCTTGGAAAGGTTCGAGAGCATCACATCGTTACCGCAAGCATCAAGAGCGCGCAACGCGCCATGACGGTAGCGTGCGTTTTCATGAGTCAAAAGCGCGACGAGACGAGGGAGGATTGCGGCTTCACCGGCTTTGAAGCGTTTGCCCAACTCGGCAGCCACAGCGACGCGGGTCTTGGGCATGAACATATCTAACAGATCAAAGAGTTCATCGGTGGAACGTTCCGGCCAAGGTTTTCCGGCGATGTTTTTGAGGTAATCATTGTTGAACTGGCCGTATGCGCTGGCGAGCATGTGTTTCTTATCCCGCTCGGTGAGAAAGAGGGTTTCATCGGCGTCCTTACCACTGATGAGGGTTTGTTTATTGATGACGACCTGGTTGAAAACTTCCGTGGCGGTGGGGTCGCGCAGAGTGCTGTATTTTTCGCTAGGCGAATGATAGATAAAGCTGCCGTCATACATGCGGCAAAGGGTGCGGCGCCAACGCATGTTGCGTTCTGCCATGGTGCGGACTTCCGGCCCACAGATGGTGGCACCCCAACTGGACCACTGGGTGTGGTAGTCATGGGCATGGCCGCCGCGGGGAGTGAAGGAGGCGTGAGCAGACATCATGGAAAAGTATTTCGCGCTGTAGTTGTCGCCGATGAGCTTCATCGCAAATGCGGTGCCGGCGTTTTTACCATTGCTATCATCAGTGCCTGCTGCCCCATGGTCGCCGTAGGGAATCGCGCCTTGGTCAACATACGAGCCGAAAAATCTGTGCGCGCGCTCCACTGCAAGATCGATTTCTGGGTGTTTGATGCCGAGTTTCTGTGCAAAGGCGACGAGGAAAAAGCAGCGGTTTCCGGCGGCGTTGAGGGCACCGTAGCCGGGATTCATTTCGTGCAGTTTGCCACCGTTGAATGAGGGATAGGCGAAGGTATGACCCCATGTCCCAGCCTTGCTCTGACCCATGGCGGCTTCGATGGCATACTTGCGCAGGGCAGGAAGCACGTAGTCGTCGCCTGTGGCATCGTAATACAATGCGCATTGGAGCCCGATGAACCCATGATGCCAGGTTTGGTAGCCGTTGTAACCCTTGTAGCCCGGCTCGAACCTCGCGCCGATGGGCTCGGTGGGCGGCTGCCAAGGGCAGTTTTTGCTACGCACCCATTCGTGGACAAGCTTGCGGTGCTCGGGTTTTCCGGAAGCGACAAGTGCCATCGCTTCGATGATACCGCCTTTGCCGGAACCGGGCTTTTTAGGATCTACGACGAATCGTGATTCTAACACTTTCCATGCGTCTTCAAGAATTTGCTTTGTTTTGGGACAATCGTAGGGAGCGGTGTCGGTGTAGGCAGGAAAAACACGGACTTTCAATTCGACATCCAAAGTCGAGCCATCGATAGGAAATTTATCGAGATCCATGTTTTTGACCTCTTCCTTACGCGCTACCTCGGGTTTCCAGTCGTATAATGAATTGTCGTTTTCCACCTGATTGATCAATACATCGATGTCCGTACCGGCTACATTCTTAGCGCCAGTGCGGGCGATGTAATTTTTATCGCGCCAGACTTGGAAAACCATTTTGCCGCCGTTTTCCTCTTTTTCAGCTTCGATGATCGCATTGCCGATCGTAATGCCGAGATTTCCATCCGCTTTGAACTTCACGCCGTTGATGCCAGTGAGCACATCACCGGGGAAAAATTTTCCATCTGCAGGAGAACCTTTGACACTACCTGTCACCAGCAATTGATCGCCAAGAGCCCCCCCAGACATGATACCTGAAATGCCGGTGGGACCGAGAGTCCAGATGAATGGCTTGTTTTTATTGGGGGGCAGGGCTTCACCTTTCGTAAGATCCGGAAGATTTTTTGGACGCTCGATTTTCTCCACAATATCGCCGCCATTCTTGATCGCTTCCAATTGTTCTTCGGTAGATTCGCGTTCATCAGCGAAAACAAAAAGAGTTAGAGATAGGAGAATAAAGATGGGTTTCATGATGGTGTGTCGTTACAGATGAAGAGTGAAAATCCAGTGGTGCGGGCAAATATTTCGAAGTCAGCGATATCATCCTCGTGCAACGCTTGATCGATGTTCCAGACGATGTGGACGTTGAATCTTGATCTGGCGCGCGCTTTTTTGCGCTGTTCGAGTTGCTGATAGATGGAGCCGAAAAGAGAGTTAATACGATCCAGATCATCGACGACAAAGCAGCTGCGTCCGTACCAGAGCGATTCGAAGATAAGCTCATCAGAAACGCGGCCACTAACGACATGGATCAAATCGATAGGAGCTAATTTTTTTCCGATGCGTGGCAGGGAATCTGGAAGACCAGAGGCATCTTTGGTGAAGCAGACGAATACATCTCCGCGTTTGGCGAGCCATGCGAGTTCTTCTGGCAGAGTGCGACGAGGTGGATTGGGGCGGTGCGCAACAACTGGAAATGGATTGAAGGAATTTATCAACAAAGCCGGAAGCGGTAGTGGAAAGAAGGCGCGCGCATAGGAGTTGGCGCGTGACAGGTAATCGACGATTAAAATAATAAATCCTAACAGAATGGCGATACGTGAGGCGTTAAGGTTGAGTCCATCGAGGTGGTTTGCGGTCGTCTTATGGGCTTGCGACATGAAGATAGGCGGGCGTTTTTCTTCCTCAGTTTTGAGGGAATCGGATTTGACACCGGAAATGACTTCTTTGCCACCGATCGCGTCTTCGAGATCATCGCTTTCAGCATCTGTTTCACCCCGCTTTTTTTTCTTACCTTTCCATTCCGGCTCTTTGGTTTTATCGAGACCATCCACATACTTGCGATCCGCATCATCCATGCCGCCCTTATCAATAAAGTCATTGTTTCCGTCTTCGGCGAAGCGGATATCGGCGACTTCACTGCCACGAGCCTCTTCGACGTTCTTGCGCTTTTTGGCTGCGGCATCGAGTTGATTGACGATGTTCTCAGCCTTTTCGACTTGGATGCGATTGACGTGGTAGCTGGAGTTGATTTTGGCGAGACCGAGTGCGCAAATCGCCAGCGCAAGGGACAGCCATCCCGGTAAAGCGAACCGATGGCGGAACAGCCATAGCAGTGGCACAGCGAGCCAGAGCAACACGCTGAGATAACCGATAATACTGAAGGAATTTAGGTTCATTTTTTCGCTTTTGAAACCGCGTCATCCCACTGATTGAACGCGTAGTAGACGAGGTTAACGCCGAGGTTCATGGCCGCCTCGCGCATTTCAGGAGTGACATCGGTGTAGCCTTGGGATTTCCAAGCGCCGTTCATATCGCCAGGATGATAGAACGCAATCCAGCGGCCTTCGTGTTTGATGCCGAGTGCGCGTGTGCCGCCAAGGCGCCAGAATGGCGGGGCACCGTCCGGGAAAGTGTATGGAACTTGATAGAGCATGTCGTCATCGGCGATGTCAATGAGCGGCTTATCTGGGAAAACCGAGCGGATGAAGGGCATGAAAGATTTATGGAATTCCACGCTACCCGCGTCGGCGATGAGCATGCCGCCGTTGAGGCAATAATCGCGTAGGATTTTTTTATCCGCAGCACTGACGTTGCCTATGGGTCCGCTTCCTGTTAGGAAGACGAAAGGAGGGAAACCATCTTTGGGATATTTTTTCAGAAGTGCGATGGAATGGCTCTCGCCTTTACTAGCAATTTTTTTAAAGCCAGTGGCTTGGGCGAAAGCCCGTAAGAAATTGATATCGGCATTGGACTCATCCATACCGTCGTCCCAGCCCATCCCGCTGTGTTCAAGACGGATGAAACGAATTTTATAGTCATCCATGCCCTCTGGCCATCCTCCCTCGGTGCCACCGCCTTTGCCCATCTTGCCGCCCTTGCCGCCCTTGCCAGTCTTGCCTGCCTTATTGTCTGCAACATAGGTCTCTTGGGTCTGATCTTCCATCACTTGATCGACTTGGGCGTCATCAAGGTCAGGTGTTCCATAAATGATCGACGAGTTAGCTCTCAGGCTAAGGCTTCGCTTTTTCTTCTGCTGCTTCTTCTTAACCATCTTGACCACTGCCACCGCCTCCACCGAATCCGTGCCGCTGCCCTTGGGTACCTTGTAGGGATCAGGTCCACAAAAACTGAGGCTGAGTAGATACGGGATCAGAATGAGAATAATGAAATGAGTGAGGGTGCTGAGGTAAAGACTGCGGCGATTGCGTGGATCGCGGCCGTGGGTGCGGATGTCCTCAAGCACGCGGTCGCCGACCATGGCGGCTCCTTTTTCGCGAGTGAAAGCGGCATAGACTGAACGACTGCGGAGTATGACGTGCGTCCATGCGGCGAAGGCAACCATGGCGAGAGTTGGCCATGCAATGCTCCACCAGAGACTGATGATGGTGGCATTGTTTTGGGCCATTCCATCGACCTTGAGTTGTTTATCGAGAATGGAGAAGCACGCCTGCCATGTGACCCAAAGGAAAAAACCAACGATCAAATAGACAGCGTACAGAGGCAGGCGGAGTGCGTGCCATGCGATGCGGTTGCGGAAAAATCCGACGATTCCGGCAACCGAGCAAAGGATTGTTAGAACGCCGAAGAGTTGGAACGCGAGCTTGAGAGAAGCGTCAGTGTGGTTGCTCTGAAACAGGATTTGAATTTCCGCATTCCGCGATAGGAATGCAGCCAATGCTGGCGGGAGCCAAAAATAAGCCGCGCCTGTTAGGACCGCGATGGATGCGACTGCAATCGTCGCCACGCGCGCCTTAAGAGGAGACGGATTCGTTGGAATCTCGTCCACTTTCTCGGTGGGAATGGCGGTGTAATAATCGCGGAACATGCGGATTTGTTAGGAAATTTAAGACGATTCGATCTTTGTTTACTTTTTAAACAGATCTTCTTCGTTAGCTTCCTCTACAGGAATGGTTGGCACCTTTGGTCCTTCTTCTTTGACTTCCAGTTGTTTTTCTATGGCGGATTTAGGTTTTTCTGGATCCTCAGTTTCACCCGGTTTAACGGTTTCTTCGGGATTAGTGGTTTCTGGTGTAGTTGGCTCGACTGTAGGAGCTGGTGCTTCTTCTTTAGGCGCGGTAGGAGCCTCACCACCGGCAATTTGGATGCTGAGGTCTTGTGGTTTGATTCCGTGTTTGGTGGCGATGTCGCGTAAGGCATCCTTGGCTTCAGTGGCGGCAAGTTCGGTGCGCTCTTTCTCACTGAGTGTGGAGTCAGATTTCCCGGTGAATGCCTTCATGATATAAGGAACGCTCGTGCCGCAGATAAAAACAACGTGGACGATAACCGTGAACAGGATGACAGACTTGAAGCTACGGCCCCGGAAGGTCTCCAGCAATTGGTCAGGGGTGGTTTCTTGATTTGGATTCATAGATTTTGGATAGTTGGTATTTTTAACCACGAAAGGCACGAATTACACGAAAGGAAGAGAAAGAGATGTGTTTCAGATTTTCTTGGTTTTTAATGATTGATTAGAGGATAAATCTCTCGATCTCGACTTTTGGGTAGTGACCGAAATTGATGAGGAGGCCCAGACGTAGGCCGCTTGCTTTGAGGTAGTTGATGACTTGCGAGCGATGTTCCGGCGCGATGGCTTTGACCGCCTTCAATTCCACAATGATTTTGTCGTAACAAATGATGTCAGGCCTATAGGTCTGCTGCAGCTTGATGCCTTTATAGTGGATATGGAGTTCTTGTTGCGCGGCGAACGCGATGTCGCGCATTTGCAATTCCTTTTCCATGGATTCCTGAAACACGGCTTCGACAAAACCACAACCCATCTCACGATAGACCTCGAAGACAGCTCCTTGGATGGCATAACACTCCTCTTTGAATAAGAGATTTTCGTGTGTTTCGTGTGTTTCGTGGTTGAGCATTTTATCTATTGGGGGGTGGAGATTTACTTTTCGATTTCGCCTACGGCTTCGATGATGCCGCCGGCCTCGGCGATGGCTTGAAGGACAGGTTGAAAGACTTCTTTGGATTGAGATTTGTCACATTTGAACTGAACGTGGCGCTGGTCGTCCGACACGGTGTTGGTGAGAATTGCGCGCAAGCTAAATTCGACGTCTTTGGCGCTATCTACTGGTGAGTTGTCACAGTAGATTTGCCCCTTTTCATCGATGACCACGTATGCCACGACGGTGGCTTTGGTTTTCTTGACGTATTCGGAAAGGGGAAGGTTGACCGGAAGTTTGGAGTTATCTTTAACCGCCTCACTACAGACGAGGAAGAAGATGATCAGCAAGAACGCGATATCGCCCATACTCGCAACGGGTATGGGGATGGTTTTACGTTTCTTTTTCTTAGGGCGGCTCATGGCTTATTCATCTTCAACAATGGCAACCACGCCGCCGTTGGCGCTGATGGCGGCTAGCACTTGGAAATAGTTTTGATAGGGCGTGCCTTTGGCAGCCTCTAACATGATGACGCGCTTTTCACCGTCTTGATTTGCTAGGTCGAGGGCGGCCAGGCGCTCGTTGAGTTCCTTCATCGCAACAGGCTTGTCGCTAAAAAACATTTCATCGCCTCGTAAATTGATGATGGGCGTCTTCTCTGATTTTGCCTGAGTGGATTTCTCACCCGCAGGAAGATCAGCAGTGATCGACTTCACTTTCACAAGTGTAGTCGCTACCATGAAGTAGATGATGAGAAGAAATGCGATATCCGAAAACGAATCGACGGGAATATCACTGGAACGGCGGTTTTTCACTTGGATTTAGCTTTTTGGCTTTAGTGATGCGTCAGGATAAATTCTACGATTTCGCAGGTGCTTTCTTCGATTTCGAGTTCGATTTCATCTGCCCAGCGGAAAAAGACGCTCTGCGGTATAACGGCGGCGAGAGCGATGAGGAGGCCGGCGGCTGTGGTGATGAGGGCTTCTGCGATACCGTTTGCGACGGCGCCACCGCCACCGCCAGTGCTACCCGCTTCTGCGAGACCGGCGAAGGAAGCGATCATACCCGTGACGGTTCCGGTCATTCCGAGGAGAGGCGCGGCCATACCGATCGTGGTGAGGACATCGAGGCGCTTATTGACGACACTCATGGCTTGAGCACTGTAGTCTTGCATGACTTGAGTGACGACTTGGCGCATGATGTCGGGATTCTCATTTTTTTCGCGAAGTTGTTTGTAAGAGCGGAGCCCGGCAAGAAGAACGGATGCGACAGGTCCTCCAACTGCTTCGCATTCACTGATTGCTCCTGAAATGTTATTTTCGCCCAGACGAGCCTGCACTTTGGAGCGAAGGGAACGGATATCAATTCGGCGGTTTTCTCGGAAGGAAAACCAGCGGTCATAGACGACGGCGATAGCAACTAGGCTACATAACATCAGGGGAATCATCAGGGGTCCGCCCAAAAGGAGTTGTTCGATCATAGTTTTGAGTTGTTGTTAGAAGGGATGTTTACTTTTTTGTTAGAAAATCCAATGTTTTGAGAGCTTCACGCGGCGTCAGTTTGAGATGCTTAATACGCAATGCGTCGGTGGAGTCGATCACTAATTCACCAGTGGCGGCCAAGTAGTGGGATCCGCGGCAATCCGCAAGAGGTAGGCGCTCGACATAGCGGCGGCGGGCGACGGCGAAAAGAATGAGTTCGGACTTCGTGATGCAGACCCAAACGGAGTTACTGCGCCACCAACGTCCGGCGTCGATACGTGTACGGGACCGCAGCAGGAGCTCGGGATCGGCTCCGCCTGTGAGTTCATCTAGCAGTGCTGACTCAAGGTCATTCATCGTCTGTTCTTTTTGCTTTCTTTGAGGGCTTCGATCATGCGTTCGCGAGCTTCGTTTTCTTCCTGGATACGTTTTGAGAAAGCCGGGTCTGCGAGGCGACCGCGGGAATATTTCGCCCAAATGCTGTCTGGGAAATCAAAGGTGACACGGCGGTAGGTCTCGTAAGCGATGCCCATGGCTTCGCCGCGACCCCTATAGTTGTCTTCTGTCATGAGTCCGGCCATTCGCTCTTGGCAGATGCCGCTCCAGTAGAGGGCTTGAGAGCGGATTTCGCGATCATCGTATTTTTCGTTTGCGTGGCATTTGGTGAAAAGGGTGAACGCCTTGCTATAATGGTGAGCGCGCATGTAGTTTTGTCCGGCTCGCAGGCCAGCGAGGCCGGCAAGAGGATCCTCAGGGAAGCGCTCTTCCATTTTCGCAAAGACCATAGCGGCGTTGAGGAACTCAGGATACGAAAGCTGGTCGAGGCGGAGGACTTCGGACTTGTTGGCGTCGTCGGTTTTATCGCGGATCGCATCGGCTTGCTTTTTAAATGCGAGGCCCGTCTGCTGGAAATAAGCTCCGAGGCGTGACATCACGGAGGGGATGAGTTCGTGATTTGGGTATTTGTAGGCGAGTTTGACGTATTCCTCGACGGCGTTTTCAGTCTCGCCCATTTTTTCATAAACCAGCGCGGTTTTGAATTGGGCTTTGGGAGCGAATTCGGTTTCTGGGTAGTCCGAGGGGATTTTCGAGAATCGCGCGAGAGCGTCCTGATACATCGGGAGTTTGGATTCATCGTTCTTCGCGAGATCGGCGTATTCTTGAGCGAGGTTTCCTAACAAATATTCAGCATGAGCGCGGAGATCATCATCACGATGAGTCGCAACAGCTTCGGCGAGAAGTTTTCTGGCTTGGGCGATTTCGCGGCGGGCGAGACTTTCCTGTTCGAGTTCGCGGTGTTTTTTAGCGAGTTCGAAATAGCATTCCGCAAGAGTGAAGCTGGTGCGGACAGCCATTTCATCGCCGCTGAAGCGTTTGCTGAATGGTTCGATCAATCCATCAGCACCCTTGTTGATCAGGACAGCATGTGATTGGGTCTCGTTCTTGGAGCTGTATGCGATTTCGATGTTATCGCCATAGCGGACAGGGAAACCGTTGAGCGCGACGGGTGGAAGTTTCGCAGGAAGCTTATCCGGCGCGTAGCTGACAGCGAAAGTTGATTTGAAAATCCCGCTGTGTCCTTCGGTTTCTTGGAGCTCGTAGCTTACGGATGTGGATCCAGCCTTGAGTGTAACTGAAGTGATGTCTCGTGCCGGTCCGCGGTCAAGGCCACGGTCGATGAGACGCAGAAATATTTTTTCTCCAACGAATGCTTTTGTTAGAGACTCGGTGAAGTTGGCATTCATCACATCGAGAAACGGATGACTCTCGACCACAAAACTCGCGGTGATCCATTTGATTTGGTCCGAAGGGTCTTTGTAGGGGAAGCCGACATGGACGATATCGCCTGCTTTGACTGCGAGTCCTTCAGGAATCGATGATTCCGCGAGGGATTCGGCCGATTTAGTGGCGAAGCTGCGGTCGGGAGTTTCACCGAGGATGAGAGGAATAGAGAAAGAGAAGCGACCTTCTTCGAGCGGTGGCTCGTTGCTCGGAGGGGTGGGTCCTTGGTCAATTTTATAACCGCTTGGGGTAACGACGCTGGCGGCTTTGTTGAGTGCGCCAGTAAGCTTCAGAGTTCCCGGCGCTGCAACATCGAAGGGTGGTTTGAGTTCGGATTGCTTGGCTTTACGGCCGGCCTCGGTTTGGACGTAAGCGTTGACCGTGCTGCTTTCTGCCAGGGCGAGGTGAGGGAAAACCACATCAAAGCGCACGCTTGATCCGAGGATTGCCACAAGAGATTTTGAAGGCTCGCTGTGTTCGAAATGCAAGCTTCTGCGTTCTGTGACCAGTTCCGGCCCGGCAGTGCGAGTCGGAGTGACGGATTTTTTCGCAGGTTCCGGATTTGCGACGACAGCGATGGGCTTGGTCGTTGTGTGGTAAGCGGAAAGCACGGGCACTGAGTAGATTGCGTGTTGGATCGTAATTTCACGATCCGTCGGAATTCCTGGGCTGAGGTTTTCAGAATCCCGGTATACTGCTGTTAGAGTTCCGCCTTCGGTGAGTTGGATTTCAGATGCGCGGGCAGGTTGGCCAGTGACAGGGAAAATACGGCCCAGGAAACGTCCGCTGTGTTCCTCTGTCTCGATCGCCTGAATGGTCGCTTTTCCACCGGATGAGGAGGTGACGGCGATTTCGATCATATCTTTTTCGGCTCCAATATCCATATCCGGATCATCGATGACGATGGCTACCGCGTCATCGAAGCGGAAGCGACGGATGGCTTCTAGCAGGAGTTCACGACCTTTCTCGGTTTCTGTGTAATTAAGGAAAGAGGCGGTGATTTTAGCGTCGTTGAAAGCGACATTGAGGCGTTGTTCGTGGCGTTCGCGTTTCGGTGTTGCGCTGCGAGGATCCTGATAGCGAACGCTGATGCTATCACCAGGGAGAACTTCGAGTTGGTCGTTATCGCGCAGCTCCATGAAATCCTTAGCGACAGGAATCAGTGCTTTGCCCTCACGATTGTTCAGCGTGACCTTCTTAATCGTAGGCGCGACGCCATCAAAGCCGTTGATGACGAGGCGAACGATACGCGCACGGGTTTGATCACCAAAGGCGACTTCCATCTTGCCATCAGAATTGGTTTTGACAACTGCGGGTTGGGGAATGGTCGCTCTAACATTTTCTGGGAATGTGGAGGGATCGAACATTGAGCTTTGGCAGGGAACGAGCTCAGGTTTGCCATTATCATCGCAGAGGAGAACAGGTTTGCGTTTGAGGAAATCACCACGACTTTCGTGGCGCCAGAATTCGATTGTATGCAGACCCGGCGCGAGTTCGCGCTCGATGAGGAGCGGGTTTTCGGCCTCTTCAGAGGCAGGTGTGCCGTCGAGCAGGAAGATCGTGTTTCCATCATTGGGGATTCCGTCGAGCTGGAAGCGGCGGATCGCGGCAGCCGACTGATAGAACATCGTGCGATAGCGAATGAGGCAGGAATAACCCGGATGGCTAGCTTGTGCGACAGGTAGTTCGCCCGCAGATAAACTGATGACGTTAGCGGAGAGATACGTCAAATTATCCTTGTTAGTTCCATAGTCCATGATCTCGATCCAGTCCTCTGGGAGTTCACGGCCGGTGGGCTTGGAGACACCTACGGCTTTTGTTCCGAAGGTTGGGAATGAGGTAATATATGGTCTACCATCCCAGACAGGCGTTGTTTCCGGGTAGCGAGCGCGTGTGGTCCAGTTTTTGCCATCGAGGGAAGTTTGGAGCACGAAGCGTTTGAGTTTGTTAGAAGCATCGCCCATCTCGACGGTCATATCTTTGACGGCTGCGTTGTCGTTGAGATCGATGCCGAAGGTGCGGGATTTATTCGCATCGCCGACGTTACCCTGCCAACCCGGATATTCGCGTGAACTGATCGCCATGTTAGGATCGCGGCCAGGAGCGCTTTCTGAGGCAAAGGCGATGGCCTGCGCGCCGGAGGTTGGAACGATTCCCTGGAATTCACCGCTGAACTGAGATGTCTCCTTTAATGCAAGCTGGCGAATTTCATCACCGCTTGAGGTTTGTAGACTGACTAGGACTTCATCGATTCCAGAAGTGAGGCTGCGATCCGGATCGGTGACACGGATGTAAACAGGATTGCCTGGGCGGACCGTGCGGGTGCCGAGAGCGGCTTGAGATGAGGAGATGCCGAGTTCTTCGATATTGAGACGGCGTTCACCTTCTCTGGGAGGAAAGGCACCGGCAGAGAATGAGAGAAACGCATCTGAAGCCACCCCAATGAGGATATCGGGATCGGCAGGAAGATCTTTCATTTTTGCGCGGAAGCGCTGGGAGTAGCCGAAGCGGATTTCGTCTTCACCGAGAATTTGAAGGATTTTATCGCCAGCTACAGGGGCTCCGATCGCAGTAGCGACTTCGGCCCGATATTTTTCTTTGCTATCGCCAAGCTGATAGAGAAGGACTCGCTCACGGTCACCGGACTTGGCCCAAATTTCCACTTCGATTTCTGATCCGGCGCCCGAGACGCTGAGCGTGGGATCGCGTAAATTGATTTTAACCGATTCACCGGGAACAATAACGGTTTTGTCTTGGGATGGCCCGAGTTCGATTTCACTGGCCTCGACGAGTTTCCGCATTTCGTAGTGGATTTTACCGCGAAGAATGAGGGCATCCGGATGTTTCGGTTCCTGGCGAAGGACTTGTTCGATTTCATCAAGCGCCTCCTTATAGCTTTCCTGATCCATTAAAACCTCTGCACGGGCATAACGGACTCTTTTACGGAAATCCTCATTCTGAAGCTTCATCAAAATATCGAGCTCCGTCATGGCGGCTCCGAAATTTTTCGACACGCGATCGACTGTGACCGATCCGAGTGCGGCTGTTAGATGAACTTCCTTACCCTCATACTCGGCGGCTTCAGCGACCTTGCGATACCATGCGCGGGCGGTGGGTAGGGCGCCTTTGCGGAAAGCAAGGTCGGCGTAGGCGATTTTGAGTTCGGCATCCTCTTCGGGAGAAAAAGTGCCTTCGGCCTGGCGCGACCAGATGGTGAGTTCCTTGATGAGATTTTCAGCCTCGGCACTACGCTCGGTTTCGATGCTTTTTTCTAACAACCAAAATGCGTAGCTGACAGGAAGTGAGCGGAGCACGCCAGCCAGCTGGTCTGCGTTGGCGAGATAGAGCTGCCATGCGGTGTCGAGGTTTCCGGCTGCGAATTCGGCGTTTGATTTGTAGATGGGATAGGCAGGATTCGATTCATCAACTGCGATCTCAACCGCGCCGATCTCTGCGGCAGCGAGGCCAGCGGTCTTGCGAAGACTTGTCAGGATTTCTGCGAGTTTGGTATCGGCAGGAGCGCGTGCGGCGATGGACTGTGTTGCGCAGCGAGCCAAGGTCATGGCGAGCGAGGCATTGCCATCGGTTAGAGATTTTGCAGCGAGTTTTTCATAGGCGGCTGCAGCGACATAGGAGCGCGGATCTTCCGTTGCGGAAGCGGCGGACCAGAGACCGGCGGCGATGGTTTGGAGTTGCGCTGTGCGCTTAGCGGAAGTGGCGTTGTCGATCACGCGCAAGGCGAGTTGCTCGTAACCCTGTTTTTTTGGATAGGCACCGAGCGGTGCCTGTTTGTTGAAGAGGGAATGGACGGATTGGGATAGCGAGTCTGACCAGGTGGGAAGTTTGGCAACGGGGTCCAAACGATGAATCGAGTGAGAGGCGGGTGCTTTTGCAGCACGGTCGTAAACGGCCTTGAAGGCCGCTTCGACAGTTGCCGGATCCGCATTTTGCGGAAGAGCGAGGAGTTCACGCGAAATGGCTTGAGCTGGATCGCTGGCGGGAGCTGGATCTTGTTTGGGATTATTAGGTTTCTCTGGCGCTTTAGGAGCTGGAGCGAGTTCGGGACGCGCTGTGGTAAGAGCTTTGAACTCCTCATCGGAAACAAGGTAAGGAACGATGGTTCGGTTTTTTGCGAACGGAATCTGAAGTTTGATGATAGCTTGGGCTTGTTCGACGGGGAGGGCTTTCAACGCTGCGATGACAGGTTCTGCTTTTTCAGCACGGCGCGGTTTTACAAGGGAGGCAAAATGACCTGAGTCACCCGCATTGAAATGCATCCATCCGCGCGCAACGGTGATGGTTCCTTCATTCGGCGAGACGGCGATAAGCTGTTTAGCGGCCTGCAATGGTCCGTTAAAGAGATCATCTGGAACAGGTTTTTTCGCTTGGTTGAGTTCTGGGATTTTAAAAGCCACTGGAACAATTTCGACGACCCACTCCAATCTCGCCTTATCTATAGGGCTGATGTGCTTCGTCGCGGCGAGTGCTTTGAGCTCTGCTAACAGTTGCGGTTGATTGTAGCTGTAGGTTTCCACATTCGCGATAAGGGATTTCAGAACCGGCTCATAGGTTTCGCGCGCCTCATCGCTTTGGTAAATCGTAGCGAGCAACTTCGCCATGGAACTGAAATCCTTACGCTCGCTGGCTTTGGCTAGAAACCATGCATCGAACTGGCGGTTATCACCGTAGCCACGGAGTCTCAATCCTTCCTCTCGCATCATGATGTAAGCGGAGTCGACATCACCGAGATGGTTGATTAACAGACGGTAACAGCTTGGAGTAGCGGCTGCGATGGTTGCCTCGTCAACATTCTCCATTTTAAGGAGTTTGCGGTAAAAGCTGACAGCTTGCTTCCACTCACCTGCGAATTCTGAGTTTTGAGCCGCAAGAAAAATCAATTTCGAAGATTCTGCGTTGTTTGACGCAAGCCAGGGTTTGACAGAAGCAAAGGCCACTGCCGAGCGGTTTTCTGTTAGGCCAAGTTCCAAGATTTCCGATACGGCGCCCTCTGATTGGGTTGCGGCAGATTTGAAAGCTTTGATACGATCGTCCAGCGGAGCCGCCGTAGCACAGCCAAGTGAGATAGTAAGAGTGATGGAAAAGATGCGTAACATCGAAGATGCAGTTTTAGGTGTTTTAAAGGTCATCATTTCTCGCTTTCCAATCTTTCCATTTCAAGTTTGTCCTCGAGGTCTAGCATACTGTCTTGAGAAAGCTGACCACGGGCGTAAGCGGCCCATTCGCTTTCGGGGAAATCATAAGTCAGGCGTTTGAAGTGCGAGTATGCCGCCATGGGCTGTTTGAGTTTTTGGTAACACATACCTGACCAATACATCGCTTGAGCACGAATGGTTGGCCCGTCATACGATGCTTCGTCGGTAACGCGTTTCAGAGCATCCACCGCTTCCTGATTTTTCCCGGCACGCATGAAAGACTGACCCGCGCTGAGGCCTGCTTGCCCCGCGAGAGGATCGGTCGGGAAGCGTTCTTGGAGACGTCCGAAAATCTGGGCGGTTTTGAGATATTCAGTGACCGCCATTTTTTGCAACGCTGCGCCTTCGAATGCCGCATCCTTGTCATCAGGACCTTTTTCCAACAGGGGCTTGGCCTGTGCTTCGTATTCGGAGGCCTTTTTGAGGAAGTGGGTGCCGAGACGCGCCATGGAAACCGCGAGATATTCCGAGTCCGGATATTTATAAGCAAGTTTGACGTATTCTTGCGCGGCGATATCGGGTTCTTTCAGTCGCTCGTAAATCGTTGCGATTTGGTATTGAGCTTTGGAAGCATGGAGGGTTTCCGAATATGTGCCGGTAACATTGATGAAACGAGTGAGTGCGGCGCGATAGCGGGTTTCTTTTACCTCGGCATCCTGTGCAGCCTCTGCCTCTTCCATGGTAAGACTACCTAACAGATATTCGGCATGCGCGCGTGTCGATGCGTCGTTGAATTGATCCATGGCGCTGGAAAGAAGTTGTTTGGCGGTCTGGTAATCGAGATCAGCAAGTTCGTGTTCACCGATTTTACGGCGGCGCTTGGCGACTTCCAAATAAGCCTCTGCCAACGAGAACTGGGTGCGCATGGCGATCTCCGGGTCGCCGTATTTTTTGGAGAAGGGTTCGATCGTGCCGTCCGCACCCTTGCTGATGGAGACCATGCGGGTTTCGGATTTCAAACCGTTGGCCGCGGTATAGCGCGCGGCGATGGTATCGCCATAAGTCACAGGGTAGCCACTGATACGGACATCGTAAGAGCCGGATTGGGTGCCATCCTCGGGTTTTGGCGTTGTGGCGCCAGCATAAACCAAGGGATAAGAGCCCTTAAAGATGCCAGTGTGTGGTCCGCTTTCATTGAGCACAAGAGTATGTTTCGCTCCTGATTTTGCCTGAACGAGAACGCTGACGGTATCTGAAGCTTCGGTTAGGTCAGCGCCAAGATCAACGACGCGGAGGTTAAGTTCCTCGCCGACATATGCGGCGGTCATTGCCGACATGTTATCTTCTGTTAGGAGATCAAATACCGGATGAGTGCTAACCTTGGCGCTGGCAGTTGCCCATTTCTGAGTGCCATCAGCTGCGGTGTAACGGAATCCGATGTGAACATTTTCACCTGGGCGAACGATAAGACCGTCAACGGAGTAATCGATCTCACCACTATCCAAGGAATCACGAGAAGCTTTGGTCAATTCATAGCGTTCAGCTTCACTAAGAGCGCCATGATTCGGCAATGTACCCAGGATGAGCGCAACATTTGTTGAGAAGCGATCATAATTAGGATTGTCGCCCAAGTATGGGGTGCTAACTCCTTGATAAATAGGTAGATTAGTGTGGCCCTGTCCGTACGAGGAGAGAGACCTCGTTAAATCGAGACCAGCCTCTAACAGCAATGAGCCTGGAGCATCCTTATTGAATTCATTGGTAGCAGCACCAGCGGCGCGACGGCCTTCATCGGTTTGCGCAAAGATTTCGATTTTAGATGTGACGCCCAGAGCCATTTGAGGAGCAACAACTTCGACATATATTTTTTGCCCAAGCACCGCATTGAAACCACCTTCTGGAGCTTGTTTGGTAGAATACATGTCCTGTTTGATGTCCCATGCAGCGCTGATATTTTCGATAGCGATGCTTGGCTTTTCATTATCGCGAAGACGCTTGAACCCATGATATAGCGCAGAAATCTTTCCTGGTCCTTGGACTGGCGTAACCGTGGCATGAGAGAGTCGAATTTCAGGTTCGACAAATGATGCATGACGGATGGTTGCGATGCGTTCGGTTGGAACACCGGGACGGTTATTTTCCTTATCCATGTAACGGGCAGTGATCATGCCGCCTTCCGAGACCTGAATTTCATCGGCTTTCTTGGATGCGGTGGTCACAGGTTTAAGGACGAGTCTGAAAACCCCTGTGGAGTCCCCTGTTTCGACTGCTTCGTAATCTTTGGTTCCGTTTGATGTTTCAACGGAGACTTTCACTTTATCCGGCTTCACGGTGGAATCCATATCGGCATCGTGAACGGCCAAGGAGAGAGGCTTATCATGCGCGAAGCGCAACAGCTTCTCGTAATAAGGCTCGTCTTTATTGCTTCGACCGTTGAAGCGCGGCTCCATGTCGGCGAACTCGGCGCGAGCATCGGTGAAAGAGACATCGAGGAAGCGTTCGTGACGCTCGCGGGTTTTGGTGACGAAGCGGTCATCGATGTAGCGGACAGAAATTTTATCACCTGTTAGAATTTCTAAGGTGTCGTTTTTATTCAGTTCGGCGAAGTCGCTTGCGACGGGAAGAATTTTGGAACCATCTGCTTTGGTGAGGGCAAGTCGGTTAAGGGCTGGAGCGGTGCCTTCGTATCCGACCATGATAAGTCGGATGAGGCGGGCACGGGAGTTTTTGTCAAATTTAACTTTGAACTCGGTGGAATCGGCGTTGGCAGTGACGGTGGCTGGGCCGTTGCGATGGTCGACTAGGGCTGGCGGGAACGTGGTGGGGTCGAAGAGGGAGTCTGGGCAATCCGTCAATGTATCTGCGCCAGTGAGATTGGCGCGGAGTTTCACTTCGCGACCGAAGCCGATGCTACTAAGCCAACCGGTCGCCCAGATTTCGATTTTATGTATGCCGGCGCTGAGATTGATTTCGCCCTGGAGTTGGGGTTGGTCTTTTTTGGTGATGACCTTGCCGTTGACGGCGATGAGGAACTGGGCGGATTGGCCCAGGTTGTTTGGATGGACGGGGATTTTGAGATCAGGGATTTTTCCGAGGTCGAGGGCGAAGCGGCGGGTGACGTTTTCCTTTTCGTGGAAGTAGGCTTGGAAACGGACGACGACGGCGGGATTTGATTGGTTGTTGCTACGTTTCCACTGGACATCGGTAACGACCGAGGCGGGAAGTGCGGTGGTTACGCCGGTGACATTTTGAGCGATGGCCATTTCCGGCTTGTAGGCGATCCAACCGCTGACGAGGTGGCTACGGAGGGAATCGAATTCATAAGCTGCGCGTGCGCCGTTGTCGGTTTTGATGGCGTCCTCGCTGACGACGGTGACGGAAGGCTTCCATGGGTCTGCTAAGAGAGTTTTACTAGCAGGGAGGGTTCCGACGCTGGTCCAATCGGTGGGATTCATTGCGGTTTGGACGATGAATTTCCCGAGTTTTGCTCCGGGTTCGCGGGCGGTGATGGTGAGTTCGCCGAGTGGGAGGTTATCGTTGAGATCGACAGCGAATTCTGGAGTGGTGCCTTTAGTGGGGACTGGGCGCCATGCTGGGTATTCGGCATTCGGGCTGATCACCATGTTGGGCGCGCGACCGGGCTCGGAGTTTTGTGCGAAAGCGCTGGCTTGAGCTCCGGTGGTGGGGATGCGCCCTTCGAAAACTCCGCTGTGCGTGGAAGTTTCCTTGAGAGTGACGCGAGAGACTGAATCGCCGCTGGAACTGCTGACGCTGACGTTCACTTCATCGACGTTTGGAGTGCGGCTGCGATCGGGATCGCTGACACGAACGTGGATGGGGTTGCCCGGTTTAACGATGGTGGAGATGTGTTTTTCGTGATCGATTTCAACTTCGCCGGTGGCGATTTTCGCTTTGGCTGCCGCCTCGGAGTTCTCGCCTGCGCCGATCGTTTCCATGATCAGCTCCATATCCGCACTGCGCTGTTCGGCTTCTGTCAGGAGTTTCCGAGCGGAAGCCATGAGCATGGCGTCTGAAGCGATGGTGATGGGACCGCCGCGTTTTTCATCGAGATTGTTCATTTTGGCGCGGAAGCCCTCGGAGTAGGCGTAGTATACTTCGTCATCGCCGATGACTTGGAGAATTCCATCGCTGGCAGCAGGAGCGCCGAGAGCGGTAGGAACTTCACCACGGAATTTGGTTTTTTCATCGCCAAACTGACGGAGGAAAAATGTTTCTTTATCACCGGAGACAGCCCAGACGACGACCTCGATTTCAGTGCCCGCTCCGGAAACCGCGAGAGTGGGATCACTGAGTGTGACTTTCAAGCGCTCGCCGGGGACGATATTTTTTTGAGTGGAAGAGGAACCGAGTTCGACTTCGGTGGCCTCCATGAGTTTTTGACGCTTGAGCTGGATTTTTCCTAAGAGAATACGCGAATCGGAATGATTGGGTTCGCGAGCGAGGATGGAATCGATATCGTCTTTGGCGTCGTCGAAATCCTCGCGATCGAAATAAACCTCCGCGCGAGCGAAGCGGACTTCGGTCCAGAGTTCTGGAACGCGTTCCATTTCCAAATCGGTGAGGCTTTGGAGGGCGGCGTCGTAGTTTTTCGAAATGCGTTCCGCGCGGATGCGACGGAGAGATGCCTGGTGGCGGATGGGAAGCTCGGCATAGGCAGGGTTTTCGCGAGTGCGGGTGTAGATTTCATGGGCTTGGCGAACTTGGCCGCGTTGGAGAGCAATATCGCCGTAGGAGAGTTCGATGGTTGCTTTTTCAGTGGCTGTTAGAGGAGAGCTCGCCTCACCCGCCCAAGCCATGAGGGATTTGACGAGGAATTCCTGGCGGGCATCATCACGACCGAAGATCGTGCGTTCGAGTGTCCACATCAGGAAAGAGATCGTGAGTTCGCGATGGGTGGTGGTGAAGACCTCCCAGTTGGCATTGATGAGTTTCCACGAACTATCTTCGTTTCCAGACATCCACTCGGCCTGGGCTTGGTAGATGGGGTAAGCGGGATGGGTAGGTGGAACAGGAATAGAGATGAGGCCGAGCTTGCTAGCGGCTTTGCTGCGAATGGATTTGAGCCGCGGGAGATCGGTTTCTGCTTTGAACCATGTGTGGCCGCCGGCGTGACGTTCGATCACACCCAAGCCGTCGTTGGCGAAGGCGTAGGATACGGACGGCTCGGTTTCCAGCAAGGACTCGGATAGAGTGAGCATGGCTGGGTGGGTGCGATGATTAACGGCAACGTTACGCCAGAGATAACCTGAGGTGCGGAGATATTCGGTGGGTTTGTTGATTTTTGTTAGGGCAGTAAAAACGCGTTGCCCGAAGTTTGCTGTTGGCTCGATGATGAGACGTTTATCGATGAGATCGATGATGAGAGCCTGAAGTTTCTGATCGGCGAAGGCCTCTTCGGAAATGGCAGCGAGTTTTTCCGATCCTTGGATTTCAGAGAAGATCGGAGATTTCCTCAGGCCATCGACCGCCGCGGTGAGAGCTGCAGTAGCGGTAGCGGCATCGGCTTCTTTGGGGAGCTCGTTGAGATTTTTGAAAAGCAGTGCAGGATTCATGGCATCAAGCATGGCGATCTGCCCTGGGGTCATTGCATCCTTGCCGAACCACTCGCGGGCAGCATATTGCACTTGGAAGGGCAGCCCAGCCCATGCTGGCGACTTGAATAGCGCCTGCATCAACTTGATCTGCTCGGCATTGTTCTCGGGAAATTGAAGATTGATCCAG
>JANOKJ010000176.1:0-24346 GCA_031419275.1 Akkermansiaceae bacterium | reverse complement strand
AGGGATCTGGAAACTTAATGGATTTGAACTGAGACATTTTAACGCATACGTGATCTTGCCTCATCGTAATATTTACATTTTTTCGAAAAATCGTCGATGTGTGGTTTGACAAGTCGGAGGGTTTGCGAAAGATCGATGCATGTACGAAGCGACAGGTAAAATTAAAGTGATCTATGATACGCAGTCTTTCCCAAGTGGATTTTCCAAACGGGAATTTGTGGTGACCACGGCGGATAGCAAGTATCCACAGGATTTGAAATTCGAGATTGTGAAAGACAAGTGCTCGATTTTGGATAACTACAAAGAGGGCAGTGATGTCGTGGTGAACTTCGATGTGCGTGGAAACGAATATAACGGCAAATACTACGTGAACTTATCTTGCTGGAAATTGTCCGGCGGAACGGGTGGAAGTGGCGGAGGTCGTAATAACGAATACTCACAAGAGTCGCCTGCGGAGCCATCTCCAGAAGATCTACGCAAGACGGATGATTTCGATGACGAAATTCCGTTTTAACTCGGGAATTTCCTGAGTTTTTGAGAAGATGTATTTAACCACGAATTACCCGAATATTCACGAATTTGTGCTGATGGATTGCCTTTTGGTATTTCTATCAGCACATCCTTTACCCATTCGTGAAATTTGTGAAATTCGTGGTAAAAGATTATTACTCTCCCATCGCACTTCCAATGCGTGCGTAGAGTTCGATTTGCTTGCTGGAGTTTTCTAGCAGGTCTTTGGCTAAGGAAACTTTTCCGGGTTCGAAGATCGTGATGGTGGATGAGCCTCCGAACGCAAAGTAGCCCTTTTCTGCGCCTTTATCGACGGGTTGGTTGGGTGCGTAGGTTTGATGGATGGAACCGACGCAGGTGGCGCCGATTTCGAGGAGCAGGATGGTTCCAAAATCTTCGGTTTGGAGTTGGGTGAGGGTGCGCTTGTTGGTCCAGAGGTAGGAGAGTTTATTCGCGAGTGCGATAGGTGAAACGGAAAACAAAGGCCCTGGAATGGTGCGGGTTTCGGAGGGAATTCCAGCGGCGGGGAAGTGGAAGCGGTGGTAATCGACCGGACACAGCCGCGAGAGCACCAGCGAGCCTTTGGCGTATTTGGCGGCGAGGGCGGGATCGCCGAGAAGGGCGGGGAGGTTGAAGGTTTGGCCTTTCACGAAGAAAGCATCGATTTTCGAGATGTCCGGAAAGCCGAGGTGACGGCCATCGGCAGGAAATACGATGGGAGCTGGGTCGATGGGGCGGGCTTCGGGTTTGAGTTTACGGAAGAAAAACTCGTTAAAGCTTCTGTAGGTGATTGGAGAATCGAGGAAATCGGCCGGATTCATGCCGTATTTCTCAATAAATGGCTGCACGCGACTGGCTGATTCCGGTTTGGACATGCGTTTACCATACCATTTGGAAAACCCATGGCGCTTCACCAAGGCGTGGAGCGCGAGTTTCCCTAGAGGATTTCCATAGGTCCAGCGCAGGAACGATTCGCCATATACCTGCTCGGTCTCTTGCTGTTGGGTATGGCGGTTGAAATATCGGATGGTTTCCACATCGGCAGGAAACCCTTTGTGGATATGAAAGTCAAAGAACTATGAAAGTGGATAAAAATCGGGGTTTGGCGACGTAGTATCGTCGAATTGAACTTGCGGGTGCTGCGATCCGCGTCTATCTCCCCGAAAATGAAAGCCTCTCAAATAATTATCACACTGACTTGTCTCTGGCTAATGGGCTGCGAGAAGAGCGGGGAGCGGATGCTGGTTGAGGAAACAAGGGATAAAACGACCAAAGACATTGATCCCAAAATGTTTGCGACGAGCGATGAGAGGTTCCGTGATATCAAGCCTAGTCCGGTCGTAGGTACACCACCTCAAAATTGGTTGGTTCTGCCATCAAGTCAGTTTCGTTTATTGAACTACCGCTTCGGTGAATCTGGAACGGGAGAGGTTTATGTTTCCATTTCATCGGGTGGGGTGATGGACAATGCGAACCGCTGGCTGAAGCAGTTTGGTCGCGATGCGATGACTGCGGAGAGTTTCGCGGGGATGGAGAAAATTCCAGTCTCAGGTGTTGAGGGAGTTTGGGTTGAAGCGGTTGGCGAATATGGTGCCGGGATGGGCGCAGATGCGAAGCCGGGTTATGGATTAGCGGGAGTGATCGCTGAGGTAGGCGGACAAATTTTAACGGTCAAAATGGTCGGTCCTAAAATCGAAGTGGAAGCTGAAAAACAAGCGCTGCGTGCCTACATCGGCACCCTGCGTATGGCTGGTAAATGATCAGGAAATCTAGCAAATTAGAAATGGATAATCAATCATACACTCAGGAAATGCCCCGCGAGAAATCTGTGTTCCGCGTGATTTATGATTTCCTCTCCGGATTCAAGCTCGCGACTGTGCTGCTACTGCTGCTCTTAGTGCTCACGTGGTTGGCAACGCTTGAGCAAATCGATCAGGGACTGCATCTGACCTTGAACAAATATTTCAGTTGGAAGTCTTTATATCTCATTCCTGAAATCAATGGAAAGAAGATCCCAGTGATCTTGCCAGGTGGCTATTATGTTTGCGCAGTCTTACTGGTGAATATGATCTTGGGTGGTGTAGTTCGTATCCGTAAAGGGCCGAAACAGATCGGGAATCTCATTTCCCATTTCGGAATCATTTTCATGCTGCTCGGTGGCGGAGTGTCGCATCACTTCGAGGAGCGCGGTAACATGGCGATTTATCCTGATGAGGTTAGTAATGTGGCTCAGGATTATTTTGAATACGTGATCGAAGTTGCTGAGGTCAAAGATGAAAAGCGTGACAAATATCATGTGGTGCGCGGTGAACATCTAACGGGTCTAAAGAACGATATATATCGGACTTTTGATTTTAAAGATGTGCCGTTTTCTCTTAGGGTATCTGGATATTTAAAAAATGCACAGGCTGTGAATGCCCTGGAGCGTGCACCTCAAAATGGCGAACTTATAGCTGATGGCTATTATTTGTATGAACGGCCGTCCGAGGTAAGTGCAGAACGAAACATGGCGGGTGTGTATGCACAAATCGTTTTTGATGATGGTCAGCAATCAGCACCATTTATTTTGTGGGGAGGGAGTTTTTATCCGTTCACAGTACGCGATGGAGAGCGCTTGTTTACAGTCGATATGCAAAAGCGGCTTTGGCTCATGCCCTTTGAGGTAAAGCTTGATAAATTCACAGCGGATTTTCACCCCGGAACTTCACGTCCTGCGAAGTTTATCAGTGATATACGTCGCATCGAAAACGGCCAGGAGGCAAAAGTGAGAATTGAGATGAACGAGCCTATGCGTTACGAGGGGTTCACGTTTTTCCAAGCAAGTTATGGCCCACCTGATGCGAAGCCGGGTGAGAAGATGTTCTCGGTATTCGAAGTGGTGAAAAACCCCGCTGATAAATGGCCAGAATACAGTATTTATATCGTTACGTTTGGAATGCTTGTTACATTTCTAACAAAACTTATTATCCATGTGGATACCGTTTCAAGAAAAAGAAAGAATCATGAAAACAAAATCTAAAACAGGTAGTTGGGTTTTCGCGGTCCTTGCCTCCATTGGGTTGGTGGCGGCGTTGGTGAATATATTCATCGATAACATGCCAAAGGGGGATGCTCAAAAAGTAGAAGACTACAAGCCTTGGGATAAGGAAACGGTTGATCTTATGGCTGGGTTGCCGGTGCAAGATGGGGGACGTGTGAAGCCGTTTTCCACATTTGCAGGTTTCGAAATGCTTGGTCTTCATGGTGCACGCTCGATGAAGGTGCAGGATAAGGCCGGTGTGGTGTATAAAATCAAACCTACAGAGTGGCTGATGGATACGGTGTTTCGTCCGCACATAGCGATCAAATTACCTACTTTCCGGATTGATAACTCGAAAGTGTTGGAGGCGATTGATGTGGAACAGAAAGGTCGTCGTGACCGATACAGCTACGAAGAAATTGTTGAGGGTCGACAAAAATTGATCGAGCTTGCGCAGTCGTATGAACCGATTGAGAAGAAAGAACGTGATCCTGTTCAACAGCAAACGATCGATCTGGCCTACAACATAAGAAATTATGAAGCGCTTTTAGGGTATTTTGGATTTGCTCGGATCGGTGTGACGCTGGAAGGCTCTGGTAATAATGGTGGTCCGGATGAGCGTCGTCGTTTCAGTCAGATGATAGCTACGGCCCCTGAATTAATGCCTTTGTTGGAGAAAATGAAATCAGAGGAAGGCAAAGTTCCGCCGCGTCTACTTTCATTGCTTCAGCAAATTGAGGATGGAGCAAATTTTTCTAAATATGGATTGTTTATGCTTCCGCCTGCGGATCCTTCTGAAGGTAACTGGAAAACGGCGGGTAATGTGATCATGGAAGTCATGACGCTAAAGATGAAAGATCCGCAAGTGGGGATTGATGATATCAATGCGATAGAATTGGCAGTGCTGGAACTGCCACATGGGGAGAAGCCCTTTCGGGAAGCGATGGGAAAATTGAAGGAACGTATCGAAAGTCGTGCTGAAGCCCGTAATGAGATGAAATTTATTTCCATGGAGGTGATGTATTTCAAGAGGGATCTATTCTTGAACGCCCTTGTTCTTTTTCTCATCGGCACGATTAGCGCACTTGCTATGTGGGTGCTCAGTCAGTCGCCTTTGGCGAAAGGTTTTTATTGGGTCACTCTTACTACGACCGTTATTGCTGTGCTAATGTGTGTGGTGGCGATTGTCATGCGTTGTATTATCATGCAGCGCCCCCCTGTGGGAAATCTCTACGATACGGTGATTTTCATCGGAACCACCGGTGTGATCATTTCGTTACTGATCGAGTTGATAAGCCGCAATCGCTTTTCACTGGGACTTGCGCCTGTCCTTGGTACTATTCTCATTCTGCTTGCAAGACGTTACGAAGTGGGCGATGCGGGAGATCACTTCGATCCTTTGGTTGCTGTGTTGGCTTCGAATTTCTGGCTCTCCACGCACGTGATCTGCATCACCCTTGGATACTCCAGTGGACTTTTGGCTGCCATGCTTTCATGTGGTTATGTCCTGATGCGAGGGCTGAATCTCGATGGGGAAGACAAAGAGTTGCGTCGCTCACTCACCAAAGCGGTTTATGGTTGCATCTGTCTAACCGTTTTCCTTTCCTTAGTCGGAACGGTGCTGGGTGGAATCTGGGCGAACTATTCCTGGGGCCGATTCTGGGGCTGGGATCCGAAAGAAAACGGAGCGCTTATGATCGTGCTCTGGACGCTTGCGATTCTTCATGCTCGTCTTGGTGGGATCATCAAGGATTGGGGACTGCATTTTTCTTCCTTGTTCACCGCTTGTGTCGTGGCGTTTTCATGGTGGCATGTGAACTTTCTCGATACCGGTCTGCACAGCTACGGCTTCACGGCGGACAAAAAGAGCACGGTGTTCATTTTCTACGGAACGGTTATGGTGGTCATTCTTTACGGTGTAGCTGCTATGCTTATGGAGAAATATTCGACTGAACAGAAGACGCTCGATCCGTTAGAGAAAGCCGAGTTTGTGAAATCGTAATTTTGGTCGGGTAAAATGACTATTTATTGTATGCGTTTCTAGTCATTCTGATCCCAAGAGGGATCAAAGAAATTAGCCCGGGGTCGAGGAGCGTCAGGGACGACTACCCCTGGGATGATGAAAAATGAAACGCGACCCCGATAGAGGGCCGCAGAGGATCGATGTTCGAGATGTTTCGCTTCTGGCACCCCTTCAGGGTGCAATATGGGTGTGGGGGATATCACCTAGGGTGGTCGTCGCTTCGCTTCTCGACCCTAGGCTAATGTCCATCATCCCTTCAGGATGAAGAATCTATGATCTCTCATTCTTTAATGATTAAAATCTCAAATTCTCTAAAGAAATGGGAGATCGGCGACCGAAGATCGCCGCTACTTTAGATTTTCTAACACCCAATGATACTCTGCGGCGATCTGTTCTTCTACTGGGCGCTGGAGGGTATTGGGAAGGACTCCCCAGGTGTAGGTTTCGATTTCGAAATGCTGGCAGTCGTTGGGATGTTTGACGCACCAATGCAGGGTTTCCTCGACGTGGGTGTGGGTGGAACCGAGCGGGTCGGTGGGTTTGGCATCGAGCGGGATGTGGAAATGGACGCGTGCCTCGCAGAAATCCTTGGGTTGTAGGTTTCCGGAATCGACGGCTTCGAAGAACACCGGGAGATCTTTGAAACGTTCGAGGGAACCATCGGGTCGACGCGCGATGACTTGGTGGAAGTAGGTCGGCTCGTTGAACTTACGGATCGCTTCAAGCGCCGAAGCGTCGGCGGGGTTCAGGCGCAGGGCGTTGGAGAGATGGATTTTCGACAGGCGGATGTTCGCGTCGATCGCGATGGCGTTGAGCGATTCCTTGGCGTCATCGAACTCGATGGCGAAGTGGCAGCAATCGTAGTTCAGGCCGATGCGTTGTTGGATGAGGGTGGGGCTGGCGGCATTGCGGTGGAGTCGCTCGAAAAATGCCAGGGTTTCCGCGGTGTTTTCAAAATGACCGAGCGGTTCGGGTTCGAGGCCGAGGTGGAGGTCGATTTGGTGCTTCTGGGAGAGATCCTCGATGAAATAGGCCATTTCGATGAGGTTTTTGAGGATGAGGGATTCGTCGGCATGGAAGGTTTTGTGGGAGCCGGGGAGGGTGGAGATCGATCCACCGGAGCTTTTCGGGGCGATTTGGGCGATGATTTGGAAGAGATTCTGGGTGTAAATCACTCGCTCCTGGGTGGTCCAATCGGGTTGGAAGACCTTTTCCTTCACGGCAGTTCCGTGAAACGCGCCGTAGGGAAAGCCGTTGATGGTGAACACCATGCAGTGATTTGCAGCGAGCCAATCTTTAAACCGCTCCAATTGATCGCCCTCCAGCAACTCAGCCGCCGCGCGGGCAGAGAGCCGCAGGCCGATGGGGTAAGGTTGGTTGGCGGGTTGGTGACCCGATGTTAGCAGTTTGTCGCGCACCACCAGCACGTGCTTTTCGAGAGCATGCAAGGTTTCCAGCCAGGATTCGGCGGGGTGGATGTTGGTGCAGTAACCGAGGATCATGGCGGGAAACTCTAAATTTTAAACTTTAAATCTCAATGAAGAGTTTTTGGATGTTTTTATGCGCTGGCTTCGACTGCTTTTGCCACGCGGAGCATCATGGCTTCGCCGAAGTTAGGGGCCATGATTTGGATGCCGACGGGGAGGGCGGGGGCGCCGTCGAAGGCGGTGGTGCCGCAGGGGACGGAAATGGCGGGGATGCCAGCGAGGTTGGAAGCGATGGTGAAGATGTCAGCGAGGTAATCTTCGAGCGGGTTTTCCGAGCAGACTCCGATCCGGCGGGCGGGGGTGGGAGTGACGGGGGAAAGGATGGCGTCGACTTTTTCAAATGCCTGTGTGAAATCGCGGGTGATCAGTTTTCTGACTTTCTGGGCGCGGGTGTAATACGCATCGTAGTAGCCGGAGGAGAGCACATAGGTTCCTAAAATGATCCGACGTTTCACCTCAGGACCAAAGCCAAATTCGCGGGATTGGTGGTAGACATCGATGATGTCCGAGGCTCCCATGGCACGATTTCCGTAACGAATTCCATCGAAACGGGAGAGGTTCGACGATGCTTCGGCTGGGGCGATGACATAGTAGGTCGCGACCACATGGGAGGTATATGGTAAAGATAACTTGATTATCTCAGCTCCTTGACTTTCAAGATGTTGGATACATTTTTCCACATTTTCTCGAACGCCGGGATGGATGCCGTCGGCGAAGTATTCGGCAGGGATTCCGAGTCTCAAACCTTTGACTCCATCGTTGATCGTGGCGGAATAGTCGGGTACGAGGAGGTTAACTGAAGTCGAATCCAAAGAGTCGTATCCAGCGATCGTTTGAAGAAGTAAAGCAGCATCATCGACCGATTGGGTAAGTGGTCCGACCTGATCGAGAGACGATGCGAAGGCAACCACTCCGTAGCGGGAAACTCGCCCATAGCTGGGCTTGAGTCCGACGATTCCGCAGTGCGAGGCGGGCTGACGGATCGAGCCACCGGTATCTGAACCGAGGGCGGCGTAGGCGGTGAGATCGGCGACTGAGGCGGCGGAGCCACCGGACGATCCGCCGGCGATGCGTTCTGGATCACGCGGGTTGCGGGTGAGCTGGATGGCGGAGTTTTCCGTAGCGGAACCCATGGCGAACTCGTCCATATTCATCCGGCCGAAGGGAATGGCACCGGCTTCTTTGAGTTTCCGGATGACCGTCGCGTCGTAGGGCGAGATGTAATTTTTGGCTAAAAACTTGGAGCCGCAGCTGCAGGGCTGGCCGAACGTGTTGATGTTGTCCTTGATGGCGATGGGGAGGCCTCCGAGCGGTTTTGAGAGGTCGGCTTGGGCAGCGGCTTGGAGTGCTTCTTCGAGGTTATATGAAATATAAGCTTTCGTCTGCGAATCGCGCTCGGCGATGGCTGCGGCGAGCGATTCGAGGGCTTGGGTTGGGGTTGTTTCACCAGAGAGGAATTGCTGGCGGAGATGGGTGAGAGTCATGGAGAAGTTTGCTAGTTTGCTAGTGTTCAGTTTGAAGTAGTAGGTAAGGTGCTATCACCGAGAGCGCCGCATCGAATAAGGAATCAAATAGGTTGGAAATCACGCATCTGCGACGACTTTTGGGACGCGGATTTGGGATTGGGCCTGGTCTGGGGCGTTGCGCAGGACGAGCTCGGGATCGAGGCTTGGGATAGGGGTGTCATCGCGCATCAGGCCGAGTTTTCTGTGATCGTCGAGCTCCAGGTCGTCGGGGAGATCGATGGATGATAATGTTTCGACGTGTTCTAGGATCGCATCGAGTTGGGACTGGAAAGTGCCGACTTCCTCAGGGGTTAGATCGAGGCGTGCCAATTTAGCAACGTAGCTGACATCGATGTGTTGTTGGGACATGGGAAAGTTCTTGGTTCTTAGTTCTTGGTTCCTAGTTCCGATTGACTGGAGTGAGGGGATAATTCAGAGAAAACCCAGAAATTAAAACCACGAATTTCACGAATAGCGCGAATGGAGAGGGATTTCAAAGAATGATATTTAGTGATTTCAATTTCTTTGTATTCCTCTGGCTTCACTGACTCGATTTCTGAGGCAGGTTTTCGAGTGAGAGGAGGCTTTTATGAAATGGGGTTTTCCCAGTATGATTTAGGAAAAGTCCTCTGGGATTAGGGCTGGATATCTGTTGGGTTTTGCTTAAGATCGCGTTCGATTTTAAAACGATGAAACTGATACGATTTGGTGAAGCTGGGCGAGAGGAGCCGGGTGTTTTATTGGAAGATGGGCGGCGAATGGACGCGAGCGGGGAGTTTATGGATTACGATGAGGCTTTTTTTGCGATGGGAGGAATGGAGAGTTTGGCGGAGTGGGTGGAGCAGGGATGTCCGGGGGCGACGGAGGTTGATCCTATGGTTCGGCTGGGTCCGCCGATTGCTAGGCCATCGAAAATCGTGTGTGTTGGACAGAACTATCTGGAGCACGCAAAAGAAATGGGTGGAGAGATTCCAACTGAGCCGGTGCTTTTCATGAAAGCATCCACGGCATGGAGTGGACCGTATGATGATGTTTTGATTCCGCGTGATGCGAAGAAATTAGACTACGAGGTGGAGCTCGCGGTGGTGATAGGGAAGTTGGCGAAGGATATTTCTCAAAAAGAAGCGATGTCTCATGTGGCGGGTTACTCGGTGTTTTGTGATTACTCGGAGCGGGCGTTTCAGAAGGACCATGGCGGTCAGTGGACGAAGGGGAAAAGCTGCGATAGTTTTGCACCGATGGGGCCTTCGTTAGTTTCTGCGGATGAGATTAAGAATCCGCAGGAGTTGAGGTTGTGGTGTCAGGTGAATGGGGAGATGCGCCAGAATAGTTGGACGAAGGATATGTTATTTGGGGTGCAAGAGATCGTGAGTTATATCAGCCGTTTCATGACGCTGTTGCCGGGCGATGTGATTGCCACTGGAACGCCGAGCGGAGTGGCGATGGGGATGAAACCGCCGAGATATTTGCAAGCGGGAGATTTGGTGGAGTGCGGAATTGAGCATTTGGGAGAGTTGAAACAACGAGTCGTCGCGACCAGATCACGTAAGTCACATTGAGAATCCGTCTTTCCATTTTGTCATGGCCCAAGCCGAGAGGCGGACCGCATTATGCGATCTGCCATTTTTGTGATACGGTGTATGATGCCGCGCCCATTGCTGAGGGATCGAGAGCAAGTTGTGTATGTTGCGCGGCAACGCTTTATCAGAACCGGCCAGCCTCTTTGGTGCGAGTGACTGCATTTTCTCTAACGGCATTATTGTTAATGATCTTGGTGCATTCCGCGCCTTTTATCACGATGGATGCGGGGAGCATAAGGACGACGCTAACATTGCCTAGAGCTGCTCATGCATTGATTGAAGAGGGGACGCCTTTGGTGGGGTGGGGAGTGGTTGTTTTTACGATCATTACCCCTCTGATACTAGCAGGAGGCTTAGTTTATGTTTGTGTGCCGTTATTGTTCGGGCGTATTTCGCCTGGATCAATGATTGTGGCTCGTTGGATCAGCATTACCGAACCTTGGAATATGATTGAGGTGTTTTTGTTAGGTGTTCTGGTCAGTCTGTTAAAGCTTGGTAAAATAGCGGAATTGCATTTTGGGGTTGGTTTCTGGGCGTTTGGATTATTGATGTTTTGTATGGCCGCTGCAGTTGCGGCGATTGATAAGAAGGAATTATGGGATCGCTTGGAGGTGGCGAAAAATCATGTCTGAGGTTCCCAAATACCCAGCACGCGGCATAAGCCAAGGGCTTGCAAGTTGTCATATTTGCGAGAAGGTCTCCCCGATTTCAGATGGAAAATGTCCTCGCTGCGGTGGACATTTGCACACGCGGAAGCGGGATAGTATCAATCGAACGATGGCGTTGATGATTTCGGCAGCGATCTTGTATGTGCCTGCGAATTTGCTGCCGATTCTGACGATACGTGAGTTGGGTATTGCCAGAGAAAAAACGATTATTAGCGGTTTGATCGAGTTTTGGGAAATGGGTTCTTATCCGATTGCGATCGTGATTTTCTCGGCTTCGGTTTTAATACCTTTACTCAAGATTTCGGCATTGTTTTGGTTGTGCGCGGCGGCGAAGGGAATGATTCCTTATTCTGCAAAAATGTTGGGCAAGGTTTATTGGATCACGGAGTTGATGGGGCGGTGGTCCATGGTGGATATTTTTGTGGTGGCGATTCTTGTGGCAATGGTGCAGATTGGTAACTACATGACGGTCACCCCAGGACCCGGGGCACTTGCATTTGCGGGTGTCGTGATCCTGACGATGTTAGCTGCAATGAGTTTTGATCCAGATTGCTTTGGGATCAGCTTGAGCGCAAAACTTCACCAGATTTAGAAATTGCAGATTGTGAGTAGAAAACAGATTCAAGCCGAAAAACCGCTTACACAAGCCGCCCAGCGATGGAGCATGGTTTGGGTTGTTCCTATTTTAGCGGTGTTGATTGGTGGTTGGTTGCTTATCAAAAATCTTGGTTCGAGTGGGCAAGAGATTCGTATTCGGTTCGAAACGGCGGATGGAATTGCGGCTGGTAAGACGGAATTGAAGTGCCGCTCGGTGACTGTAGGTAAGGTTTCAAGAATCGAACTTTCAGATGATTTGAAGTCGGTCTTGGTATACTGCGATTTGAATAAAGGCAGTGAGCATTTATTAAGACATGGGACGCGATTTTGGGTTGTGAAACCTCGTGTAACGGCTGCGGACGTCTCTGGTTTGGAGACTTTGTTTACCGGTGCATATATTGAGTTAGATCCAGGTAATGGAGAGAGAGCTGGAAATAACTGGGATGGACTTGAGACCCCGCCAGCGACGAGTCGGGCTATTCCTGGTCGGCGTTTGACGCTTGTCTCTGATGAGGCTCGTTCGTTGGTTATCGGTTCACCAGTGTATTACCGTGGATTTGAAGTAGGAAGGGTTGAGTCGCGTTATTTGGATTTGGAGAACCGTAGGATTCAGTATGAGGCATTTATTGATGAGAAATATCAGAACTTGGTGACAAGAAACACGAGGTTCTGGAACACGAGTGGTGTTGATATTTCAGCGGGGGTTGATGGATTTAAAATACGCACTCCGTCATTTCAATCGATGGTGTCGGGTGGTGTTTCGTTTGCGGTTCCTGATGGTTTGTCTCCGGGTGATTTAGTTGAGGATGGTGCGATATTTGATCTGCATCAGGATGCGGATTCCGCTGCCTCATCGACGTTCAATCCATCTTTGCAGTTGTTGCTTTTGTTTGATCAGAGTGTGAGAGGATTATCTAAAAATGCTCCGGTTGAATATCGCGGTATCACGATTGGTCGGGTCAGAAATATTTCGTTCGATTATGTTCCAGATTTGGATAACCAAAAAGTTCCGGTTTTGGTGGAAATTGATCCAAGTCTGCTGCGGGCGAGTCGGTTGGGAGATGTGAATCAAGTGGCGAATCAGTTGAAGGATGCCGTGCGCAAGGGTCTGCGTGCGACCTTGAAGACAGGTAGTTTACTGACGGGCGCGATGTATGTTGATTTTGATTATTATCCGGATGAACTGACTGAGGAGCTGGTTTATCTGGGAGAGATGCCAGTGGTGCCAACGATGTATTCCGGCTTTGCACAGCTTGAAGTGAAGCTGGCTTCGATTTTGGAGAAGATTGATAAACTGCCGTTAGAAAATGCGGTTAAACAGTTTACGACCACGGCTGAGGAATCGAGGGCGGTGATGAATGAACTGAGTTTGGTTGCTAAAACAGCGCGGGAGACGATGGAAAGTCCTGAGTTCAAGGCGTTGCCAGCGGATTTTAAAAAGACTATTACAGAGTTGGAAAAATCCATCGTCAGTCTCGGCCCAGATGGCGCGGTGCAGGGAGATTTGCTCCGCACCATGGATGAGTTCAGAGCTGCGATGAGATCGATGGAAGCGCTTTCTGATTCGATCAATGAGAAACCTAATTCGCTATTTTTCGGCAAAGAATTTTCAAAAGATCCACGTCCGAATGCTGTGGGGCCAAGACGCTAATTTCAGATCATGATCCGAAACTTCCTTACTATTTTGACTGCTGTGATGCTCTTGGGTTGCGGCTCCGGATATCCTACGTTTTATTCGTTAAGTGCTGAAGGGCCGAGTCCTAATGGTGGTGGAATCGGGATTGGCGTAGGTCCGGTGATTTTGGCGGAGTATGTGGATCGCTCGAATTTGGTGGTGAAGACCAGTGCGAACAAACTGGAAGTGGCGGAAAATCATCGTTGGGCCGGGGATTTGGATTACTCAATCTCGCGGGTGTTATCGATCAATTTGGGGCGTAAGCTAAAGACAGGAAATGTCCGCACCTACCCGTGGTCGCGTGATAGCGAGGTGGATTATCAGATTGCGATGGATATCCGTGAGTTCATTGCTGGAGATGATGGCTACGCGCACCTCGAAGCAAGCTGGAGGGTCTATGCATTGCCGAGCCGTAAATTGGTGATGTCGAAAACTTTTGTAGGAAAAGAGCCGATCGCCACGGGGGATTTCGAAGCGATGGTGGCGGCGCAGTCGAAACTGTTAGGCCGTTTGTCGGATGATATTGCTGGAGCCATTCGGAAAAACTAATCGTATGGAATTTGAGTTGAATCCTCGTCTTGCGGCAGGTGGTTTTGAAATTGTGAGGCGTCGTGGTTGCCGGGTGTTATTGAAGAACGAGGCGAATTTTCCGTGGTTCATTCTTGTGCCCGAGGTGGCGGAAGGAATTGAGGATCTGCATCAGCTTGATGAACAGACATTTCACGAAGTCACCTTTTTGATTCGGGAGGTGTCGGAATTTGTGAGTGGCTACTTCAAACCTGAAAAGCTGAATGTGGCATGTATTGGAAACATGGTTCGGCAGATGCATATCCATGTAGTCGGGCGTTTTCTTGACGATCCGGCATGGCCGGGGGTGGTTTGGGCGTTTGATGGAAAACTCCGATATGATGAGGCGCGGGCGGATGAAATCGTCGCTGCGGCGAGGGAATATTTGGAAAAGCTCTAGGTTTCTCGCTTGGGTTGATTTTTTGGGTTGGTCATCGCACGGATCGACTGTTTGCTGTGCCTGACGACATGAAGATTGGCATCGCACAAATCAACGCCGTGGTAGGAGATTTTCCGGGGAACGCGAAACGCATCCTCGCGGCTTATCGTGAGTGTTTGGAAAAGGGAGCGGATTTAGTGGTGACGCCGGAGATGAGTTTGGTTGGATATCCGCCGCGCGATCTGGTTTTTAAAAGCCAGTTCGTTCCGAAATGTTTGCAGGCGCTCGATTATCTTGCGGATGAAACTAAGGCTGTGCCGCTTTTGGTGGGATATGTCGATTTCCATACAGGCGAGATCGGCAAACCGTTTCGGAATGCGGTGGCGTGGTTGGAAGCTGGGAAAATCAGAGAGCGGTTTTTCAAAACCTTGTTGCCGACCTATGATGTGTTTGATGAGCGTCGATACTTTGAACCAGGGGAGAGTTGCACACCGTTTGAGTGGAATGGAAAACGGATTGGCGTTACGATTTGTGAAGATATTTGGACGGAGGATTATTTGCAGCGGCCGTTTTACGATCGTGATCCGGTGGCGGAGTTGTGCGCGAAGGGTGTGGACGTCATCGTGAACCTCAGCGCATCGCCGTTTCACCTCGGCAAGCCTGCGTGTCGCAGACAAATGCTTTCCGATGTGGCGAAAGAAGCGCAGGTGCCAGTGGTTTATTGCAACTCGATGGGCGGAAACGATCAGTTAGTTTTTGATGGTTACTCGGTCGTGGTTGATGCAGCGGGAGAAGTGATCGCACAACTTTCAGGTTTCACCGAGCAATGCCGGATCGTCGATGTTGGGGTGGGTGGAAAAGTTGAATCGCTCGATACCACGGATGCGGAGCAGCTGTATTCTGCGTTGGTTTTGGGTTTGCGTGACTACGCGCAGAAATGCGGGTTTTCAACGGTATGTCTTGGATTGAGCGGCGGGATTGATTCGGCTCTAACAGCCGTGATCGCGGCGGATGCGTTGGGTGCGGAAAACGTGCATGGCTTGACCATGCCGAGTCCTTATTCCTCCTCAGGCAGTGTGAGCGATTCGTTTGACCTCGCGAAAAATCTGGGGATTCGCTGTGATGAGATTTCGATTTCCGCTGCGTTTGAATCGGTTAAGAAGACCATGGCTCCGTTGTTTGAAGGTAGACGTGAGGATGTGACCGAAGAAAACATGCAGGCAAGACTGCGTGGCTTGTTGCTGATGGCGTTGTCTAACAAAGACAATCACCTCTTGCTCACCACTGGAAACAAGAGTGAGCTGGCGGTGGGCTATTGCACGATCTACGGCGATATGTGCGGCGGGCTTGCGGTGATTTCCGATTTGCCGAAAACGAAAGTGTTCGAAGTCGCGCGCTGGGTGAATCGGGATCAGGAACGGATTCCATGGAACACTATCGAAAAACCGCCGAGCGCTGAGCTTCGCCCAGATCAGAAAGATCAGGACACCTTGCCGGAATACAATGTCTTGGATCAAATTTTGGAACTCTACGTCGAGCAGCATCTCGGTGCCGAAGAAATTGTGGAGAGGGGATTTGAAGAAACTATGGTGCGTTGGATCCAGCGTCGCGTGGATCTCAACGAATGGAAACGCCAACAAGCCGCGCCGGGGATTCGTGTGACCTCGAAAGCTTTCGGTATTGGGAGAAGAATGCCGATTGCGCAGCGGTTTGTTTGAGGGGGATGAATCAAGAATTTGGTAGGGCGCTATCGCCGAGAGCGCCGCATGGAATGAGGAAGAATTTGATGTTTTGATGAAGTTTTGAATACGATTCGCTTCGCGCGGCACCCTCGGCGATGGTGCCCTACCTATTACACATGGACTTTTGGCAGCTATTCTGATTTTCATCTTTCTAGAATTCTCAACTTGACCTAGTCAAATGACTAGGTCAAGTTATCTGTATGCAAGTGGCAATTTCAGAATTTAAAGCGAAGTGCATAGAAATGCTCAAACACACTCAGGCTTCTGGGGAAGAGCTTATTGTGACGTTACGTGGAAAGCCACTAGTCCGTGTGGTTGGGGTTGGTGGAAAGCAGCAACGGGTATTGGGAGGGCAGAACGGTGTTGTGAGTTTGCCGGCAAACCAAGATGCGCTGATTCGCTCTGACTTTGAGAACGACTGGGAATCATGAATCTTTTACTCGATACACATGTCCTGATTTGGGCTGAGTCTAAAGACAGTCAACTTGGTGAAGTCACACGCCAACTTTTATTGGATGCATCGAACTCTCTTCTGATCTCGCCTGTGAGCAGTTTGGAAATATCGCGCCTCATTTTTTTAGAGCGATTAAATTTCAGTAAGTCATTGAATGATTGGATGAAGGAGGCTCGCCTTCACCTTGGCTTCAAAGATGCCGAATTCACACATCCCATTGCTATCAGAAGTTACGAATTACCCGGTGACTTCCACAAAGATCCGGCTGATAGAATGTTAGTCGCCACGGCCATAGAACTGGATTGCCATCTGTTGACCGCTGATGATTTGATTCTGAATTACCCTCACGTAAAATCCATCGATGCTCGGCGTTAGGTTGAGGTGCTTTTGTGTAGTTGGCTAATCCTTTTGGCTTGGCGGAGGAGTTCAGGCTGCTAAACAGGGAACCTCATGAAAGTTATTTTCGCGACTTTATTTATTGGGTGGTTAGGGTTTGTCTCTGCTTTCGGGCAAGAAAAAGATGCCAAGGTCGCAGATCCCTTCGTTGCAGATCCGGATGCCAGCGCTCCAAAAAACATTTCTGTGCAGCTTGAATATATCGAGATGTCTCACAAAGATCTCACTCGGCTTTTGATGGAGTATAAACCGAGGACTTCAGACGCGACAGCTCTGCGCATGAAAGTTCAGGAGATGGTGGAAAAGGATGTGGCGAAGGTGATGGAAACTAAGATGGTCATAAACCGTAGCGGACAGATATCTAACACGGAGTCTATTAGGGAGTTCGTTTATCCCGTTGATTATGATCTTTCACCCACACCTAGTATAGAAGGTTCTACCGAGCCTCTTAATCATCCAGTAACTCCGTTTGGTATTCCGAACTCTTATGAAACAAGAAATACTGGCAGCACTTTCGAAGTTGTAACGAACTTGGGTGAGGATAACAAGATCATCGATGTAAGAATAGTATCGCAACAAGTATGGCACTCAGGTGAGAACATTTGGAGTGAGCTTAAAGACAAGATAGGAAACGTTTATAAAAACACTTCGCAAGATTTTTATAAGATAGGAATTGATACAAGCGTCACAGTCGTTTCCGGCCAATACTTTTTATTAGGAGTCGTTTCTCCGAAAGATGCCAAGGGCAAGGTGGACTCAGAGCGCAAAGTGATGGCGTTTTTGAAATGTGATGTGCTGTCGGTGGCTCCTTAATTTAAATTCTAGCATAACATGAAAGCAGATACAAAATTACAGGAAGCGATGGCTGAGTTTGAATGTCAGACAGGAACTCTGCACCGAGCGGAGGGTGAGTGGTTATACCTAGTGGCGCAGATGGGAGTGCCGGAGTTTTTGATGGATAAGATCTCCACGATACCGTTTGGGAAAGGGATTGCGGGAGTGGCGGCATCTAGCAAGGAGTCTGTGGAGCTTTGCAATCTTCAGCAAGATCTCGGTGGAGTTGCGAAAGAGGATGCGCGTAAGACGGGGGTTTCGGGTTCGCTTGCGGTGCCGATTTTGGATGATTCGGGAAAGGTTCTTGGGACGCTCGGGGTCGGGAAAATCGTGCCGTATGAGTTCAGCGAAGTTGAGAAGGCAAGGCTAACAGAATTGGGTCAGCAGTTTGTGCCTCTTTTATAAATTTCGGATCATGCTGCTAATCGCTTTCATCATTGTATTTATTTTCACCCTGCCCATGACGCTGTGGCTGTTTGGGATTCGTCGATATTGTATTAAAAACGGCAAAGGCTACACGCCGGGCGCGGGTTGGGAGACAACGATGTGGATTGATTGGCAGGAGGCGACTGAAATTGCAGTGGCGCGCGGTGATCGGGGCATGCTGTTTTTTTGCCGAATGTATTTACTGATCCAACTGGTCTATACCCTGTGTGTTTTTATTGCCTTTGTGGGTCAATTGGTCAGGTCTTGAATCTTAAAATCACTCATCCAAATATTTCGCAAGATGCTCGCGTAAAGTGGTGCGAGCTCGGAACAGCAGGCTTTTGACGGAAGGCACGGAGGTGTTCAGGATAACGGCGATTTCCTCGTAAGGGACGTTTTCGTAGCGACGCAGCACCACGGCGAGGCGTTGGTTTTCTGGGAGTTTCTCAATCGCGGCATCGATGGCTTTGCGGAGTTCTGATTCGAGAAGGTTGTTGTCGGGCTCGTGATTGGCGTCGGCGGGAAATTGCAGGTGGTGATCTTCTTCGAGCTGATCGCTAGAGGTCGTTCTTTTCCGGGAGCGGCGGCGGGATTCGTTATAAACCAGATTGCGCGCGATCGTGTAGAGGTAGGTGGTGAATTTGTTATCCGGCTTGTAACGTTTAGCGTGTTTCCAGATGCGGATAAAAACCTGTTGGGCGATGTCCTCGGAGTCGCTCTCGTTGCCGAGCATTTTGCTGATGGTGCCGACGAGGGAGTTCTGATGTCGCTCGACTAAGCAGCGGAATGCTGCGTGATCGCCGTTGCCGATTTTCACCATCAACTCATGGTCGATGGTGGTTTCGGGGTCGAACGGTATGGAAGAGTTGGGTAGCTCCATCGAATCACTGAAAGTTGGGTTACCGCTGACAAACATACCGGGATTGAACACCATGATGTTCGATATGTTGCGGGGTGTGTATAATTCTTTTAGTTAGAGTTGGGGTTTTTGGAAAGAGTCTTTTTAAAGGTCACGGGGGCGGCAGATGATCATTCCGGCGTGTTTGTCCCTGTCTGAAAGGTAATCGGTGATGGGGCGGTCGATGATGGTCATGCGGCCTTTATCGCGTTCTGAGGTGGCGTGGGTGAAATAGGCGCGGCCGTTGAGTTTCACGATGAGCCCGACGTGGGAGGTGTAGGCGTCGTGGTCGCGGGTGGTGATAGCGCAGATGTCGCCGTTCTGGAGGTAGGCCTCGGCGGCGCGGGCCTTGTCTTTGGGGATGTGGTAAACGGGGAGGTTGGAGACACGGGCTTCGATTTTACCCATGGGCGCGATGAGTGAGGGGTTGTTTTTTAAGTAGCGGTAATTTCTCCACTGAACGGTCATTTCATGGATCTCGCGATGAATGCGCACGGCACCGGGAATTTGAGGGGTGACGTTTCTGGCAATGCCTCGGCGTTGGTTGTCGTAGAAAACCTCTTCTAGGTGGTGCATGCGCGAGAGGTAGCTTCCGGTGCAGGTGCCGTTGCGGTAGCGCTCGATTTCGATCATGCGGAGCATGTCCTCGGGTCGGTAAGGACCGGGTTTCGCCACCAGCATGCGCGAGATCGCCAAGGAGTTTTCGTAAAAGGTCCAGCAATCCATGGCGTTGAGGTTCACGACGGGGGATTCGATATGATTGTCCACTTCGAGGCTGTAGTTGACGTAGGGAGTTCCGGTGAGTTCGCGGGCGACGCGAACCGTACGATCGCCGATGGGTAGGCTGCGCCAATTTTCGCGTTCAGCTTTGGCGACGATGGCTTGGAATTTTGATTCTCCTTTGAAAACGGTCGATAGCGGAAGGCGGAGGGAGCTGGAATTTCGGTCTTTTGCAGTCTTTCCACTACTGGCGGAAGGGGGTGAAATGGGTTGGCTCGTACAGCCACTCATCAAGATGGCGGCGAAGATCACCCTAATTTTCAGAAGATTCATACCACTATTATACAAAGCCAGCGGGTGACTGAAAGTTCCTAAATCGTATTTTTTTGATCGACGCAAAGGGCGGTCAGCGTATCGACTCCCTGTATCGCATCATTTATGTCAAAGAAACTACTCCTCAGTTTATCACTGGTTCTCATTAATGTCCCCCACTTGGCTGCGCAGGCGGTTACTCCTAAAAAAGCTGAACGAATCGTTTTGATCGGAAATGGTCTCGGCGAACGGATGGTGGATCACCCGCATTTTGAAGTTTTGCTGCATCAGCGTTTTCCGGAGCAGAATCTTTATATCCGGAATTTATGCCGCCCAGCAGATACTGCGGGATTTCGTCCGCATCCATCACGCAATTCGCAATGGGCGTTTCCAGGTGCAGAGAAATTTCATCCACAGCACAAAGTGCATGCGGGAAATGGCTTCCACCCGACGCCTGATCAGTGGTTAACCGATCTCAAGCCGGATGTGTTGGTGGCATTTTTCGGATACAGCGAATCGTTCGATGGTCAAGCTGGTTTGAGTAACTTTAAAGGTGAGTTGGATGCTTTCGTAAAGCACACCCAAGCGCAGAAATACAACGGTGTGGCGTCGCCGCGGTTGGTGTTGGTTTCTCCCATCGCGTATGAGGATCTTTCCACTTCGCGAGATTTACCAAATGGAAAAGCCGAGAATGCGAATTTGGAGATCTATTCCAAGGCGATGGCAGAGGTAGCAGCGACTAACAAAGTTGAGTTCGTTGATGCTTTCAATAATACGAAGTCTATCTACGAAACGGTAAGAGACAAGCGTACCTTTACCCGGAATGGATTTTTGCCGAACGATGAGGGCTATCGTCACCTCGGTGAGTGGCTCGCCGATGCTCTTTATGGGAAAGCTGTGATTAAGAGTGGTATAGCGGCTCCAAGCAAACAGTTAGTGGCTGCTGTAGCGGACAAAAACTGGTTCTGGTTTAACGAATACCGCATGCTCAACGGAGTTCACGTTGATGGACGTCGATACAATCCTTTCGGCCCAGCTAACTATCCAGATGAGCAGAAGAAAAACCGTCAGATGACCGAGATTCGCGATCAAGCGATCTGGGCTGCGGCGCAGGGCAAGACTTTCGATGTCGCTGCGGCGGATAAGAATACGCACCCGCTTCCTGAGGTCAAAACCAACTACAAAGCAAGTGTGGTGCCTGAATATAAAAAAGGCACAGAAGCAGTCAAAGATCTCGTCACTCCAGAAGGTTTCAAAGTTGAACTTTTTGCATCAGAACTCGATTTCCCTAACCTCGCCAACCCAATGCAAATTTCCTTCGATAACAAGGGTCGGATGTGGGTCGCGGTGATGCCTAGTTATCCGCATTATCGTCCGGGTGATGCAAAGCCAAATGACAAATTGTTGATCTACGAAGACACCAACAAGGACGGCAAAGCCGATAAGGAAATCGTTTTCGCAGATGGCTTGAATTTGCCAATTGGTTTTGAGTTCGCTCCCGGTGGAGTTTATGTTTCACAAGAGCCGCACTTGGTGTTTTTGGCGGATAAGAACAACGACGATAAAGCCGACTCTATGGAGATCGTCCTAACAGGTTTTGACTCGCACGATACACACCATGCAATCAGTGCCTACACTGCGGATCCATCCGGAGCATTCATGATGTGCGAGGGTGTTTTCCTTCACTCCAATGTTGAAACTCCTTACGGTCCGGTACGCGGAGTGGATGGTGGATTCTATCGTTTTTGCCCGCAGAAAACTAAGTTGGAGCGTACTTCACAGCTTTCCATTCCAAACCCATGGGGTTTTGCGTTCGATGAATGGGGTCAGGACTTTTTCATCCACACCTCCGGCCCACCATGGAACTGGAATCTTCCTGTCTCGCTGAAACCCGCTCACGGAGAGAAAGCACCGAAAACTGCAGACTTAGTTCCGAAAGGACAAGCAGTGCGCCCAACATCAGGTTTGGAAGTTGTTTCATCGCGTCATTTCCCCGATGAAATGCAGGGCGATTTCATTCTCGGAAACTGCATTGGATTTTTGGGTATCAAACAACACTCGATTCAAGATGATGGAACTGGCTACAAAACCGCTTTCAGGCAGGAGCTATTAAAATCTAACGATGGAAATTTCCGCCCTGCGGATCTTGAGTTCGCACCCGATGGCTCGCTCTACGTGGTCGATTGGCAGAGCATTTTGATCGGTCACATGCAACACAACGCACGCGATCCGCTCCGCGATCACGATCATGGCCGGGTTTATCGCATTACTTATCCGTCGCGTCCTTTGGTTCCAATCGCAAAGGTCGATGGTGCACCGATCGCTACCTTGTTAGAAAACCTCAAGCTTCCCGAATATCGCACCCGCTACCGTAGCCGTCGTGAACTGAGAGAACACAAAGCCGAGGAAGTCTTGCCTGCGGTTAAAAAATGGGTCGCGGCACTCGATAAGAAAGATCCACGATACAACCATCACATGCTTGAAGCGATGTGGACGACTTGGTCGATCAACCGTGTTGATACCGCACTCGTGAAGCAGCTCCTCGCAAGCGAAGACTTCCGCGTCCGCTCTGCCGCCGTGCGTGTGGTTCGTTACAATTTCAATCTTTTTCCAGATTCAATCAATTTGCTTAATACAGCAGCCGGGGACGAACATGGTCGTGTTAGACTCGAAGCTGTCATCGCTGCGACCTGGTATGATAAGGCTGAGGCGCTTGAAGTAGTATCGATCGCAAAATCAAAGGGCATGGATGTATGGACGGAGAAAGTCTTTCCGGCTGCCGAAGATCGGTTGAAAGGGAAAGTTGGGCCAGAGCCGATCCCGAACCCAGCACCAAAGGCACCTGATCATCTGACTGAAGAAGAGAAAAAATCGTTCCTTCGCGGACATGAGGTTTATTTCCGTGACGCTCATTGTGCAACCTGTCACCAGCCTGATGGTAAAGGTTTGGATCCTGCATTCCCGCCATTGCATGACAGTATCTACGTACATGGAAATCCAGAAAGGCTTATCAAAATTTCACTTCACGGATTGATCGGCCCGATGGAAGTGAATGGCAAAAAGTACAATGGCCAAGTTCCTATGATGGGATTTGCTGGTTTGTTGAATGATAAAGAAGTTTCTGATGTTCTGACTTATGTCCGAAACAGTTATGCAAACAAAGCTACCGCAATCACACCTGATCAGGTGAAGAAAGTTAGGGATGATAGTAAAAATCAGAACGGCTTCTACCAAATCGAGCAGTTGCTAAAAGAGCATCCGCTGGAGAAATAATCATCGTAAGCCAAGAGTCCCGAGGCTCTTGGCTTTTTTGGTAAAATATGCGGGGATTATAGCAGAAATGCGGTATGCATGGCTCATTTATTTGCGTAGTATACCTGTCATGAATTTGTCCTCGAAAATTTTCGCTCTCAGTCTGCTATGGGCACAGAGCGTAATTGCACAAGGAGGGCATGATTTCTGGGATCTGGAGCCGATTCGTTATTCGGATACGATGGCGACGGATCGTTTGGCTGAATTGGCGAAAAAGCTGGAGGAGAGGAAATTGGAGGGGCAGCCGGGGCAGGGCTTGAAAGCGTTGGAGTTTGTTTTGGATTATTTGAACGTGCCGAAAGAATCCCAAGTTCTGGTGTTTTCCAAAACGAGCTTGCAGATCAGTCGGATCACTCCGCAAAACCCGCGAAGTTTGTATTTCTCGGAAAATGCTTATGTGGGCTACGTGCCTGGCGGTGCGGTGGAAGTGATCGCGCACGATGCGGTGTTGGGGCCTGTGTTTTATTTGGTTGAGCCAGATAAAGACGGCGCGATGCGGATCGAGCGCGATACAAATCGGTGTTTGTCATGTCACGCAACATCACGCACGGAAAATGTTCCGGGAATGTTGATTCGGTCGGTTTATGCAGAGGAAACCGGGCATCCGATTTTGCACTTGGGAACACATGATGTGGCGCATGAGACACCGTTGGCGGATCGATGGGGTGGGTGGTTTGTGACGGGTCGCAGTTCCCAGCCACATCTGGGGAATCGGGTTTTTAAAGAAGACTCCGATCTAACACCTTCCAGCATCCCGATTAAATCCGTGGGAGGAATAGTCGATGTAAATCAATACCTCAGGCCGACCAGTGACATCGTGTCGTTGTTGGTTCTGGAGCATCAGGTGAAGATGCATAATTTGATCAATGCCGCGGCGATGAATTACCGGCGTTCCGTGTATTTTATGCAGACCTTGAATCCAGATGCGGATCCGACAAAAGGTTCGGCTGGTGAAATCGCGGACAGCGGTGCTAAAGATATTGTGAATAATTTGTTTTTCAAAAATGAGACGGATCTCGGCGAGGGTGTAGAGGGCGATCCTGCATTTCAGCAGGCGTTCATGAAACGATTTCCGAAATGCAAAGAGGGCGAGAGCTTAGCGGAGTTTAGATTGTATGGGCGGATTTTTAAAAATCGCTGCTCTTACATGGTCTATTCCGAGGCGTTCAAAGGGATGCCAGTTGGATTAAAACAAAGGGTGATCGCGCGGATGAGGGAAATTCCGACCGAGCGGATGAATCT
>JANOKJ010000175.1:0-19822 GCA_031419275.1 Akkermansiaceae bacterium | reverse complement strand
CTACCTTTCATCTCTCCTCCAACTTTTCTCTTACCCTTCGCAAAATTTTCAACGCACTCGCACCATCTCCGTGCACGCATAATGTCTGAACTTTCATCGGAATCACTTTGCCATTTATAGCAATCACATGACCTTCATTCGCAAGTTTCAACGCCTGCTCAACCGCTTCATCGACATCCGTAATCACAGCCGCCGCTTCGCTTCTCGGACAAAGCTCACCGCTTTCCAAATAACGGCGGTCGATGAATCCCTCCGCGAGCACGGGTAATCCCATCGCTTTCGCCGCATCGATCAACTGTCCCGTCGGTGGCGCATAAATCAGCGGCCTAGCCAAAAGCTCAAGCACCAGCGCGGCAAAAGCCTTAGCAAGTGCAGGATCCTGATTTGCTTGATGGTAAAGCGCTCCGTGCAGCTTGACGTGATGAAGTGTGCCTGCGATTTCCAAAAGCGCTTCGATCTGATTTCGTATCTGAGCTATCACCACGTCCAAAGGTAGATCAAGAAAGCGCCTGCCAAAAAATTCGGGATCCACGTAACCCGGATGAGCCCCGATCGCGACTCCATTCGCCCTCGCCGCAGAAACCGCAGCGCGCATGTTTTCCTCATCTCCCGCATGACCTCCGCACGCAATGTTGCAAGAGCTGATCGACAACATGATTTCCGCATCATGCTCTCCGCCCTCACCTAGGTCCGCGTTTAGATCGATGGTTTTCATTTTTCTACTCCTAACAAAGCCAAGCCAGTCTGAAGAATTCCCAGATCACGTTGCAACTCAAACCACGCATGCCGAGCTTCTTCGATGGAAACTTCGCGAAAACGAATCGCCGTCCCCGGCCAGGCGCGAGCCATGATTGGCAAATCAGCTGAAATCACATGTCCGATCTGAGGATACCCCCCTATCGTCTGACGCTCACTCATCAACACAATCGGCTGACCACTCGGAGGAACTTGAATCGATCCGAAAATCACCGGCTGCGATACCATCTCGCGCGGCTCTTTGAGTTCCAAGGCAACCCCATCAAGCCGAGTTCCCATCCGATCCGAAGTCGGACTCACGCGATAAACCGTTTCCAAAATCCGACGACGCGCATCATCCGTAAACCAATGCGACTGAACACCACGGAGAAACCGCACTTCCAACTGCGGGGAAACTACATACGGACACGCAACATGCCACGCTCCGGCAACGGGTCCCTTACCAGCCACGCCAACCGCTAGTTGATCCTCTTTCCTCAACTCACGCCCGCGATACCCACCGAACTTCGCTCGCAAATCCGTGGATCGACTGCCCAACACCACCGGTACATCGATTCCACCAGCGATAGCGATGTAACCGCGCAAGGGTTTGGTTGGTTTTGTTAGATCGATCACATCACCCGCTTTCACAGAAATGGGTTTTCCACTTCTCTCATCCCTCCAACCCACAAACGCGACCCGTGAGTCTTTCAAAAACTCCATCTTCGGCCCCGCCATGGTGCATTCAAATACAGCCGCATCATCCGCATTTCCCACCAGCCGATTCGCAATCGTTGCCATGATCGGATCCACCGCTCCACCCGGAGAAACTCCCATCGCCTGATAGCCATAACGTCCGTGATCCTGTACCGAAGTCATCGGTCCGGGATCACGTATCAAAATCACTCCATCCTCTATCTGTATTTCATCAACCAGTGGAACAGCCACATGATCAAAACTTTCCACTGCTTGAAATCGAACCTGATCCCCCGTCTGCAACAACGATGGCTTATCTCGATTCAAATCAAACAACTCGATCGTCGTCTTACCCAAAACATGCCAACCTCCCTGAGACGCATTCGGATAGATCCCTGCCTGAGCTCCAGCAATCGCCACCGATCCGGATTCCACCTTGCGCGGCGTCGTGAGACGTGGAAGGCGAAGCTTCTTAGGCAACCCTAACAAATAGGGAAAACCAGGAGAAAAACCGATCGCCGCCACGGAATACTCCGCACCGCTGTGAAGATCGATCAACTCCTGAACAGAGATCTTCAACTGCGCAGCCAAACGATTGAGCTCATCACCTTTCTCATAGCAAACCGGAATCACGAACTCGGAAGAACGAATTTCCTCATCATCAGGAATGTCTTCGAACTTCAGATCCGTGAGATATTGATAAACCCGCTCACCATGCATGGGCTGGAAATGCACGGCGATACTTTCAAATGAAACCACCACATCCACAATCTGCTGGATACGGGTTTCCTTAATCAGTTTCCGCAAACGCAGGATGAACCGATGATTCCTTTCAAGATCACCTAGTTCGGCCTGAAACAGCCATGCAGAATCTCCCAATTGCATCAACCCCATGCCTCTAATCTGCCGCAAAATCAGACGTATTCAAGCAAGTGTCGCATAAACCTCTGAATCCAAGAGAAATCCCATAACGTAATTCGAGGTTTGAGTTTCACCTTTCAGACAATATAAATTATCCCAATCCATGTTCATCCTTCGAGAAAAACTCACCTTCAAAGCCCTCATCTCATTTGCCGCATGGCTCCTAAGCTTCTCCGCGCTTCCAGCAGAGAAGCCTTCTCCCATCCTAACATCCGATGTCCTGAGATCTTATGTAGAAACCTTCAACAAAAACGATCATACCCATTTCGGACAGGCCATCTCCAATGAAACCACCGCCAGTTGGATGGAACAAAATATCCCTCGCTTCGACTGCCCGGACAAAGAGCTGGAGGAAATCTATCACTTCCGCTGGTGGACCTTCCGCAAGCACATCAAGGAAACCACCGACGGCTTCGTCATCACCGAGTTTCTCCCGAAAGTTTCATGGAGCAGCAAACACAACACGATCAGTTGCCCCGCCGGCCACCATTTTCGCGAAGGTCGCTGGATTCGCAATCCTAAGTATCTGAATGACTATGCAACCTTCTGGTTTCGCAAAGGAGGAAGCCCGCGCTCTTACAGCTTCTGGGCCGCGGATTCGATCTACCAACGCGCCATCACCCTCGGCGATTTCACTCAAGCCATCGAGCTTCTCCCCGACCTCATCGCCAACTACCTAGAATGGGAAAAACAACGCCTCTCTCCAGACGGGCTTTATTGGCAAATCGATGATCGCGATGGCATGGAGGTCTCCATCGGTGGCAGTGGCAAACGCGCCACGATCAACAGCTACATGTATGCCGATGCCCGCGCGATCGCTGCCATCGCAAAAATCGCCGGCAAGCGCGATATAGAAACGGAATACAGCGCCAAAGCAGAAAAACTACGCGAACTCGTTCAACAAAAACTCTGGGATCCAAAAGCCCAGTTTTTCAAAACCCTGCCGCGTGAGGAAAACGCGAACACACTCGTCGATGTGCGTGAGTTGCACGGTTTCACCCCGTGGTATGTGCACTTGCCCGAGCCAAACAAAGGTTACGAAGTCGCATGGAAACAACTGACCGACCCCCAAGGTTTCAAAGCCCCCTTTGGCCCCACCAGCGCCGAACAACGTCACCCAAAGTTTGCGATTGCCTACCAAGATCACGAATGCCAGTGGAACGGCCCAAGCTGGCCCTTCGCCACTTCGATCACTCTAACAGCTCTCGCCAACGTCCTTAACGATTACCCCCAACAGGACATTTCCCGCGATGCCTATTTCGAGACTCTCATGACCTACGCCAAATCCCATCGCCTCAAGCGCGAGGACGGAACGGTCGTCCCATGGATCGACGAAAACCTAAACCCCACCACAGGCGATTGGATCTCACGCACCCGACTCAAATCATGGAAAGACGGAACATGGGATACAGGCAAAGGCGGAATCGAACGCGGTAAAGACTACAACCACTCCACCTTCTGCGATCTCATCATCACCGGCCTCGTCGGCCTAAGACCACGCACTGACAACCAAATCGAAATCAACCCGCTTATCCCTGCGGAAAAATGGGAATACTTCTGCCTCGATCAAATCCCCTATCACGGCCAACTCCTCACAGTCCTCTACGATCAAACCGGAAAGAAATACAACAAAGGCGTCGGCCTACGTGTTTACGCAAACGGAAAAGAAATTGGTTCTGCTGCGGGCTTACAAAAACTTGTCGTAACTGAACGTTAATTTTCAGAAACCTATAATCAATTTATCGGCGAACTCATTCATGATCTGAGTTCATCCGTGGTTCCATTTCTGATTTTTGGATTAGTCCAAAAACCGAATCTTGCCCGGGACCGGCAACTTCCCTGCCGCCATCGCTGCATGCTGCTCGTCCGTGCACGCGGAATCAATCGGCGCATCCGGAGCTACTTCATTTTCAGTCACAAGCCCCTGTGCCAGCATCCACTTCTCAACTTCTTCTCCACTGATATCCGCAAGCATCTCTCCATTGATCTCCACACATGGTGATAATGGCTGACCACTGCGCTGCTCCATTTCCCAACGAAACGCCGGATTCTTGATAATATCCTTCTCCTCGTAAGGAAGGTCATACTTGCGCATGATCGCACGCACGCCCTCGCTCCAACCACAAAAAGTCTTTAAATACGCGGTAATTATCGGTTTCGCTTCGCTCATAGACCCTCATCATAAATTCACCTGCCGATATTGCAACCCCGCATCATCATCAAGATCCGGAACGCGGTGGCTTTCCTCCGCCCATAATAACAAGATTTCCAATTTCCCCAATCCTCTTCTTGTGTCTTAACTCCCCCTATGCCCGACGAGCTAGACCTCTTCTCCTTCAGCCCCGCGCCCGAAAATCGCGTCGCGGAGCTGCGTCAACTCCTCGACCATCACAACAACCTCTACTACACCCAAGCCGAGCCGGAAATTTCCGACGCCGATTACGACAAACTGTTCCGCGAACTTGAAGAGTTGGAAAAAAAACATCCCAAACTAGCCGATCCCAATTCACCCACCCAACGCGTCGGCTCAAAACCTCTCGAAGGATTTTCCCAAATCACCCACCCCGTCCCGATGTTGAGCATCGATGATGTGTTCGAATTAACCGAGCAGGCGATTAAGAACATCAGCGATAAAGATATCGAAAAAGTCGGCCGACGTTGCAGCGAACACGAGCTCATCCTTTTTTATCAACGCCTTCAAAAAAACCTCGGTCGTGAAAACATCGCCGTCTCTCTCGAACCAAAAATCGATGGAGTCGCTGTCTCATTGTATTACGAGAACGGCTCACTCAAATACGCCGCCACCCGCGGCGACGGCACCACCGGCGACGACGTCACCCAAAACGTCCGCACCATCCGCAACATCCCCTTAAAGCTCAAGGAGGGGCTTTCTAGTAGCGGTGATCTTCGGTCGCCGATCCCTTCCACCCTCGAAATCCGCGGCGAGATCTTCATGCCCAACTCCGCCTTCGCCGCAATGAACGAAGAACGCGACGAAGCAGGCCTACCCACCTTCGCAAATCCTCGCAATGCCACTGCTGGGACATTGAAACAACTCGATCCAAAAATCGTCGCGCAACGTCCCCTCGCCTTCCTCGCCCACGGGCTCGGCGCTTACGAAGGCGACGATCTCGATTCCGAAACCGATTTCCACAATCTGTTAGACAGCTTCGCCATCCCCCGTAACCAACCCGTCCGCATCGCGCACAACCTCGATGAACTCCTCGAAGGCATGGCCTTCTACCGCAGCCACCGCCACGAAATCGACCATGCAACCGATGGCGTTGTCGTCAAAGTCCTCGACCGCGCCGAGCGCGAGCAACTCGGTTCCACCTCCCGCGCTCCGCGCTGGGCCGCCGCCTATAAATTTCTTCCTGAACAACAAGAAACCACCCTCAACGCCATCTCCGTCCAAGTCGGCCGCACCGGCGTTCTAACACCTGTCGCCGAACTCACCCCAGTCCTCATCTCAGGCTCAACCGTTTCCCGCGCCACTCTCCACAATCAAGACGAGATCACCAAAAAAGGCATCTACATCGGTGCCAAAGTCCTCGTCGAAAAAGCCGGAGAAATCATTCCTGCTATCGTCAAGGTCATCGATCCAGATCCATCGAAGCCTGTCTTTTCGCTCTATGATTTCGTAGCCGGAAAATGCCCTTCCTGCCATGCACTCATCACCCAGGAAGAAGGATTCGTTGCATGGCGCTGCAGCAACTTCGAATGCCCCGCTCAAGCCGTCACCTCGATCTCTCACTTCGCCGCCCGCAAAGCCCTCGATATCGAAGGACTCGGTGAAACCGTAGCCGAAGCCCTCGTCCGCCACGACCACGCAAAAAGCCCGCTCGACCTTTTTTCCCTAACAGAGGAAGCACTCGCCAACCTCAACCTCGGCACCGAAGAATCCCCTCGCCGCTTCGGTGAAAAAAACGCAGCAAAAATTCTCACCGCCCTCGAAGCAGCCCGCAGCAAACCCCTCAACAAATGGCTCTTTGCCATGGGTATCCGCCAACTCGGCGAATCTGCGGCAAAAGAACTGAGTCGGCTTTTCAAAGATCTAATGGATGTAGTTCACAACCCCTTGCTCCCAAAAATTGCAGAGCGTGGAATCAAAGACGCTTGGTTGAAATCCAATCCTATTAACCCAAAGATAACAGCAATCAGCGTGGAGGAAAGCAAACGACGCAGAATAATCGCTGATAATTACAAGCCGATAGTGTCTAAACTGAGCGAAGAACTTGAGCAGTATTCTATTAGCCCAGAACTAGGTGGAGTCGCGGCTCAAAACACTCTCGATTACTTCCGATCTGAGGCAGGTCAAAATGTATTAGGTAAATTTTCTGAACTTCAAATTAATCCACTCTCTGAAAATTATTCGCCAATCGCGGTGTCATCGACAGGAAAGCTTGCGGGAAAAGTTTTCGTAATTACAGGAACTTTATCAGCACCCCGTGATCACTTTAAGGACTTAATCGAATCGCATGGTGGAAAAGTCGGTTCATCCATATCAACTAAAACGGATTTCCTCTTAGCAGGAGAAAATGCGGGTTCAAAAGCGAAGAAAGCGGAAGAACTCGGCGTAAAAACACTTACCGAAGAAGACCTGTCTGAAATTTTAAGCTAATGAGACGCTACATTCTGAAACAAGGGAATATTTCGGTCGAAAAGTGGAACTGGAAATCCAACAATTACACTGAAAGAAAAGTATTCGACATCCTAACAGGGATAGCCCTTGGCATCCTTGCCGATGGTGAGCTTTCAGCCAAGGAAGCAAGTTTCCTCGCAAGATGGATAGAAATTAATTCCCAGATACTACCTGAAAGGTTCATCCGAAAGCTACTTCCCGTTATGCGAATTGCTGGACAAGGAAGAGATCTTGCTGATGATGACCTTTCTTCCATCACGGTTCTGCTCGAATCTATCGCTTTTGGTGAAATTTCTACTTGTTCATCTGATGCCGCACCATTGATAGGAACTCCATGTGCTTTAATTTTTGATGAAATCGAATCATCAGAGATAATGCTTCAGGGTTGCGAATTGATCTTCTCAGGCAACTTTGTGAATGGAAGTAAGAAAGACTTAATGGAACGCACTAACAACCTGGGAGCATCAGCAAAATCCGCTAATCCAACCAATCAGACGGATTATGTTGTAGTTGGATCAAAAGGTTCGGAGAGATGGGCGTATTCCGGGTTGGGACGAAAAGTTGAACATGCGCTCAAACTTAAGGGTGAATCGTGTAAACTCAGAATCATTCGAGAAGAAGACTTCTTCCGCGTTCTTGAAGAACACGAAAAGATGCTAAACGACTAACCATTCATAACCGCTTTTAAGAATATCCCCCCTAAACCATGGACAACCAACGCTGGCTAAAACATTTCGAGATTAACGGCAACAACCGCCCTGAACCGAATTGGACGTGTCCATTGAACATGGAGGGAAACGCCCTCCAAAAAGTCCGTAAATCCATCCAACAGTTTCAACTCGGTGATGGCGGTGGTCCAGCATACCTGATTGCATGGAATCGCCAGAATTTTCTATCAGATCCAAGCATCAAACAAATGGTCGATCTCTGGTTTAAGGAAGAGGCCGAACACTCACGCTTACTCGGAGAAATGCTCAAACGACTTGACGGAGAACCTATCAAAACCCACTGGAGCTTCGAACTATTCTGCAACATGAGAAAATATCTCGGTGTGCGTTTTGAATTACACGCATTACTGGTCACGGAAATCGTCAGCCATGTGTATTACAAGATGCTGAAAAAACACGGCGAGGATCCCGCATTACGCCAGATGTGCGGACTCATCATTCGCGACGAAGCAGGACACATCGCCTTTCATCGGGACCGCCTCGCTAACGACAACCGCGATCACGCTAAAAATGTCGACTTTCTTTGGGCTACGCTTTTCCGCCTCCGCGCCATGCTTGCAGGCACCGTGCTGTGGATCAACCACCGCGGCGCATTGCTCGCACTTGGAGCAACCGATAGAGAATTCTATCAACGGATCTGGAAGGACACCAACACCTTCATCCGCAAGTTGGACAGAATGGGACGGTAATTTAGCGAATTAAATAAAGTCTCAGCCTCTATTTGATTCGAAATCCCAACGGGATTACGCAACCCAGCCTAGGGTTGGAACAACCCTAGGTAATCATTCGGATAATATAAAAACCCTGAAAGGGTTTTGGAGCACAGACTCCGAGACGGGATACCACCTACAGAACGCTTTCAGCGTTCATCCCTCTGGTTTTTTCTCTTCTAGGGGTTATTCCAACCCTAGGCTGGGTTGCGTAATCCCGTTGGGATTTAGATATAACCTCATACGTCATTACGCTTAACCGACACATGAGTCCAAGTCTCCACTCCACAGCTAGATCTTATCCGTGTCCATCCGCGTTCATCCGTGGTTCTCTTTAAATCCCCTCTCCCAAAGCGTGACAAATCCCCCCGAAGCGTTTACTGGAGCGCATGTTGAATCAACTCCACCTTGATCGCTGGGCAGAAGTGCTCGTGAAACACGCTACCGATATCCAGCCCGGCAAGATCGTCCGCATCAATGCACAACCCAGCGCAGAGCGTTTGCTTGAGGCGGTTTATCGCCAAGTGCTGATCGCCGGTGGATTACCCATGGTCAACTGCCGGCCCGAATTTTTAGGCGAAGCGTTTTACGAACTCGCCAACGAACAACAACTCGATTGGACCAGTCCCTTGGCTCGCTTGGAAACCGAAACCATCGATGCCTCGATCAACATCGGAGCATCTAACAACTTACGCGCCCTGGATAAATTCGATCCCAAAGTCACCCAACGCGCCGCGCGTGCGGATCGCCCGAATCGTGAAATCTTTTTCCAACGCGCAGCTGTCGCCGACGATCCATCCATCGATTCCACGCTCAAACCCCTGCTCTGGACCACCACCCTTTTCCCAACCAACGCATACGCCCAAGACGCAGGGATGAGTTTGAAAGATTACTGCAACTTTGTGGTCCGCGCCTGCCAGCTCAATCAGGAAGATCCGGTCGCCTTCTGGCAGGAGCTTGATCGTTGGCAATGCCAGCTCGCCGAACAACTCATGACCGGTAGCGAACTCCATTTCCAAACCCCTGCCGGAACCGACCTCAAAGTCGACATCTCCAGCGCTCGCTGGCTCTCAAGCCCGGGTCGTAAAAATTTCCCCGATGGCGAAGTCTACTCCGGACCCAATCTCAGCGCCCCAAACGGCGGAGCCGAAGGCGTAGTGTTTTTCGACAAACGCTGCGTCTATCAAGGCCACGCCGTCCGCAACGCGCGCATCGTCATGAAAAACGGCCGCGCCACCGATGTCACTGCAGATGAAGGCGAGGCTTTCCTCATCTCTATGCTCGATCAAGACGACGGCGCACGCCGCATCGGTGAGTGCGCTTTCGGAACCAACCGCGCGATCAACCGACCCACCGGCCAGATCCTCTTCGACGAAAAAATGGGCGGCTCCTTCCACCTCGCCTTCGGCTCCGGCTACCCAGAAACCGGAAACTGCAACAAAAGCGCCCTCCACTGGGATCTCATCGCCGGCCTCGACCAAGGTTCCTGCGTCACCCTCGACGGCAAACCCTTCTGCATCGACGGACAATTCGTCACCATGCCGCCGGAAGTGAAGTGGCTTTGATTCATGTTGTGAAATTCAAATCAGTTAGAAGACCGGATCAGGATAATCTCCACACCTTTGTCCAAATCTTTATCAGTTTTTAGATTCACCCGTTTTGAAGCGCTTTGCCATCCGTCTTTACTGACAGACAAGATGATTAATTCAGTGCGAGACTTGGGATATTTTACCACAGCTATTCCCCTTGCTGTCGTGTGAACTGGCTCACCCACTGTCGCCCAACCCGTACCCGGCACAGCCAAACTGCTAACAATCAATGCTTCTTTGATTCGATTCCCGTGCTGATCGACAACTAGAACAGGTAAATCTCCGTCAAATTTCCATTCTGGCCTATCTTGTGGAACTGGAGGAGTCTCAGGACGTCTGGAATCTATATTTACTACAGTAGCCGCATACAAAGTGTAAGTCGCCATTTGCCCAGCTGAGATAAAGTCCATCGTTTCAACAAGTTTTCCAGGGAATGGATTTAGCAACATGCTTTTGAACATGCGTTGCGAGGATTCAAAGTGTTCAACGCCAGAACCACGCCAGACCACCTTGGTATCAGCACTCGTGAGCGCTTCTTGTTGCTCTGTCTGAAGTCGCTGCCAATCGCGGACATGCACACCATAGCCAATTTCTAAATCGTGCGTCGATCCATCAGAATAATGTAAGCGAACACGCGCGATCGTTACTCCCTCTACATCTGGCCAACGTGTCGTATGCAATAAATGTAACTCATCAAAATTGCGTCCGACTTTAACTCCGATGACATCAGGATATTCTTCACGGCTTTTTCCTGCACTATCAGCCGTTTGCCTTCCATATAGAGCAACTCTACCATTCACGATAAACGGTAATCCATCGAAGACTTTATGACCAACGATGTCATTTGCGGATGGCTTCCCATCAAATTTATCGCTGTAATAGACTGAAAGGTCTAGCGGTTGCGGAGGAACCTCCTTCTTGCAGCTTGAAACGGCAAACATCAAAGCAACGGCAGCGAATGAGAAAAAAGGAGTTTTCAATACACTATGAACCAATTTTCACGCATAGACGTCAAGCTTGGCGGATAAGCTAGGGAGAAGAGGTTTAAAAACCCAATAACTTATTGAGTTATCTGCTTTTTCCCACAAGAAAAGCGAAGCCAACCAAGAACCACAATGGAGTGGAACGACATGGACGTGAGTGCAACGAGCGCCCGCAGGGGATCGCCGGAGGGCGAGATCAAAGCCGAGTGAGCACTAGCGAGCCTTTACCCTAGGACAAAGTCCTGACCGCTTGGACGGAGCGAAGCGTAGTCAAACCAAGAACCAAGAACCAAGAACCAAGAACCAAGAACCAAGAACCAAGAACCAAGAACCAAGAACCAAGAACCAAGAACCAAGAACCAAGAACCAAGAACAAGGAACAAGGAACAAGGAACAAGGAACCTCCCGGTCTTGACACCGCCCCCCGCCTAGTGCATCTCCCCGCCATGCCTAAGCTTTCCATCCGCAACCTCGACGTAGCTTCCAAAGAAGTACTCATGCGCGTCGATTTCAACGTCCCACTCAAAGATGGACAGATCACCGACGACACCCGAATCCAAGCCGCGGTTCCTTCGATCAAACATCTTCTCAAAGGCGGCGCGAAACTGGTTCTCTGCTCCCACATGGGTCGCCCGGATGGCAAAGCCGATCCGAAATATTCTCTCGCACCTACAGCGAAGCGTCTTGGCGAAATCCTCGGCCAAGATGTGAAACTCGCTCCAGATTGCATCGGCGCCGAAGCCGTTGAACTCCGCAAAAATCTCCAAGCTGGACAAGTTCTAGTCCTCGAAAACACCCGCTACCACGCCGAAGAAGAAGCCAACGATTCCGCATTCGCGAAAAACCTCGCAGGCAGCGCCGAAATCTTTGTCAACGACGCGTTCGGCACCGCCCACCGCGCCCACGCCTCCACCGAGGGAGTCACGAAATTCATTCCCGTTTCCGCCATGGGCTTCCTCATCGAGAGCGAACTCGAATACCTCGAAGTCAAACTCCAAAACCCTGAGCGTCCTTTCCTCGTAATCATGGGCGGCTCGAAGGTTTCCGATAAAATCCAAGTCATCACGGCCCTCATGGAAAAAGCCGACGCCTTCCTCATCGGTGGCGCCATGGCCAACACCTTCCGCAAAGCCCAAGGCTTCGAGACCGGCGACTCCCGCGTCGAAACCGACAAACTCGAGCTCGCGCTCAGCATCCTTGAGACAGCCAAAGCAAAAGGCGTCGATTTCCTCCTTCCTGCCGATACCCGCGTCACTCAGGAATTCAAAGACGGTGCCGCAACTAAACTCTCCGGCGTTTACGGCCAGGGCGGTGGCGTAGAAAAAGGCTGGGAAGGCATCGACATCGGCGACATTGCAATCAAAGAATTCGAAACCGAAATCGCCAAAGCCAAAACCATCATCTGGAACGGCCCGGTCGGCGTGTTCGAAATCGAAGTCTTCGCCAAAGGCACTCGCGCGATCGCCGAAGCCATGGCGAAATCCTCAGCCACCACCATCGTCGGCGGCGGTGATTCCGTTACAGCCGTCAACAAATTCGGCCTCGACGATAAAATGACTTTCATCTCCACCGGCGGCGGAGCATCCTTGGAACTCCTCGAAGGCAAAACCCTCCCCGGCGTTGCCGCTCTCAGCGAAGCATAATTCTCGATCTCTAACAAATAACCTTTAACAAAAAAATGTCCCGCAAGCCAATCTTCGCCGCCAACTGGAAAATGAACAAAGGAGCCTCCGAAACCGAGGACTTCATCAAATCATTCCTCTCCAAAACCCAAGGCCTCAACCTACCAGCTGAAATCGTTATCGCTCCTTCGTTCTTGTCTCTGACGAAACTTGCCGATGTTCTACATCACTCCAACCCGGGGAAAAACGCACACTCCATCGGCATCGCTGCACAGAATTGCTCGCAGTTCGATTCCGGCGCCTACACCGGCGAAGTCAGCGTGCTCATGCTCCGCGAATTTTTTGTCCACTACGTCATCCTCGGCCACAGCGAGCGCCGCGCGATCTATGGCGAAACCGATGCCGTCATCAACGCCAAGATCAAAAAAGCCCGCCAAGCCAATTTGAAACCCATCTTCTGCATCGGTGAAACCCTCGCCGAACGCGAAGCCGGACAACTCGAATTCGTCCTACGCACCCAAGTCACCGAAGGACTCAAAGACATTTCCGAAAAAGACCTCTCCGACATCATCATCGCTTACGAACCCGTTTGGGCCATCGGCACCGGCGTCACCGCCACCTCCGAACAAGCCCAAGAAGCCCATGCCTTCGTCCGCTCTCTAATCGCCGACCTCTACGGCTCCGAGTCCGCCGCCAAAATCCGCATCCAATATGGTGGCTCCGTCAAACCCGATAATGCCGCTGAACTCATGGCCTGCCCGGACATCGACGGCGCACTCATCGGAGGTGCATCCCTCGATCCTCTGTCGTTCCTCGAAATCATCAAAAACGGGACGCAAGAATAAGATCCACTACGATCATTAAAATCTTCAGGGTCATCGCCTCATCGGGCGGTGACCCTTTTTTAGGTTAACACCCCATTTGATTTTCGATCAAATTCGTTCATATTGTTCCATTATGAACGACGATCTGAAAAACAATTTAGCCGAGGTGGACAAAGCTCTCTCAATCTCTTGGATCGATCTCGCTGATAGTGTCCGCGACCTCGCTTCCGACCTCAAACTCAAAACCGCCGGCACAATCTTCGCGACTGAAGCCAATCACCTATCCAGCCAAACCTCCCGCCTCTGCGATCACGTCGCAAAACTACACGCAGATGTCATCGACCTAATCGAAAACATCGAAACCCGCCTCCCCCTCCCTGAATCAGACGCCGCCATAGCAGCGATCCCTGACCCAGAAGCCCTCGATCAGGAAAAAATCCAGATTCAACGTGAAAATCACGAACTTCGTAAGGACTTCAAAGACGTTCTCAAAGCCCTGTTCATGTGGGTGGACGATCCGAAAGAGCGTTTAAAATCGAAGCTCTGAGGGATTTTTAAGAGTCGAAGGTCTAAAAGTCTAAAGGTCTAAAGCGAGAACCGCTGGTGCGGTTTGAATGAATGGACCTTCGACCTTCGACTTTTAGACATTAAGACAAAAAATAACAAAACTTCTAAGTTTCCACTAAGTCACGTGTCTCATAGTGTAGACCTATGAAATCCCTGATCTTCTTGTTGATAACTTGTGGCTTTGCACTCGCTGCCGATGCCCCCGCCCTACGAAAACAAGCCGCAAAACTCGAAGAACAAGGAAACTGGCGCGAAGCCTATGATGTTCGCCTCAAACTCCTACGCGAGGTCGACGACATCCAATCCGGCACCGACCTAGCTCTAGCCATCAACTCCCAGCAAAATCTCCGCGAACTTGATAAACTTGATTCACTCCTAGCGGAACTCACCGTAAGCAAAAAAGACAATCCGCAGTTCATGGAGGCAGCCGGAAACGCTTACCTAAATGGCCACGACCACTACGGCCAGATTATCGATAACAAATTCAAACGTGGCAATGGAGATGGCCGCGGAGAATACCGCCAGGTCATCGAACAAGACCGCATCCGCGCCCTCCAATGTTACATGGAAGCGTTTCGCACTGTAGCTAAAGGCGGCTCAGAAGAAATCGCCGTCCTCAGTAAAATCGGCAGCGCCCTCACCGATTCCCGCTTTGGCTCCGGTCGCCTCTGGCAGCTCTATCTTCTAACAGACCTTAAATCCACTCCCGATTACTCGGAAAACATCGACATCATAACCAGTGATGGCGCACCCACCGATGCCGAAGGCAACCCAGTCTGGATCGATATCCCCGTATCATGGGAAGCCGCCAAATCAGATGGCGAGAGATGGCGTTGGGTCACAAAGGAGATCATTCGCATCAATCCAAAAAATGGTATGAGCGAACATTTAAAATGGCTTCAGTTTTGCCAAAATCATTACGATGTTAACACCCTCGCATCCTACGGTTGGTGGAGCCAACCCAATGTCAAAGAACGCGACGGTATCCTCCAAGCCTCCACTCTCAAAGAAACCGAATCCATCGCCCGCCTCGCCAGCGGTGTGAAACGTTTCACCCTCCGCGATGATTATCAGTTTATTCCCGGCCTACGCGCCATGATGCGCATGACCAAAGCATATCCTTCAGATCAAGCAGGCGATCAACTCGTTCAAATTTTCTTAAACCGCAGTCAACTCACACAAGCTGCTACCACACTCAAAGAAGTTATCGAACTCCACGGAGCAGGAGGCGGAAACCACCGAGGAGAACTACTCAAGCAAATCACCGGAAACTGGAGTCGCTTCGAGGCCACACCCACCTATCACGCAGCTCATCCCGTCGAGGTCCCTTACACCTTCCGCAACGCAAAAGAAGTTTCCCTGAAACTCAACGCCGTCAAAGACGAGTTGGTACTTCAGGACATCATCTCCTACCTAGAATCCAATCCAGTCGAACTTGACTACGAGAAAGTTCAATACAGCTACATCGGCAACCGCCTCATTAACAAGGACCGTGAACGCTATGTCGGCGCGGAAATCCGCTCGTGGAAACAAAATCTAACACCTAATCCAGAGCATCGCGAAACCACCACCGATCTCGACCTTGGAAAACTCAAACCCGGTTGCTACTTGTTAGAATCCAAACTCCAGGACGGCAACAAATCATGGGTCGTCATCTGGGTGCGCGATCTCGTCCTCCTCAAACGCTCCGACGCCGAAGGCGAAATCTTCTACCTCGTCGACGCCAAAGACGGCAGCCCCGTCAAAGGTGAGTTGGAGTTTTTTGGTTACACCACGCAATACCTGGAAAAACCCAAAGGCAAACGTCGCTTCAACGTCGTCACCGAAACCTTCACCCGCAAAACCGATGAAAACGGCAAACTCGTGCTTGCCGATAAAAAAGGCACCCAACAAAACTTCCAATGGCACGTCATCGCCCGCTCCGGAGAACGCCGCGCTTACCTCTCCGATAGCCAGTTCCGCTGGTACGACCAAGGTGATCAAACCGATTACTTCGCTCAAAAAACCATCGGCATCACGGATCGACCCGTTTATCGCCCCGGCCAGAAAGTTCACATGAAAATCTGGGCCGGTGAATCTCGCTACGATCTTGGCGATGTTTCAACCTACGCCGGTAAAACCGCGGATATCCAAATTTTTGACGGACGCGGCGAAGTCGTTTTCGAAAAATCCGGTATCACCACAGACGCCTTTGGCGGTGCCACTTTTGAATTCGATCTCAAGGAAGAAGCCGCCCTTGGCAACTACAACATCAGCGTCACAGGTAACGTGCCTAACACCAACTTCACCTTCCGAGTTGAGGAATACAAAAAGCCGGAATATGAAGTGAAAGTCGATGCCCCGACCGAACCAGTCGCACTCGGAGAAGCTTTTGAAGCCACGGTTTCCGCCAACTACTACCACGGCGCACCCGTCACCGAAGCCACGGTGAAAATCAAAGTGCAACGCGACTTTTTCAACAACCGCTGGTTCCCCGAAGGCCCATGGGATTGGCTTTACGGCTCCGGCTATTGGTGGTGTTACCCCGAAGCTCCATGGTATCCTGGTTGGGATCATTGGGGTTGCATCCGCCCCGCTCCTCCATGGCGGGAACAACACCGCATGGGCGCTCCCGAACTCATCCTCGAACAAACCTCTCCCATCGGCCCCGACGGAAAAGTAAAAGTCAAAATCGATAGCTCCATCGCCAAACTCGTCCACGGCGACCAGGATCACACCTACACGATCACCGCCGAAGTGATCGATGCCTCGCGCCGCACCATCGTCGGCAACGGCTCAGTCCTCGCTGCTCGTGAACCCTACAGCGTCACGGTCTGGCTGGATCGCGGCTACGCAAATCTCGGCGACAAAGTCACAGGAACTTTTTCAGCACGCACACTCGATGGCAAGAAAGTCGAAGGCAAAGCAACCGCCATCCTCTACTCGTCCGCACTCAACGCCAAAGGTGAAATTGAAGAAAAAGAAATCGGTAAATGGACACCCGAAGGTGAAAACTGGACCTTCACCGCCTCCAAACCCGGGCAATACCGCGTCGCAGTCGAATTCACTGATACCAAAGGTCGCAAACAAGAAGGCGCGACGATTTTCTCGGTTCACGGTGCCGACGATAAAACCAAAGGAAATTTCCGCTACAACGACCTCGAACTCATCCCCGATAAAAAGGAATACCGCCCCGGCGATACGGTGAAACTGTTAGTCAACACCAACCAACCCAACTCCCGTGTCTGGCTTTTCATCCGACCCAACCAAGGCAAAGATCGCGAAACCAAGATCATCAACATCAGCGGTAAATCCCAAGTCGTCGATATCCCCCTCACCCTCCGCGATATGCCTAACTTTTTCATCGAGGCGGTCACAGTCTCTAACGGAAATGTTCACACAGTCAACCGCGAGATCGTTCTTCCTCCAGAGAAACGCCAGTTAACCGTCGAGGTCAAACCGGCGAAAGACAAACTCAAACCCCGTGAGAAAACTTCCCTCACGATCAAGATCACCAACCACGAAGGCAAACCTTTCCAAGGCTCCGCCGCAGTCACGATCTACGATAAATCCCTCGAATACATCTCCGGCGGCTCAAACGTCGATGATATCGTGCCGTTCTTCTGGGACTGGAAACGCCACTACTACGGCCGTGGCATGGAACACTCCCAAGGCTTCATGGGCACTCACCTCCAATTGCCTAATTCCACCTTCATGCAGCAACTCGGGATTTTCGGAAACATGAATGCTCTCGCAAACAGACGAGGTCGCATGATGTATCGCGGCGATACAGAAGGCCTGATGTTCAGAGAGAGCGGCTTTGCTATGGATGCTGTGTCCGATATGTCGGTTGGCGGACTAGCCGCACCGATGGCACAGGAATCAAAAATGAAGGACGGTGACGCCTTTGCCGCAGATGACGCAGGCGGCGCTGGTGGCGGAGCACCCGAAGCCGCCGCTCCTCAAGTGGTCGTCCGCTCAGAGTTCGCCGATCTCCTCAAATGGGTCGGTTCTATCGAGACCAACGAAAATGGCGAGGCCACCATCGACATGGAAATGCCAGACAACCTCACCACCTGGAAAATCAAAACCTGGGCCATAGGCAAAGGCACCCGTGTCGGCGAAGGCTCAGCGGAAATCGTCACCAGCAAAGACCTCATCATCCGCCTCCAAGCCCCACGCTTCTTCATCGAAAAAGACGAAGTCACCCTCAGCGCGGTCGTTCACAACTACCACAAGGATGCCAAAGAGGTCACGGTCTCGCTCGAACTCGATGGGAAAAATCTAACAGCGGATAACAACCAAACCCACAAAGTTTCCATTCCGTCGATGGGAGAAACCCGCATCGACTGGATCACGAAAGCCATCGCCGAAGGCGAAACCACGATACGCATGAAAGCCATCGCCGCCGATGACTCGGATGCCATGGAAATGAAATTCCCCGTCTACGTCCACGGCATGTTGAAAACCGATTCCTTCAGCCGCGCAATCGATCCTGAAGGCAACTCCACCACCATCGAGTTCAACATTCCAAAGGAACGCCGACCCGCCGAGAGCAAGCTGACGCTGAACTACTCGCCCAGCGTCGCCAGCGCGATGATCGATGCGCTGCCTTACCTTTCCAGCTATCCATACGGTTGCACGGAGCAAACCCTCAACCGCTTCGTTCCCACCACAGTCGTGCACCACATCCTAAAAGACCTCGGTCACGATCTCGCGGCGATCAAAGATAAAAAAGTTAATTTGAATCCCCAACAAATCGGCGATCCTAAAGAACGCGCAGCCCAATGGAAACCCGATCACCCGCATTGGAATCCTGTTTGGGATGAAAAAGAGGTCGCCAAAATGGAAGCCGCCGGCATCGCCAAACTCCGCGATCAACAAAACCCCGACGGCGGTTGGGGCTGGTTCTCGGCCTACGGCCACCAATCCTACGCCCACACCACCGCCGTCGTCATGCACGGCCTACTCCTCGCCCGCAGCAACGGAGCGAAAGTCCCCGCCGATATGATCGAGCACGGCACCGCCTGGCTTGCACAATACGAAAAGGTCGAAGCCGACCGCATCGCGAACTGGGATAAACGTGAAGAAAACACCAAGGAAAAAGCCGATACGATGGACGCTCTCGTCCGCCGTGTGCTCGGCGAAGCCAAGAAAGACCACTCTCAAATGTTAGGTTTCCTTTTTCGCGACAAGGTCGATCTCCCCATCTACGCCAAGGCACTCGTCGGTCTGGAGTTTCACCGCACCAAAGACTTCGAAAAACGCGATGCCCTGATCCGCAACATCCGTCAGTTTTTGAAAACCGATGCGGAAAACCAAACCGCCTATCTCGACCTCGGGAACAGTGGTTACTGGTGGTATTGGTATGGCAGCGAGTTCGAAGCCCAAGCATGGTTCCTCAAACTCCTCGCCGCCGCAGAACCTAACAGCCCGGACACCCGCGGCTTGGTGAAATATCTCATCAACAACCGCAAACACGGCACCTACTGGAACTCCACCCGAGACACCGCTTACTGCATCGAGGCCATCGGCGATTTCCTCAAAGCCACCAAAGAAGGCGATCCAAATCTAACGGTAGAAATCCTCTACGATGGCAAACCTCTCAAAACGGTCGAGATCACCAAAGACAACCTCTTCACCTTCGACAGCACCGCCATCATCGCCGGCGACATCCTCACCACCGGTAAACACACCATCGAACTCCGCAAAAAAGGCACCGGCCCGCTCTACGTAAACGCATACGTCGGCTATTTCACCTTGGAAGATTTCATCACCAAGGCCGGACTCGAAGTCAAAGTCGATCGCTCCTACCACAAACTCGTC
>JANOKJ010000174.1:0-11670 GCA_031419275.1 Akkermansiaceae bacterium | reverse complement strand
CCGGGGTCGTCAAACCCGGCATCCGCCCCGAAGCACTCATCCAAAACATCGACTACGCACCCACCTTCCTCGAAGCCGCCGGCCTCGAAATCCCCGAAGACATTCAAGGCAAAAGCTTGATCCCCATCCTCAAAAACGAAGGCAAAACCCCCGATAACTGGCGCGATGCCATTTATTATTTCTACACCGGAGAAGCCACTCACCGCGTCCCCGCCCACGACGGCATCCGCTCCGATCAACACAAACTCTTTTACCTCCCCCGCACCAAAGAATGGCAACTCTTCGACCTCGTCAAAGATCCCCAAGAAATGATCAGCGTCCACGAAGACCCAGATTACGCCGAGATTTTCGCAACGATGAAAAATCGCTACCAAGAACTACGCACCGAGTTCGTCGTCCCTGAGGGAATGCCGAAATGAGTCGTGTATTAATTTTAATCGCCGAAGGCCTTGGACTGCTGCGGTGATCCGCAGCTCTTTGATTTAAGATCGCCCAACGTGACGCCTACGTTATACCGACCTACTCCGATTAAAGTGCATTCCCCATCTCTTCGCTCCGCGGCGGCGGTTTTATCAAAACCGCCCTACCATATTTCACTATACCTTCTTCCTCATCACCGCCGCCACCCCCCACAACACCGCTGGCACTCCGAGTGAAAACGCCAAGCCCCAAGCCGGTTGATTGCGTCCTACTGTCCCTATCCATGCGAATAAAAATCCCATCGGTATAGATCCACAGGCGAGAGCGATGACAAATTTTCCAAACGGCATACGCAGCAATCCCGCCATGCACGCGAGCACTTCGGGCAGAATCGGCAGAGCGCGGCTCATTGCCACCACCCACGCACCGCCTCGCTCGAACAAACTTTTGCCCTTTTCAAAATCCTTTTCCCCCAACCAACGCTTGGCGAAGGACTCTTTGAAAAACCGCCCCACCCCGTAGCCTAACATTCCTGCCAACATGGAACCGATTGCGGAAAGTAAACTCCCGATCCAAAATCCATAAACCGCGCCCAAAGCAGACATCACGACGGTTCCAGGAATTGGCAACAAAAGATCCGCCATCAACAAAACGATTCCTAACAACCACGCCCAGCCTTTTGCATTTTCAAAATGCGTGACCAGCTTTTCCACATTCCAGATTTCCTCCAAGCCCTGACCAAACAAAGCCCACCCAACGAGGAAAAACACCGCCAAAGCTATCATTAAAAAAACAAGTCTCATCTTAAATTACTTCTCTTATCTTTCTTGAATTTTGAAATTTGAGCTTTGAATTTTCAGGTAACAATTTCAACCGGCGCATCCGGCAAGGCTTTCATGAACGTGCTGCCATAGCGTTTGGTGAGGATACGATTGTCCAAAATACATACAAGACCATGGTCTTTCTTGTTCCGAATCAATCGACCGACTCCCTGCCTCAATTTTAAAACCGCCTCGGGCAATGAGTAGTCCATGAAAGGATTTCCGCCAGCCTCTTGGATCGCTTCCAAGCGTGAAGCTGTCAGCGGATGATCCGGCACAGCGAAAGGCAAGCGCGTCACGATCACATTCGACAATGCCTCGCCCGGAACATCCACACCCGTCCAAAAACTATCCGTTCCAAACAACACGCTGCTCACATCCTCACGAAATTCCTCAAGCATCTTATGTCGTGGCATGCCGTCGCCTTGCTTGAACAAACGCCAGCCCTTCTTTTTAAAATAACTCTCACATCGATTCGCCGCGTCTTGCATGGTCCGATAACTCGTAAACAACACGAACGCCCGTCCATCACTCTCATTCACCGCATCCATAATCCCCTTCGCTAACATCTCGTCATATTTCGGAGTGTTCGGCTCAGGGATGGATTTGTAAATTTTCACCTTCATCTGCTTCTGGTAATCAAACGGACTACCGATGCTCAACGCCCGCGCCGATTCCGCACCGACCCGTTTCCGAAAATATCCCAACTCGGGATCGCCGACCCCAAGCGTCGCGCTCGTCATCACCATGCATTTCTTTCCGGTAAACAACAAAGGTCGCAGCCGATCCGCCACGTTAATGGGTGCGGCATGACAGCTGAACTGCGTTTCCTCACGACCGCTTTTCTCCACCCAATAGACACTGCCCTCATCGCGTTGATCGAGAAATTCTCCGACAGTCGCATGAGTATCGCGAAACTTGCGCGCCAAATCCATCAACTCGTTCTTCGAGGTTTCGTTGCCCGTATCTTCCGCTAACTCAGAAAGCTCCTCCCACAAATCCCGCAACGGCGATGCTAAACAATTTCCCACCAACTCCGGACTCCTCACTCGGAACTCTTTCGACCACTCACCGAACTTCGCCGCATTTCCGATATCATTGAAAAACTGATCCACCGCATTCAAACTCCGCTCCACCGCCAGCATAGGCGCTGCTTTACGATACGTTTTCAGTAATCCTTTGCGTGTCTTCGGGTTGTAGAGCCGCTGCAAATCAAATCGCAATCCTGCCTGAGTGAGCCTCAAACCCAGCTGTACCGCCGCCACTTGTTCCACCGTGTGCGCCTCATCCATCACCGCAAAATCATTCGGAAAAAGAAATCCACCCATTTTGTCAGGTTCATTTTCATCCGCCATTTCGTTGGTTTCTAACAAAGCAAAAAACAAGGTATGATTCACCACTACCAGCTTCGCATCCGCCGCAGCTTTTCGTGCCTCTTGGAAAAAACAATTTCCCTTCGGCCCACAATATCTCTGCGTGCACGAGTGCGCCTCGCTGCAAACCTGCATCCAAACCTTCATCGATGGCTGAAACGGAATCCCACTCAACGTTCCATCGCGCGTCTGATCCGCCCAATCACGGATCCGGGCAAGCTCCTCACTTTCCGTGGACGTAAATAAATCACCCGATTGCTCCCAAGCCCGACGCAACCTCGCAGGACATACATAATTTCCCCGACCCTTCAACAATACCGCCGGCAAATCCTCACCCAAAATTTTACGCACCAACGGAATATCTTTCCGCACCAATTGCTCCTGCAAATTGATTGTATGCGTGGAGATCACACCCTTACGACCCGTCGCCAACGCGAACTTCGCCGCTGGAATCAGATAAGCCAAAGATTTACCAACCCCCGTCCCCGCCTCCGCCACCAATGGCTGCGCCGAAAGAAAACTCTCCGCCACCGCACCCGCAAGTTCCTCTTGCTCAGCTCGATACTCAAAATCTTTCGACTGAGATAGCAAACCCGTCCTCGAAAACACATCACGCACCTCCTCCACCAAATTCACTCCCCCTGCGTTCTCCGTAATCGAAATCATCTGCCGACATTCTCTGCACTCACTCACATTTCTGCAAGAACGTAGCGCGACTATGGAATGTAATTAGGCAGGGACCTTTATCCTAAAGGTCCATATCTGACGGCCCGCCATATGACATCGGGTCTTTTCCGTAACAACCACCACCAGATATGGACGCGTAAGGATACGCGTCCCTGCCTAATCAGATTAAACCATCAAAAAGTCGCGGTTATTCCCGTAAAGAATCCCAATCCCGCTCCTGGAACAGGAGTTGCGAAATTCGCCAATTGGTAATTCTCATCCGCCAGGTTTTCCACTCGCGCATGTAAAGTCACATGATCACTCAGCTCATAACTCGCATGAACCCTGAGCAGCAAATACTCTTCCAAGGGAGCACCACCATAGGATCGGCTATCCACATAAGTCGCTCCAGCTCCGAGCAAGAGTTTCTCCATCGGTCGATACTGAATGGATGCGGTCGCGGTGTTCTCCGGCTGATCTTGAAGTGAATCACCCAGCCATGTCCATGAAACTAGGTAATCAACTCCTTCGGTGATCTGACCATTCGCAGCGAATTCCACTCCCCGCGTCCGGGTCGATCCCGGTAAGTTGACCGGTGGAGGTGAAAGCGGAAAAACGAAAGTCGTTTGGATCTGGTTCTCGATAGAGTTCTCGAAATAGGTGATTGATAAACGATGATGTTCGTTCAGTTCCTGTTCCACTCCGAGATCCCAACCCAAGCTCTGCTCGGCTTCGAGATTCGGATTTCCCAAACCGAAGGTTGTCCCATAGAGATCTAACAAAGTCGGTGTCCGGAATGCTTCGCCAACACCTGCTCTCAGTTTGGTTTTCTCCAAAGCCTGCCATCCACCACCCAAACGCCAGGTGACCTGATCGCTGTAGTTCACGTAGTCTTCCCAACGCACCACTGCATCACCTGTGAAGCGATCCGTCGGTCTCCACTTCATCCCAACATGCCCGCCATAGCGATACTCGTCTGCAACCGTATTGAGTGTGTTGGAATAATCCGTATGCTCGACAAAACCGCCCAAAAGCAGCGTGTAATCTTCGGATATCTCAAAACTTTGATCCGTCGATAAAACGACACGCTCAAGATCTGCGCCGTAATTTCCAAATGCCGTATCATTATCGAAACTTTCCTTATACAAACCCATCACGACATTTGAAATCCATCCCGGAGCCAGACGCGCATTCGCATAAGCCGTGAAGAGATTCGAATCGACGTGATCGATATTGGTTCCGAAAAAGTCATACTTGAACTTCGAGTCCTGCCCTCGATACGTCACACCAAGTGTTAGATCTTCGGTCTGCGCCCATTCCAATCTTATGGAGCTGCGGATCAGATCATAAGACTCGTTCGGCGCATCATTATCCGAATGCTCGTGTCCCCCACCCAGATACCAGGAAAATCCGTTTTTTTCACCGGAGTGAGATCCGAAAACCTGATGTGTATCAAAGGATCCAACCTCGGTGCGCAAATAGGTTTCAGGTTCTCCACTACCTCTGGCGGTTTCCATCCAGACCACACCGCCCACCGATTCTCCACCATGGATCGCCGCTTGAGGACCGCGAATGACTTCAATCCGACTGAAATCATTCACCCGTGCACCCGAAAGAAAGTTTCCCATCGGTGAAGTAGAATCACTGACACGAATGCCATCCACAACGAGTTGCGAATAGGATGAAGTCGTCCCGCGAATAAGCACCGTGCCAGAGGCACCTGTCTGACCTCCCAATGAGGTCGCGATCACACCGGGAATCCGATTCAACGCATCCTTGATATCCAGAAGCCCCATCTTTTCCATCTCTTCCGGATCAAGAACCGTCACCGCCGAAGTCGTCCGGGAAATATCTCCCGGCATCCTCCACGCGGAAACGATCAACCGATCGAGTTCATCTTCCACCTCAGCCGTTAAAGAACCGCAGAGCACTACCGCTGCAAACCCTAAGGTGCAGCCCGTCCGTATCGTTCGCTTTTGCGCGAACGTATGTTGTTTTATCATTTTTATATTTTATCTCCGTGAACCTGTTTTCCGCAGGTTCGTTCAGAAACTCCCAAGGCTGGCGATCTGACTCAGCTTTTCGCTTTCACGAAAAACCATACAGTGGCGGTACCGCTCCGGATTCTCACCGGATTCCCCATCAATTGACTGCCCGTGCGACGGACTTCCAAAGGAGTGCCGCTGCTATTTCAACAACGACACAGGGGTCTTATGCGTAAAGGCTGCAATCTCCAAGCCTGAAATCGGAGATAAATTTCAATGAACAGAATTTCTACCGCGAATGAACACGAATGAACGCTAATTTTAAGAATCTTGGCCATTTTCGGTAACCTTAAGGATTCGATTACATGATCTTATTCGCGTCCATTCGCGTTCATTCGCGGTTAATTTCTTATGTTGATGACAGTTCACCGGATTTTTAATTTCGTGCTTAAACTTTCTGATTTCACCTCTAGGCTTCCCCGCATGAACCAACCTCGCATCATCGACGGAAAAGCCGTCGCCGCCGCCGTCCTTGAAGAATGCCGTAACGAAACCGCTGCTCTCAAAGCCAAAGGCATCACTCCCGGTCTCGCCGTTGTACTGGTTGGCAACGATCCCGCTTCCGCTGTTTACGTCGGCTCCAAAGCCCGCACCTGCGCCGATCTCGGTTTCCACTCGGTCAAAATCGAACTCCCTGCTGAAACCACCCAAGCAGAACTCCTCAAAGTCGTCGCTGATCTCAATGCCGATCCAGCGGTGCATGGCATCCTCGTTCAATCTCCCCCACCCAAACACATCGATGAAGAAACCGTAATCCGCGCGATTGATCCTCGCAAAGACGTCGATGGCTTCCATCCGGAAAACGTCGCGAAACTGGTTTTAGAAGATCCCACCGGCTTCGTTCCCTGCACCCCGGCTGGATGCATGAAATTGTTAGATATTTCAGGAATCGATACCAACGGCGCGGAAGCCGTCGTCATCGGCCGATCCATGATCGTCGGCAAACCCATGGCGATGTTGTTGGTTGCCAAAAACTCCAACGCCACCGTCACCATCGCCCACTCACGTTCCAAAGATCTCCCCGCCATCTGCCGCCGCGCTGATATTCTCATCGCCGCCGTAGGCCGACCTGAAATGGTCAAAGCCGATTGGGTCAAACCCGGCGCTGTCGTCATCGATGTCGGCGTCAACCGCATCGCCGATCCATCAAAAAAATCCGGCACACGTCTCACGGGTGATGTCGCTTACGACGAAGTCGCGCCAAGATGCGCCGCCATCACCCCCGTACCGGGCGGAGTCGGGCCGATGACCATAGCCATGCTGATGAAAAATACGCTGCAGGCTGCGAGGCAGTTGGGGTGATTGGGGATGATTGACGATTGATGATTGTTGATATCGGATTTTTGATTTAGCTGCGCGCTCCTCTTACTCTTGTTTTAAAAGCTTACCCTTCATCACTGCTTGATTAGACGCTTTCACTCCCGAAGCGATGATTGAGAAATCACCACGTCGTCAAAAAAAATTCCATCCTTACCCGAGTATCTGTAAACGATATTTAGTCCATCCGCAACTAACTTGGAGAGATCTGAATCAGCAGAAAGTTTCCTAAACTTCTGCCTAATAGCAGGAACCATCTGATTCGTCCAAGTCGTTCGGTCAATTTCAGAAGCATTCAAGCTTGTGATCGTATAGCTTATTATTAATTCCTTACCTGGCACAGGCACTGCACCATCCATACGAGTTGAGGCGTCCACCACTTTTGGGCAACGAGCATTGATGTCTCGTGCTACCCTTGTAAGATTATCTTCATGATTAATAAATTCCAGTCCTGCTAAAACTAGACCGAAAAATATTAATGTCGGCCCAATTATTCGAAAAGTCCTCTCTGCTTTCGCTTTCTTTTCATGATCAACAATCTTTTGAAGTAAATTAGCTCTCGCGAAAATAAAGTAAGCGCCAGCGCATATCATGATAATGCTGTCAGCAAACGACCCGATTTCTTGTGCAATCATATATTTTAATAATCATTCCACGAACAATCGATGACAAGTCGATTTTGTTGGGATGTAAAATGCGTCATAATTGATTACTAAGAAAATCAACGCCGACTTCAACTTCAAAGCTCAAGGACCACCGCCGGAGGCTTTGGACTGCTGCGGTTCTTATCCGCAGCTCTCAGGGTTGATGATGAACAAACGGAAACATCCCGTAATACCAAATCACACCGATAACCCACACCAACCGTAAAAGCTGGGAAGCATCCCAGCACTCCAAAGCCTGCGGCGCATTCTTCAGTTAAACAAATCATTCAACTTCTGATGCATCTGCTGCAAATACGCAATCCGCTTGTTATACACCTTGAATTCATCCGCTGACTCAACCTCACGCGCTGCCGCTATGCGATGCGCGATGGTTTTCCTGAACTGTTCCATCAACGTCTCATCCTGCTGGATCACCACATTCAACTCCTCCGCCTTTTGCATGGAGAACACGGAAAAATTCGCCGATCCCATGATCACGGTGCTGTCATCAATCATCATTAGTTTCGAATGAATCATCCGATCCGCGAGATAAGCTTTCATCGGTGCGCTGCGATACAGCTCATGCATCGATTTGTAATTGATGTCATTTCCCACATTCGCCTCGCGGGAAAACAACATCGTCACCTCCACCCCACGCGCCGCCGCAGCAGCGATTCCCGCACTGATCTCCGGATCGCCGATGTAGGCCATCTCAATATAGAGCGAGGTTTTCGCCTGCCGCATCAACACCAAGAACCTATCCTTAATTTCAAACCGACGCCCACCATCGCGCAAAGAGTTCAGCACAAAATCCAAACGTCGCGTCGCATCGTGCGGCACTTCCAGCGACTGACGTTGGCGAAAGCGTTCGATGTGCTCACGGCCTTCAATCTGGAACATGTAATCCAAATAACCTCTGTGCCTGTCCTCGATATTGATACTACCGGTCAGCATGACATCCTCATCAAAAAGGTAATACTTCGTATGCGTGTGGTTCACCCACTCCATCGTGACGTTCGGATGATTCATCAACCTCCAGCCCAGTTCATCCGTGCGATCGTCTTCGCAAAACGTGTTGGGAAACGTCCGCCCAATCAGCCCGTAAACCAGGCGGCTTTTGAAAGAGATGGGTTTGTTAAAAAACGACTTCCGGTTCATCTCGATACGCTCATACATGAAAGCCCCCACATCCTTCACGATGCGCACCGCCACCCCGCGCTCCGCTGCCTCCAGCACCGCCTCGCCGATCTCATTTCCAATCGCATCGTTACGCCAAACGAACATGTGAATCTCAATCGCTCGCCGCGCCGAGCGGATCCGCTCCTTCACCAAACGAAACGTCATCTCCGCCCCGTCGGGGCTTTGTAGGTCGGATAGGAGGGTGATCATGGATTATCAGAAATACTGAACACTTCATATGTCCAACATTTAAGCACTCTGCAATCCAACTATTTACCTATAACACCCCTGTCCGGCGACCTAAGATCACCGCTATGTGACAAAAACGCCCTAAAAGGCGTTCTGGACAGATCGGGTTTCCTGCGGGATATTGCAGAAGTCATTTATGTCAAAAACCCTGCGCGCCGCCCTTTTCCTGCCATTGGTCTTCACCTCATGTGGAACCATGAAATCCGTGAAAGAAACGGCATTCAACGCCACGCGTTCCGTCAAAGAAACGACTGTAGCCGCCACCCAGAACGTCACTGACTTCGCATTGATGCGTCCCAAAGTCGCGGTCGTCCAGGCTAGGGAAAAAGACATGAAACCTATGCCTCTCGGCAAAGAGCGCGCCCTCGCATTCGACCAAGAGCGCAAACGCTCCTTCTGGTCATTTGCCCTCCCCAATTTCAAAGAGCCAAACTTACCGATCGTCACGGATGAAGAGATGAATGATTCTCTGCTCCCACCGAAGTCCTAGCGACTGCTTAGCATGGGTTGATGTGATACAACCACGAATTTCAGCTTTTCAGGATTTCAGCTTTTACTCAATCTCCTTGCCCATCCGTCGGAATTCTCACAAAACAAGCGCAGATGAAAATACTTGTTGTTGGAAAAGGCGGTCGTGAACACGCGCTGCTCCATACCCTCTCGCTCTCACCGCAGAAACCTGAGCTATTTTCCTTCCCTGGAAGTGATGCCATTTTTCAAATCGCCAAGCCCACCACCGCGACCGATCTCCCTTCTTTGATCGATTGGATGAAAACCAACGCCATTGATCTCTGCATCGCTGGTGAGGAATCCTATCTCGTGACCGGCGAGGGCTTGGCCAATCTCTGTGAGAAAAACTCCATCCCTTGCTGGGGGCCGCCGAAACAATCAGCGCAGCTCGAAGCCAGCAAAGAATTCTCTAAAGAATTCCTGCTCCGCAACCAAATCCCCACCGCCAACGCCACGGTTTGTGATTCGTTAGAATCCGCCGTCGCCGCCATCGCTGAAAATTATCCAACCGTTCTGAAATTCGATGGACTCGCTGCCGGAAAAGGCGTTGCCGTTTGTCCTGATGAAGTATCCGCCCTCGATTTCCTCAACGAAGTTTTCACCGAAAAACGTTTCGGTCCCGGCCGCTTGCTGGTCGAAGAATGTTTGATCGGCCCGGAAGTTTCCATCTTCGCCGCCATCGTCGATGACCAATACCTCATCCTCACCCCTGCCCGCGATTACAAGCGCCTGCAAAACAGCGACCTCGGCCCGAACACCGGCGGCATGGGCGCGGTCGCTTCGAGGAAACTCATTTCCCAAGAACTCCTCAACATCATCGACGAATCCATCGTTGCCCCAACAGTTGCCGCGCTTCGCTCGGAAAATCTTCCTTACCGCGGATTTTTATACTTCGGTCTCATGCTCACTCCGGACGGCCCGAAAGTCATCGAGTACAACTGCCGCTTCGGCGATCCCGAATGCCAAGCCGTCATGCCTCTCCTCCAAGGCGACCTCGCTGCTTTCTGCATGAGCGGTGCGAAAGGCATACTCGATAAAAACCTAATCCGCTTCACCGATGATTGGTCAGTCTGCGTCATCCTCGCTTCACACGGTTATCCGGAAACCTCACGCAACGGCGATGTCATCCAAGGCATCGATTCCACCGACCAACAAGTTTTCCACTCGGGCACCAAAAAAGTCGGCAACGAATGGCAAACCAACGGTGGCCGCGTGCTCGCCTGTGTTGCCCAAGGAACCGATCGTCTCTCCGCCGTCCAAGCCGCGCACGCCGCAGCAGATCAAATCACCTTCGACGGACTACAACGCCGCACAGATATTGGAATTATGAATTTCCCTGAAACCAAATCCATCGATCCCACATCGATCAAACTCACCCTCGATGCCGCGCAAATCAACCAAGGCATCGAAACCCTCGCACAAGCTATCCGCCAAGCAAATCCCGAAGGCACGATTTCACTCGTCGGCATCCGCTCACGTGGAGACGAGGTCGCCGAGCGACTCCTCACCCACCTTTCCGAAGAAGATCGCGAACTCAACTTCGGAGTGTTAGATATCTCGCTCTACCGCGATGACTTCGAACACCTTCGCGAAAATCCAAAACTTCAGGAAAGCGACATCCCCTTCACCGTCGATGGTGCGCACATCATCTTGGTCGATGACGTCCTTTTCACCGGCCGCACCATCCGCGCCGCGCTCGATGCGCTCGCCGATTACGGACGCCCCGCAAAAGTTGAACTCGCAGTGTTGATCGATCGCGGTCACCGCGAACTGCCGATCCACTCCAACTACACAGGCATCCTACTTGAAACTGACCGCCACGATCACGTCCACGTCTCACTCGAAGGCACCGATGGAGAAGACTCCATCAAAGTGGTCGCCGCACCTCGTTCATGATCCCCACTCAGAAAAAGACCCCGGAAGAGCTTGCCGCCCTGCGCGAGGAACTCGGTGTTTTTCAGCCTCAAAATTCCGCACCACCAACCCCGCAGCCTATCCCCGCTGCAACACCGAGGGAACCAAGGGAAATCAAACCCAAGAAACGCAGAATCCACACTCTCAGGAAAATCGAACTGCCGCTAGCTCCCGCTAACCAGATCCAAAACAAAACCCCCATTCCCCCACCTCGCCACGATATAGCCGACATAGCGGAAGCCAGACGCCGCGCTGCGATCGTCGAATACTCAACCGCAAGTGGCGACCCAGCAGCACACCTAAAAAAGCTAACCGCACACCCCATTCTACTGGTTTTCGCCTACCTACCAGCCTTCGCCGCCATTTACACGGCATGGAGCACCTTCCATTTTATCACACCAATCAGCCTTATTTTCGTTTCAGGCTTGCTGACAGCTTATATTTTCTGGACAAAGAAGCGCTCGCGCCACCACGCAGCCATCTTGCTCATCATACTAGTCATGACTCTCGTTTTCGGAGGAATCCATTACGC
>JANOKJ010000173.1:0-10448 GCA_031419275.1 Akkermansiaceae bacterium | reverse complement strand
AGCTCGATCGCGCAGCAGGCAAGACCCATCGGCATCGGCCAGAGAGAGTTCTTTCTCATCCAGTTGATCGCGGCATCGACCCGGGTAAAAATGATGTTGCCTTCGATCTTGGAATCATAGGCGGCGTAAGTTGGGACAGTGACGGTGCTTTCCATGGTGTGGCTTGGCTTCGCCGGAACGATGGTGGCTTGTGGCGGATGTCTCAAGTGGATTGTGAAATTTTTCACAATCTGGGGGAGGGAATATGGGGATTGCCTATTGAAAATGAAGAAAAGAACCACAATCTTCGCTACGCTGCGATTGTGGTTCCTATTCTCTTATTTTAAGTATGTGGTAGGGGAAAACCCCCTTGACTGGGGGAAGAGGTGGCTCATCTTGGTATTGAATGAAGGAAATGTTTCAGCGCTGCTTTGCATTGGTCTTCGCGATTTGCGTCGTGAGTCCAGCGTGCTGCTGTGTTTTTGCCCCTGAAACGGGCACCGGCGAGGTTTCCTCGTGCTGCGGTGGCGGCGAACAAACCCCTGATCCGGAGCACGATTGTGGCTGTGTTAAAATGACGGCGACTACGGAGTGGAAGGCGAAAGAGGCGATTTCCTGTAACCTCTTGGAACTTCCTGCGTTTGCTACTTATGAAATGATTTCTCTCAACACACTGCCTGAAGTTGATGAAGTGGATCGCGTCCACAACTCCTGGATCGATACCAGCCCGCCTGCCCGAAGGCGAGCGTGGCTGCAGTGTTTTTTGATTTGAGGAAATAGGGAAGTTGCCATTTGCGACTCTCTCCCGAGCCTTTGCTTGGACCAATCAATTCTCGGCTTTTTAGCCACAACTCCTTATTCTTCAAATTACCCCTTTCCCCTTATGAAAACGTTTCTTCTGTTTTTCCTCCTCATCACTCCGTCTTTGCATGCCCGGTTGGTGGAGTATGACTTAACTATCGCCGAACAAAAATGGACGCCCGGCGATCTCAGGCCGGTGCGCGCGATCACCGTCAACGGCGGAATCCCAGGACCTACGATTCGGTTTCGGGTCGGCGACATCGCGCGGATTCGTGTTCACAACCAGATGAAAAACGAGGACACATCGATCCATTGGCACGGCTTGTTGTTGCCCAATGCCCAGGACGGCGTTCCCTACGTGACCACTCCGCCTATCCTGCCAGGAACGACGCACACCTTTGAATTTCCCATCACGCATTCCGGCACGTATTGGTATCACAGTCACACGGGCTTGCAGGAACAGGAGGGCGTTTATGGATCAATTGTGATCGAGCCGAAAGGTGGTGAAGCGATACGGACAGATCAAGATCACGTGGTGGTATTATCCGACTGGACCTTGGAGAGCGGGGATGAAGTCATGCGCTCGCTCGCGCGGGGTACGGATTGGTATTCGCTTAAAAAAGGTAGCACGCAAAGTCTGTTAGGTGCAGCGAAGGCGGGTGAGCTCAAAAATTTCTGGGAACGCGAGCGCACGCGGATGCCGGCGATGGATATGTCTGATGTCGCATATGATGCGTTTCTTGCGAATGGTAAGCGCTCGATCCATCTGCCTGGAAAACCCGGCGAAACCGTACGCTTGCGTTTCATCAACGCCGGAGCCTCGACCTATTTCTACTTACAATCCGCGACCGGACCGCTGCGCATCGTCGCTGCAGACGGCCCTGCGGTGCAGCCGATCCATGTGAAACGCCTGCTGATCGGTATGGCGGAAACTTACGACGTGACTGTGAAAATTCCCGCGATTGGTAAGTGGGAAATTCGCGCCACCTCGCAGGATGGATCGGGTCACGCATCGATTTGGTTGGGTGAGGGAAATGAAAACGCAGCGCCCGATGTGCCGAAGCCAAATCCCTACAACATGGATGCTCACATGATGGCCGCGATCGATGACATGAGCATGGCCGCAGAAAACAAAGCCGCGAACATGAGCGATACGCAAGCTCTGGCGATGGAGCCGGAACGCCCGCTTTCTCCTTACGCGCGCTTGCGTGCATTGCATTCCACCGAGTTACCTGCGAAATTACCACGCCGCACGATCACCCTCCGTGCGACCGGCGATATGGAGCGCTACGTTTGGTCGTTCAATGGAAAAACGTTTGGTGAAGAAGGCGTCATCCCGATCAAAAGAGGCGAGGTGATACGCATTGAGTTTTTCAACGACACGATGATGCACCATCCGCTGCATCTGCATGGGCACTTTTTCCGCGTGCTGATGGGGCAGGGGAAATATTCACCACTGAAGCACACCATCGATTTGCCGCCGATGACGTCGCGCACCGTAGAGTTCGAAGCGAATGAAAAAGGAGATTGGTTGTTTCACTGTCACCTCCTCTACCACATGCATGCGGGGATGACGCGGATCTTTTCCTATCAAGGCGACGGCTGGGAGCCACCAGGAAAATTGAAGGAAGGCACCAACATCGTTTGCAATAAGCTCTGCTGCTTGCCGGGAAATCCGAATGCAGCCTCGGGAGCGGTCGATCCACGGCAGATCGGACGCATGCCTCACGCGGGTGGTCACGATCACGATATGATGTATTTTTTCATGGAGGGTAACGTGCAAAGTCATCTCAGTGAGGGTCGCTTGAGTCTTCGTAATTCAAAAAATGACTGGGTCGCCGAATGGCGCGCGGGTTACTCGGATGAGAGCGAATACGAAGTCGATCTCGCATGGGAACGCTATTTCAATCCGAACCTGTCGACTACCTTGGGATGGAGATTCACCGATTTCGACGATTCCGAGGATCGCGCCTTCGCGGGTGTGAACTATCGCCTGCCGTATTTGATCCAAAGCTCATTACAGGTGGATTCCGAGGGTGATCTTCGCGCCGCGCTCGGCAAGAGTTTGCAGCTCACCGACAGGATCGCTGGTTTCACATCAGTCGAGTTCGACACGGGCACGAAATGGGATTGGCGCGTGGGTCTGGAAGCGACGTTAACCAAACAATTTTCTCTCATCACCGAGTATCACTCGGACTACGGCTTCGGCGGAGGCATTGGCTTCCGCTTCTAACAAAAATAAAAACAAACAAAACTATGAAAAAGATACTGACCTTATTATCCGCTGTCGTTCTCGCATCGTGTGCCGCACCAAGCAGCACCGGGAACGTAAAACCCTACACCGCAGACACCTGCATCGTTACCGATAACAAACTCGGCTCGATGGGAACTCCCATCACCAAAGTTTACGGCGATCAAGAAGTGAAATTCTGCTGCAAACCTTGTATCGCAAAGTTTGAAAAAGAACCACAACGTTACCTCAAAAAAATCCAATGAAAACATCCGTCATTTATCTAACTGCTGCGCTACTAGCTAGCTGTAGCCCGGTGCAGAAAACCGTTGAAGTGGATCCCGTTGGGAAAAACTCCAGCGTCGTTGAAGCGAAGCCAGAATCTGCAAAACCTACAAAGCCACGTCCGTATCCGCTGAAAATCTGTTTGGTGAGTGGCGAGGGTTTGGACTCCATGGATGAGCGGGTTTCCACGGTCTACGAGGGACAAGTCTTTGAGTTTTGCTGCAAGCCCTGCTTGAAGAAATTCAACAAAGATCCCGAGAAATACCAAGCGATGCTGGCCGCAGGAAAATCTTCCTGAGTCCGGCATTTCCACCGCCGCAGTCATCCGGCTGCGGCGGTGTGCTTTTCTGTGATGAAGTGAGACTTGGTGTTGCCTGATAAGGCGTAATCACCGAAGCTCCTGCACATGGAACCAAGAGAATTTGAGATCAAAGGCGAAAAATACATAGCGCGGACCCCGCGTGAGGAAGATTTCAAGGCGATGATTGAACTTCATAAAAGTTGTTTCCCAGCGACTTTGGAAGAGGACGGCGCATGGCGTGAGGATCAGTTAGAGAGTCATTTGCAGATGTTCGAGGACGGACAGGTGTTGGTCACAAAAGGCGATAAAATCGTCGGTGTTTCATCGAGCTTGGTGGTGAGTTTGGGAAGAGATCCGCTGCGTCACCATTCTTACTATGGGATCACCGATGACGGATATTTTTTCAATCACGATCCAGAAGGTGATACCTTGTATGGTGCGGAAATTTATGTGGATACGGCGGAGCGCGGGCAGGGGATAGGGGCTTTTTTGTATGAACTGCGGCGTGAACTTTGTAGGCGTTTGAACTTACGGCGCATTCTAGCGGGTGGACGTTTGTGGAACTACGAAAACTACAAAGAAAAATATACGCCAGAGGAATATGTGCACGCGGTTCAGGATGGTTTGGTTAGAGATCCGGTTATGGGATTTCAGCTCAAAGAAGGTTTTGTGGTGCGCGATGTGATGTCGAATTACATCCGTGATCCGCGCAGCATGAACTACGCGACCTTGATCGAGTGGTTGAATCCCGAATATCAACAGACGGAGGGTGAGGATCGAAAAGTTCGGGTTGCTTGCGTGCAGTATCAGATGCGGAAAATTGCAGACTTCGATGAGTTTGCGGCGCAGGTCAGATATTTCGTGGAAACAGCGGGGGAGGATTACGGGGTGGATTATGTATTGTTTCCTGAGTTCTTCTCGGTGCAGTTGCTTTCCGCGATGGAACCGTATTCGTCTCGCGACGGGATACGAAAACTCGCCGAGCTGACGCCGAAATTCCGTGAACTCATGTCCACGCTCGCACGCGAGCAAGGTCTGCATCTCATCGCAGGTTCGCATCCTGTGTTGAAAGACGATGGAAGTCTGCAGAATGAATCGATGATTTTTCGCCCCGATGGCACGTTCGTTTCCCAACCGAAACTTCACATCACCCCATCGGAGACGACGTGGTGGGGAATCACTGGCGGAAATCAACTGCATGTCATCCAAACGCCCAAAGCGAAGATTGGTATTTTGATATGTTACGATGTCGAGTTTCCCGAAGCCGCGCGTTATCTCGCCGAACAAGGGGTCGAAATTCTTTTCGTGCCGTATTGCACCGATAACCGTCAGGGATATCTGCGGGTCACCAAATGCGCGGCGGCGCGTGCGATTGAAAACCAGATCTACGTCGTCACCACCGGCGTGGTTGGAAACCTTCCGGATGTTCCGGCGATGGATATTCATTACGGCCGCGCGGCGGTGTTCACACCTTCGGACTTCGAATTCGCTCGCGATGGCATTCAAGCAGAAGCCGATCCCAACGTTGAAACCATGTTGGTGACTGATTTGGATATCCGAGATCTTTACCGTTCTCGCGAGGCTGGTTCAGTCACTCCGTTGATGGACAGACGCAGGGATTTGTTCGAGCTGAGGGTGCATTTGGATAAGGAATGATTTTCAACGCGACCAGCCAGCAGATCAGAATGACTTGCTAAATTCACCAGTATCTTACAGTTTAGCTCAACCTTTTTGATATGAAACTTTTGTTTACTATAGGTTGTCTGTGTTTTTGTATCACTACACTCAATGCTGAATTACACAATTTCAAGAGTGCCGATGGCTCGAAATCCTTTTCAGGGGAACTCATCGAATATGATCCCACGACTAAGACAGTCACCGTAATCTCACAGCGCAATACAAAGAACTTCAGTATCGATCTGATCAGCGAAGCCGATCAGAAATACGTCATTGAACAAGGCAAGCTGCTTGCCGTTTTCAAAAACATCGATGTTTCCCTGAAAGAGTTCAGGGAAGAGAGTGTAAAAAAGACATCAGAACGTGTTGAGGATCGGACTGCTCCAAGCGGCTATGTTATTACTCTCAATAATCGTTCTACTCAGGACTTCAAAAAGTTCGCAGTGAAATACACAATCTACTATGCTGTGCAAGGCTACCTTGAAGAGGATCGCAAGGTCGAAACATCGACAGGCGAACTTACTTGCGATCTGGCCTCAAATAAATCCCAGGAGCTAAAGACGAAAACGGTAGATATTGTCTCCGGCAAGATGGAGCCTTTGATCGAAAATGTCCGCCGGCGTGACAAAGACGGCAATAACTACACGGAATCTGTTGTCAAGGAGCCAGGTGGACGGCGTACGGATCTTTTGCAAGGCTGCGCCGTCGAGTTATTGATGGATGGAAAAGTCGTGAAAACGATTACGGAGGGAAAGACGGAAGAGAAGGAGCCTGATGAGAAAGAGGACTGAAAGATTTTTCCGTATGCCCAAGGATCTTATTAACAACACCATTCGAAAGGTATTTTATCGCGTAAACATTCTCGTTATGAAACGCATCGCTCTTTTTTTCTTCCTGTCCCAGCCGCTCTTCTCGGCTGAACCCATCGCCCTCTTCGACGGTAAAACCCTCACAGGATGGGCCAGTGACATTCCCGAAGCAGACAAAGATCCGAATCTACCGGCATCATTTATTGTCCGCGACGGCAAACTCGTCAGCCTCGGCAAACCGCTCGGACACCTGGTTACTGAAAAGGAATTTTCCAACTACAAGCTCGTCGTGGAATACCGTTTTCCGGCTAAGCCAGGCAACTGCGGCGTTCTCGTCCACGCCTCAACTCCACGCCACCTCTATGCAATGTTTCCGAAATCCATCGAGATCCAAATGATGCATCAGCACGCGGGAGACTTCTGGTGCATCGGGGAGAACATCGAAGTGCTGGACATGGAAAAACGCCGCCCGAGAAACGACGAAAACCAGAAATACGGCGGCGAAAAATCGGATGCCCGTCGCATCATCAATCTGACCGATGGATCCGAAAAACCTCTCGGTGAGTGGAATACCATGGAAATCGAATGCAAGGGCGGCGAAGTCAAAGTCCATGTCAACGGGGTTCTCGTAAACCACGGTTCTAAGAGCACTGTAACCTCTGGTAAAATCGCACTTCAGGCAGAAGGAGCGGAAGTCGAGTTTCGAAAAGTGGAACTCACTTTGCTCCCATGAGTTGCATGCGGACTTGGATATTTCCGAGCTTTACCGCTCCCGCGAGACCGGTTCAGTGACACCGTTGCTTGATGTAGTCGTGGATCAATTGCCGCAATTTGACTTTATGTATCCGCATATAGATCTCTAATTGATCTTGAAATACGGGAACAGTGGCTTCTTATATTCTTATATTCTTATATATTAATTCATCATTTTCCTGACGCTTCAAACACCGGACAAAACAAACAAGGAATAAGAATGAAACACAGCCCCATCACACGCAGAGCGTTTGCTCTATCGTTCATTGCGGTTTTAATCATCCTAACTACGTTCGGCCCGGTTTTCGGGGAGGAAAAGGCGGTGTCCGCTCCCGATCTCACCGTCGGTGCCAACCGCCATGCGGTTGACCGCAAGTTCACCTACAATCTTGGTCCCACGGGCATGCGCGGGTGGATCTGGACTCAATGGGGGACGTATAATAGCGACACGAGTACCGCCGATAAACCATGGCAGATTCTGGTCACATCCGTGGGCAAGGATACGCCGGCCGCTGCGGCAGGCATTTTGCCCAACGACGTGATTCTGGGCGTAAAGGCAGGCGGCGGCGCCGTGACCCTCTTCACCAAGGATGCCCGCAAAAGCTTGGGCTTGGCGATCGGCGATGCCGAGGCTGCCACTGGAGTGCTGAAACTTCTCATCAACCGGGAAGGCGTTGCCACCAATCAGACGTACACGCTTCAGTTGAAACTGACGAAGCTGGCCTACAGCGCCACGGCACCCTACAACTGCCCCAAGTCGGCACGGATACTGGCCGATGCGACCAAAATCATTTCGGACAAGCCGTTCGAAGCACCCGGCATCGCGAACCCAGTGCTGGGCCTGGCCAAGTTGGCCGCCGGCATTTCCAATGACGAGCTAAAGACATACGCCAATGCAATATGCCCCGCAACCGGCTCGCTGAAGCCACGACTCGAATATAGTTCCTGGGAGTGGGCATACAACAACCTGTTTCTCACGGAATATTTCCTGCGCACCGACGATGCCAGTGTGAAGGACGGGATACTGGAATTGAGCCGTTCGCTAGCGGAAGCGCAGGACATGTACGGCATGATGGGGCATTATTATACAGAGAACCGGCGCAACGGCACCCCCGGCTCGGCTTGGGGCTACGGTCCGATGCATGCCTGTTCGATCCCCGCCGGCGTCTCGCTCGTCCTGGCGAAGAAGTGCGACATAAAACACCCGGAACTTGAGCCCGCCATCGACCGCCTTAGCAAGTACGTAAGCTACTATGTGAACAAGGGCGGACTTCCCTACGGCGAACACTCGGCAGTGCTGGATTCTCCCCGCGCCAGTGGCGGCAAGGACGCGATGGCGGCGATGTTCTTCGGGTTGCAAGGAAACAAGCCCAAACAGACGGAATATTTCACCCGGTTGAATATGGCGGAGTACAACGGCATGGAGTGTGGGCATTGCGGCGGTGACCCTAACTACATCTGGGGTTGGATCGCGGCGAATCTCGGCGGTGCCAAGGCCCTAGCCTCGCGTTTTGAGCAAATGCGCTGGTACGTGGATCTGGCTCGCCGGTGCGACGGCTCATTCGTGTGTGACGCTTACGACCAGGGGTTTGCTGGGGCCAAGAATGGCGAATACTGGGATCCCAATCTGGGATACCAATACAATCTAGATGGGACAGCACTCTATGTCCTGTTGTTTTCCGTGCCGGAGCGGCGGATCTATCTCACGGGCAGGAATCCAAATCCGGCGAACGAGTTGAGCCCCGCGGCGGTATCAAATGCGATCTTTGCGGGGAGTTTGGAGTCGACCGTGAAAGGTTACACCACCGAACAACTGCTGCGCGGCTTTGCCCAATACGATCCCTACGTGCGCTGGTCTGTAGCGCAGACTCTCGCCGCGAAGCCCAACAGCGCCACCTTGGTCCCCAAACTGATCGATATGACCAAAAACGCTGATCCTAACGTGCGCGAGGCATCGTGCCAAGCCCTGGGAACGATCAAGAACCCCAGCGCGATCCCTGCGCTGGTCGCCCGGCTGCGCGACCCAGACATGGGGGTGCGCTGGAAAGCGGGAGGAGCCCTGCAGGGATTCGACGCGGCGGCGACCACGCCCCGCTACCTGACGGATATTATGAAGGCGTTCATCGCCAACGGCTCCTTGGACCAATATGCGATTGATTGGGCTGATCCCTTGCGGGAGGCCAATACTTGTCTGTCCGCCCTCCTGTTTCAACAACGCCCCGACGACACTCTAACCGCTCCCAAGGACCTGCTCTATGAAGCGGTTAAGATCGGCCTGGCCCAGCCGGATGGTCATGGACGGGGGATGCTTGCTGGATTTCTCAACAAGTTGTCCTTGGAGCAAGTCCAAACGCTGGCGCCGAACATCGTTGAAGCCGCGAAAGATCCGCCACCAGCAGACCGGATGTTCGGCTATGATTTACCCATTTTTGCCATCCAAACGCTCGCAAAACACAATATCGCGGAAGGCATTCCCTTGTCGGTCAGACTGGCGGACAAATACGTGTTGTATCAGGGCCTTGGGAATATCTCTGGTGACGCATTGAAAGTCTTATCTAACAGCTACCGTGGGTCGGCCAAGGACGCGCTTCCCGCGCTTCAAACGATGCAATCATGGGCGCCGGATAACCAGCAAATCAAGGATACCATTAACGCAATCCAGACCCAGCCAGGGCCCACTCTCGTGAGTTTCAAGAAGATCTCCACCCTCACCGCAACGCCAGCGGCAATGAAATGGCCACTGGCCACCGCAAAACTGGCTTGTTCCGTGACCGATCTGAATAAAGGAACTCCGCGTTATCACTGGAGCAAGCTGTCAGGGGACGGAACCGTTACGTTCAGCGTCAACGGCTCGACGGCCGCATCGACCTGCATTGCCAAGTTCAGCGCCCCGGGCACCTATGTCCTGCAAGTTGCGTGTGATGATGGATCAATCCTAGATTCTACTACCTGGAACTGGGGCTATCAACCCGAGGGCAGCACGAACTACACCCACATCATGGGCGCTGTGATTGCTAACATCACGGTCAAAGTGGAGTGATTCATCTCCCGCTAGCGCAGACCCCACGAATAACCAAAAGCAACACCATGAAAAACAAAGGATAACGTATGAAATATATTTTTATGGAGTTTTGCCTGTATTGGGAATGATTGGTTCTATTCTTGCTGTGCGAATACAAGTAGCGCGGTCTTGAATGATCTTTCAGGAATTCCTCATGGACGGATGCGTAATTATTCACTATTCCATCATGTAACATGAAATTGCTACTATCCCTCTTTCCCGTCGTCTTGCTTGCAAGTTGTGCCACGAGTTCTATTTCGACCTCAGAACAAAGATTCAAAAAGGCCGATAAAGATGCGAACGGTTCGGTGAGCCGCAAGGAGGCAGTGAATCTATTGATTGCCGAAGCTCATAAAATGTATGACTCCGATGCCAACGGTCAGGTGTCTGAGGTGGAATATATCGCTTCCGGAGGCACAGTAGCTAACTTCCGCAAAATCGATAAATCTGGAAGCGATGGCATCTCGCTAAAGGAAGCGCAGGCCAACTCGATGGTGTTCAATACCTTCGCGGTATCCTTTAACGAAGCTGACATCAACAAAGACGGCGAAG
>JANOKJ010000172.1:0-2364 GCA_031419275.1 Akkermansiaceae bacterium | reverse complement strand
AATATTTTCATGAACGTGAGACCACTCTCGGCGGTGGCTCGGCAGGACCCAGACTATGAGCTTTCTTAATCCATTACTTTTGATCGGAGCGTTGGGTATTGCCCTGCCGATTCTCGCGCACTTGCTCAATCGCTTTCAAGTCCAGTCCACGGATTGGGCAGCGATGCGTTTCCTGAATAGCAGCGTGCGGGTGCGCTCGCGCCAAATTAAGCTGCGTGATCTTCTTTTGCTGATTCTTCGCTGCTTGGCTCTGCTCCTTTTGGTTTTCGCTCTCGCGCGTCCGGCATGGAAGTCTGCCTCATGGCTTCCAGGTGAACGCAGGGCAGGGGTGGTGATCGCCATCGACTCATCATTCAGTATGCAACAAGGCGTTGAGGGATCGACCCGCTTTGATAAAGCATTGAAAAGTCTTGAAGTGATCCGCGATCAAATGGCTCCTGGCGATCCTGTCACGCTTGTGCTTCTTGGCGGTGATAATCGTGTGGTGCTTCGTAACATGGCTTATGACCGTGTGCGTTTTGATAAAGCTTTGAATGATTTGAAGGCGGGTCCTGGAACTCTTGACTTAGGCAATGCACCTAAGCGGATTGCTGAGCTTGTTGCTGATATGGAGGCTCCGCAAAAGGAAGTGTATCTCATTACTGATGGTCAGGCCTCCGATTGGAAACAACCATCCTCACAACTTCGCGATGCGCTCGCAGATATGGGTGCTCAAGCTGAAGTATTTGTCCTGCCTGTTCCGGGTGAGGCGGCTAACCTAGCGGTAACAGATTTAGAGTTGGTTTCCGGTGTATTGCGCAAAGGAACAACAGCACGCTATCGCGCTACGGTTCGTAATTGTGGTACAGCGCCCGTTTCTAACATTTCGGTGCAATGCAGAGTCGATGATGTGGAGATTGATCGTAAAATTATCCCGCTCATTCAAGCAGGTGCTTCTGAGTCAGTATCGCTCTTCGTTCCTTTTCATAATGCTGGAGCAACCCGTATTACTGCTGAGATTACTGGCGATGAGCTTTCTGCTGACAACGTGCGCCGTAGCGTTGCAGTTGTCCGTGATCGGGTCTCGGTTCTCTGCGTCGATGGTTCATCGGGAGATGCGGGACGTTTAGTGGTCGCCGCTTTATTGGCTCGTGCCGACGGTGTTCAGGGCGAGGACTACGTGGTTCGTTCGATTCCTTGGCTTTCGTTTCCTGCAGAAGATCTCAATAAGGTAGATGTAATCGTGATTGCGGACGTTCCTGAAATCACTGAACAGCAGGCTACGCAGCTAGATCAATTTGTGCGTAAAGGGAATGGGCTCATCTGGTTCGCAGGTGATAATGTTAAAGTTAGCGCATGGAACGATCGTGCAGCCAGTGTCAAAAATCCAATACTGCCATCTATACTTAAGGGGCGTATCGATACTAGTGACGAATTAGGTGGTGGTAAACCGCTAGATGCAAGTATGCCGGATCACCCGATCTGTGAACCTTTGAGGTCTCTGCCTGAAGATCTATTTAGCGAAACGCGATTCTTACGTTTGCTTAAAGTGGAGCCTACACCTAACAGCTTTACGGTACTGCAACTCGCAGGTAGTGGTGCACCGGTCTTGCTCGAACAATCACTCGGTCGTGGTCAAGTCTTTCAGTTCACTACCACCGCAGAGTCTACATGGAATAACATGGCGTTAACTCCGGTCTTCCCGATGGTTATGCAACAAATCGTGACTTATCTATCAGGTCGCGAATTTGAACGTCCTCGCACGGTGGGTGATTCGCTCACTCTTACCTATGTCGAGCAACCAGATGCTAGTGATGCGGTATTTGATACACCTTCCGGAGAAACGATCACTGTTCCAGTGCGTGAACTTGGTGGTCAATATGCGGCCTTATTAGAGAGCGCTCCCGAAGATGGTTACTACATGGCTCACGTTAGCGTTCAAGCACCGGGACTACCTATTGCTGTGAATGTCGATCCAAGTGAATCCAATATAGCCTGTTTAGCGGAGCCCGAACTTCGCCAGAATCTAGAAGCTCTTGGTCTCAATGTCATTGTAAGCGATACTGAACTGGCAGCGGCGATTGAGTCGTCTCGCACAGGTCGCTCTGCATGGCGCTTTTTCATGATCTCTGCTCTAGTCTTCCTCTTTCTCGAATGTCTGCTTGCAGATCGCATGATGACTAGAGCTAGTTCCAAGTCTAAAAAATCCTCTACCTCCATACCACAGAATGCCTAATGAGATGTTTATGATCCTAGGCCTAGAGGGTTTCTTCTGGGCTCGTCCGTTGTCTACGCCACTCATGATTGGGGTGTTCGCAGCCGTGTTGGTATTGACTATCTTCTTATACCGTCGTTCATGGGGGATACCATTGTGGTTGCGTGTCA
>JANOKJ010000171.1:0-17626 GCA_031419275.1 Akkermansiaceae bacterium | reverse complement strand
GGTCGCGGAGGAACGCGGAGCCAGCACAACGAAAAGAATTTAGGTTTTATGGCAAAGTCGAAGAATTCAGATACTTAAATCTAAGTAATAAAATGAACACATAACCACAGCTCTGCGTTCCTCCGCGACCTCTGCGCCTCTGCGGTAAAGAAACCAGAACCCATTTTATCATCGACTCCGCTGTGAGATTTTGCCAGTGTGATAGCTTATGAATCCTTCTCAGAATTCCGATCATTCGTTCAGCTCTACGCATCTAACAACTCGCCGTTCGTTTCTTCAACAGGCCGGTCTCACCGCGGCAGCAATAGGAGCCGGCGGAATTATTCCCTGTTATGCCAATGGAGAACCGAAGGTGAAGCCGACTTCTGATACGCTCGTTAAAACTCTCTACGATAGCTTGAGCGAAGAGCAGAAAGCGAAAATCTGTTTTGCTTATGACAACAAGTTGCGCCTGGAGGTTGATAACAACTGGCTCATCACCAAGACCTTGGTAAAGGACTACACCAAAGATCAGCAGGCGATGATCAAAGACATTTTCATGGGTCTTCACAGCGAGGAATACGCCCAGAAGGTTTATGATCAAGTGGTATCTGACAGTGGAAAAGATGGGTTCGATGGCGGATCGTCTATCGCGATTTTCGGAGAGCCTGGCACGGGTAAGTTTGAATTTGTTCTAACAGGGCGCCACTGCACCCGCCGTTGTGATGGGGATTCGATGGAAGGCGCAGCCTTTGGTGGGCCGCTCTTCTACGGTCATGCTGCTGGAGGTTTTCGGGAAGGCCCGAAGCATGAAGGCAATGCTTATTGGTATCAGGCGGCAAGGGCGAATGAAGTTTATCAGATGCTCGATGGTAAGCAGCGTGAGATCGCCTTGCTTAACGAAAGTCGTGGTGAAAACGGACTCGATACCGTTGCTCTAACAGGTAAGAAAGAAGGCCTCGCTGGAATCCGTGTTGCCGATCTCACGCATGATCAAAAAGATCACGTGAAAAAAGTCATTGCTGATATCCTCGCGCCATTCCGCAAAGTGGATGCTGATGAGGCGATGAAACACGTTGAGGCGGGAGGCATGGATAACCTCCACCTTTCATTCTATAAAGGCGAGAACATCGGTGACGATGAAGTCTGGGACGTCTGGCAAATCGAAGGTCCTAACATGGTTTCCTATTTCCGGGGCAAACCTCACGTTCATGCTTGGCTGCACATCCGTGAGCCTCAGAAAGCTTAGTTATTTCTTCTTCGGCACGGGATCATAACCATGCGTGCCCCAAGGGTGACAGCGTAGTAAACGCCGCAAGGTCAGCCATGAACCTTTGATTGGGCCGTGGATTTTCAGCGCCTCGATGCCGTAATGGCTGCACGTAGGATCGTGTCGGCACACGCCGTTTCCACCACTCATAAACCTCAACCACGGCGAGATGGCGAGCTGGTAGAAGCGAATGAAGAGGATGAGGATCTTGGACACGGTGTCGCCAAGGCTAAATCTCAAATTTCAAATTTCAAATTTCAAAAATCAGGAAAGACGTAGGGAGAAAACTGAGGAGATAGAGGTTCTGAGTTTTGATTTGGTTCTCTCTAATGGCAAACAAACGATAACAGCTCGATTTCTCTCAACTCGCATCCCAAAGCGGCTTTTTGAGAAAGGCTGAGAGTGTTTGGGCATCGGTCCGCAGTGCGGTTTGGTTGCCGTGGTCGACGACGTTGAGGCGTGAGCCATCGTCGAGCACGAGGTTGAGTTCGTAGCTGTAATAAGACCTTTTGTCACTTTTGCACAGTTCGGCGATGATTTGCAGAGCGTGCACGCGATTGAGTTCGGCGTAGCGTTTCAATTTAGACTTATCCATCATCAGCTCTGGCTTTTTACGGCTTCTACAAAAGTATCCGTGGCCAAGATCAAACACTGTCGGGGTGCACCCGGAGTAAAACATCCCTGCTCCAACCGCGGCGAATAGGAGACCCATAGCAATCGGTATGTAGTCTTCTTTACTATCCGGCTGTTTGGAAATGAATGAAGTTGCGAAAACTAGACCAAAAACCACGAAAACCATGGCGAAAAGTTTCATCATAGGAGAAGCGCGGAACTCCATCCGTTGCTCGTTCACCTGATGCAATCCCGCCGATTTGAAATTGCTTCCGCCACCTGCTAGTGGGAGCCATGAGGTGTTCATCGCAATGGGGTCTTGGAAAATAGATGCGTCAAACTGCGGCCGTTCCAGTTGTCCAGTGAGTTGGGATATTATTTTCTTGAACACGGCAAAAAGACACCAATTCGATAGTGATTGGTCAATCCTCCATCCCATTTTTGCTGTCGAATCAGCCACTTCGGTTCGCTGGATCAGTTTTTCTGGCCAAGAAAGCGTATTGCCAAGCCGCCGCTGATGGGTGGAAATACAGCACGACATGGAAGGTCCGCAGAACGAAGAGGAAGAAATCAAGCCGCAGCCAGCGGAGCCGCAGAAGCGTGGTTGGGTGCGGGATTATTTTTCGTGGTTGTTGGCAAAAGGTAGATCGCACCGGATGGCAAAACGTTCGGAGGCTCAAGTGGGGGCACTTGTCGATGCGTTCGCAGCGTTCGCAACTCTGGATCATGTGCTCAGTGCGGTTGAAGCGGATTTGATTCTTGATATGTTGCGAAGTGCGTTTCCCGATGTGGATCACGCATGGTTGGCACGCAGGCTCCGCCGTGCGGTCCACAGTCCGCAGCCATTGCAAAGTCTCGCCAGCGAGTTGCGTCAGAGTCTCGATGAGACGGATAAGGTCTCGATTGGTCTGCAGCTTTTCACCTTGGTGGATGCATCGGGTCGTTCCGAGCGGAGTAGGGCGAGTTATGAAGTTTTCATGCGCAGGCTTGGTAGGCCGGAAGTGGGTTCTGCGATTTTGCATGAAATGCATGCAACCGATGAGCCCTTGGCAAGCGGCGAATCCTTACCGTTTGAGCGCCTGATCTTTGGTGGAAAACAACCGGATGTTAAATTACCCCCAGCGGCTCTTGATCATGAATTTCGATTGTATCGTGCGGGTAATCTTATCCTTCTGCGAAACATCGGCCCATCTGCGATCTGGGTTCGCGGAAAATCGCTTCCGCCGGGCGCGTTCCTCCGTATTCGTGAGCGCCAGGAACTCGTCATTCCCGGTTGGACAATAGGTTACGATGGTCTGCGGTTCTTTCTTGATACTGGAAAAATGGAAACCCGCCCCGCGATATATCTCGCCGCTGGTGAGGGTGGCATCATTGCCGAGCGAACACGATCACGTAGCAGCGAACTTTGCGTTCGTTTTGGACTCGAGGCGGAAGTCGAAGTGCTTGCGGAAACAGAACTAGAAGTCGGCGAACATGGCGTTTTAAAGAAAGGTGAAATTGTTAGTTGCTGTTATCACGACCTCGTCGGTAACAGCACTGGCTACAGCCTAACCATTAATGATCTCCGTAAACGCGCGCTGCAATCGGCTAGGCGTTTTCGCTTGGTGGCTGAACGACAAGAATATCTGGTTTCGAATGATGCTACGGCCCTAAGCCGTGGAGATCTTTTGCTTGGTGGAAAACTCGCGCCACGCACTGTTCTTTTCATTCGCTTCAATAATGACGGCACATCAGGCGAACTCGAAATCCGCGAATCCAACGGCCCGATCTTGGTCGATGGACTTCCAGTTCGCCAATATACCAGCTTACGTGATGGATCGCTAATAAGGCTCTCCGGCAGCCAAGCCGTGCGTTGTCGTTTTTCTGAAGGGTTTCTCGATGAGGAAAGAACCCAGATCGAATCACTTGAGGTCGATGGACTGAGCCATGACTTTGGAAAAGACTTCCGTGCACTTGATGAAATTAACTTCACCGTGCAGCGGGGTGAAATGATGTGCATCATCGGCCCAAGCGGTAGCGGAAAGAGCACTTTGTTAGCGGCCCTTTCAGGGCAACGTGAGCCGACGCGTGGAAAGGTAAAAATCAACGGGTTATCGCTTTACGATCATCGAGATAGTCTTGTTCCATTTGTAGCCCACATGCCACAGGAAGAGGCGATCAATCCACAACTCACCGTTCGCGAGCACCTGCGCCATGCCTTGATGATACGCCGTCCGGGGCTAGCAAAGCTTGAGCATAGCCGGCGGGTTGATAGTATGTTGGCAGAACTTGGCTTGCAGGGAATCGCACATCGCAGGGTCGGTTCTCCCGGAGAAAAAACGATTTCCGGAGGTGAACGCAGCAGGTTGAATCTCGGCCTCGATCTCGGTAGTCGTGCAGAGGTTTTCTTATTTGATGAGCCGATTTCCGGGTTGTCTTCCAAAGACTCAGAACACGTCGCAGAAACCTTGCGTTCACTCGCCAGAGAAAAAATTGTCATCGCTTCTCTTCATCGTCCAGGAGCCAGTGTGTTACGCTTGTTCGATAAAGTTCTTCTTTTAGATAACGGTGGAAAAGTCGCGTATTTTGGTACACCTGCACAGATGGTCTCTTATTTCCGAGAGGCGTGTGTGGAGTACGGTATTTCTCATGCTTCCATGGTCGCAAAAACCCCGCTAGGGGCTGATTTTGTTTTTGATATTTTGGAAACCCCGCTCAGCGTGATCGGTGAAGTAGGAAGCACAGGCGTAGCGCGGCGTTTCTCGCCAAACTTCTGGCAGGAGCGTTTTGAAAGCCAATCTCTACTAACCTCACTGGAGGGTGATGCGGCGCCTGCTTCGCGCCTTGGTGAGATCAGTTCGCGTGACCGATTGCCAGTGCCGCCGACTCCGCCTCGACGTTTGCGCGCAGTGCTAAGAGTATTTTTAACGCATTTTCTGCGCTCGTTTCTATCCAAAATCCGAAATCGCGGCACAATCTACAGCACGTTTTTAGAGGCGCCTATACTTGCTGCATTGATCGCAATCACTCTACGTTCATCACCATCGGGCGCGTATCAGTTTTCAACGGCGTTGCACATTCCTGCTTATCTTTTTCTAAGCGTTACGGTTGCGATGTTTCTCGGATTGACCAACTCTGCTACAGAAATTCTGCGGGATCGCGCTGTGTTACGCCGCGAACGCAACTGCCAGCCCGGCGGCCTGTCTTACGTGATCTCCAAGTTCCTCGCCTTGGGCATCGTCGCCGCTGTGCAATGTTTCTTCTATCTTATTGTTGGGAATTACTTTTTAGAAATCGAAGGGGTGCTGCTTTACCACTGGATATGGATGACTCTTACTGCGCTTACCGGCACCGGTATGGCGTTGTTGATCTCTTCCATTGTTCGCAGCGAACGCGCTGCTCTAACAGCTGTTCCACTCCTGCTCGTTCCGCAAATGTTACTAGCCGGCGCTCTCGTCCCTTACAAAGAAATGAACCGTGGATTGTTCGAGGAAGTGAAAGTCGAACGCGAACATGGCGGCGTTCCGGTGCCTGCGAAAATCATGCCCCTGCGCTACGCCTTCGAGGGCATGCTTATCGGGCAAGCTACCCGTAACCCATTCGAAATCGAACGTATCCGCTTGCAACGGAAAATCGATCGCTTCCGTGAAAATGAAAATGAGCCGACACCCGAACAAATCGAAAGCTTTGAGATGGCGAAAGAAGGCTTGCGACGCCTGCTCGCATCCGGCGCACGTGATACCAAAGAAGCACAGGAGCTCGTTGCTAGAATTCGGCGCATGGTTGACACCGGAACCCCTATTGAAGTTTCGACCATGAAAGTTTGGCCAGATGGCGAAGATGTCAGTCCAACTTACAAATGGTTTGTAAACGATCGCATTGAGCTCCTTGTTCGCGAGGCTGAAACATTCCGAAACGACTACCGCAACAAGAAGCCTCGCCATGTTTTCTTCGCGCTGGAAAAGCCCATTCCGTTTTACGAATGGTTTGTTCCGGATCCAAATGATCCGAAGAATCGTTATAACCCGAAGTTTTCAAAGCCCGATACCAATCAAATCTCCAAAAACAGCCAACTCGAAACCATGAAATTCTGTGGCTTCGTTCTCCTTATTGTAAGCTTCAGCTGTTGTTTCTTGGCCGCATGGCTCATCCGGCAGCAAAACCGCAAGGTGACTTGATTTTTCCAGCTGCAAACAACCATGTAGGAGATTCAAGAAGGTCTCTTATTTGGAAAGTGAATTCTGTGTTCGACTGACGCGCTAATCGTTTTCACAATGTATCCATGCCACGTATTCTTTTAGTTGAGGATGAGCCTGCGATCGCAGACACGTTGATCTACGCCTTGAAAAGCGAGTGCTATGATGTCGTGCACGTGATGACGGGTGCGGAGGCGTTGAAACTGGAAAGCCAATCCAAACATGACCTCGCGATCCTGGATGTCGGCTTACCGGATATGACGGGATTCGATCTCTGTCGCCAACTTCGTGAAATGTGGCGCATACCTGTGCTTTTTCTAACAGCAAGAAGTGAAGAGATTGATAGGGTGCTCGGTTTGGAAATTGGTGGCGATGATTATGTCACCAAGCCGTTTTCCCCACGCGAGGTCGCGGCGAGGGTGAAGGCAATTTTGAGAAGATCCGGAAACGGAAATGTCGTGGCTCAATCTGTTACGCTACCATCGGGAAAAGGACTTAAGATCGATGATCATGCGAAGCGAATTATTTTAAATGAAGCCGCATTGGATCTGACTGCCCATGAGTTTCGTTTGGCATCCGTATTGATCAGTCATCCGGGACAGGTTTTTTCCAGAGAACAACTTTTGCGACACGCATGGGACGATCCCGGCGCGGTGACGGATCGCACGGTGGATGCTCACGTCAAAAGCCTGCGTGCGAAACTTAAAGCTGCGCAATTAGGTGCTGAGGAAATGATCGAAACTCGCAGGGGACTAGGATATTCATACTCTTTGCTAAACTCATGCGCCTGACCCGAATCACCCTCTGTATCATCGCGCTTATCATTTTGGCGGGATTCAATCTATTAGTGAAAAAGCAACTCGCAGATGTTGAGCCGCAGTTATTTCAGGCAACAGAAGAATCGATGGTTGATTCAGCCAATGTGTTGGCCGCTTTCGCTGAGAAAGAATTTACCGCGGATGGCTTTGACGCCCGCCAGTTTCAAGAAGTCATGGAAGCTGCCGGAGCGAGAAAAATTGATGCAAGGATCTATAGTCATTCCAAAGTCAGTATTGGCTTGGATTTATATGTCACCGACGCAGTTGGGAAAGTGCTTTTTGATTCAGGATATCCAGATCGCGTGGGAGCAGATTACTCACAGTTTCGAGATGTGTATTTAACGCTTCTTGGGAAATACGGCGCTCGTAGTACTCGCCTCGTAGAGAGTGATGAGACAAGCTCGGTGCTTCACGTTGCTGCGCCTATCGGCGATCCTATGAAGCCTCTCGGAGTGCTCACAGTTTACAAAAGACAATCCGATGCATTTCCTATCATTCGTAGGCGAGTTTCAGAAATCTGGTGGGGAACTGGTCTAGTTGGCGGGGGAATTTTGTTTTGCGTCATAGTGATTTTCGTTTGGCAATACCAACCCATTTCGAGACTCACCGAATACGCCCGCGATATTGAACAAGGGAAGCGCAGGCCGCTACCAAATCTGGGACTTGGCAAAGAAGTGAATACCTTAGCGCATGCGCTTGAATCCATGCGTGAGTCGCTTGAAGGGCGTCGCTTCGCAGAGCGTTATGTGCAAAACCTGACGCATGAAATGAAAAGTCCGCTGGCGGGGATTCGAGGTGCCGCCGAACTTCTTCATCAAGACGGCAAGGTCATGCCAGAGGAAGATCGTAAGCGTTTCTTGGATAACATTTCCGCAGAAACTCTTCGGGCTGATCGCTTGCTCGGAAGGTTGCTTGAGCTCTCGGTGATGGAAGGTAAGACGAAGTTGGATGCGGCCGAAGTGATCGACTTACGAATTCTCGTAACAAGGGTCATCGAAGAACTCAATGCCATGGCAGCGCTCGCCGGAGTCAGGCTGGAAGCTCAGGAATCCCAGACACAGATGATGGTCTGTGGTGATGCGTTCATGCTGAAAGCAGCGCTCACGAACTTGTTAGAGAATGCCATCGACTATTCTCCCGCAGGCGAAGCGGTTCGGGTGAGTTTGAATAGCATGGGTAAAAATCACTGTGTGATTATCGAGGATCACGGTGAGGGCATTCCAGAATACGCGAAAGACAAGGTCTTTGATCGATTTTTCTCGCTACGCCATATGCGTACTGGACGCAAAGGAACGGGCCTCGGCTTGACTCTGGTGCGCGAGGCAGCCGAGTTACATCTTGGAAGTGTTGCGTTGGAATCGGTGGAACCCACAGGAACTAAAGCCATCTTTTCGATTCCTAGCTGCTAAAGTTTTTTTCGCGAAATATTCACGCGAACTTCATAAAACTCACATTTCGGGTGGCTTGGATATGGCCAACGAATGCAAGATCTCCTCACACCTACCGCGCAACAACTCAGGGAACCTGCGCCAGGAGCGATCCTGCGAGCCGCGCTGTTCACCGCGGTGGGCTTTGGGATTTACGGATTCACGGTGGGTTACTGGAGATCACCGGTCATGGGCTGTTATGTCGCGTTGAAAATGCCTTTGTTAATTGTGCTGACTCTCGCTTGCAATGGACTGCTCAACGGTTTGCTCGGTTTGCTGCTCGGTAGCGGGCTAAGTTTCAAGCAATCCCTTCACGCCCTACTCAATGGATTTGCAATTACCGCACTCATTCTCGGATCGGTCGCTCCCGTCACATTTTTCCTCGCGATTAACGTGCCGGCCCATGATTCAGCGCAGGCAATCACTTCGCATTCTGCCTATCTTCTGACACATGTTTCACTTATCGCCATCGCCGGCCTCGTCGGAGTGATACGCCTGGCCAACTTATTAGAATCTTACACCCAGTCCCGCACCATTGCTCGCGCGACCCTCGGGGCATGGATCGCAGGCAATGCCTTTCTCGGTTGTCAGTTCTCATGGGTATTGCGCCCTTTCTTCGGGTCGCCAGGACTCGAGGTCGCCTTCATTCGTGAAAATCCTATGGAGGGCAACTTTTACGAAACCGTCTGGAGAGCGATACGCCGATTGCTCGAAAAATGCGATTTCGAATCCCTCGTGCTGATGGGAGTCAGCATCGGGGTGGTGATTTTAATCATTCTCCAAATTAGAAACCAACAAACCAAACCAAAGCCATGAACGAAGAACATCCAACACATATTCCAACACCTCCACCGTTAAACCCAACACCTCCACCCCTCAATCCCACGCAATACGTGCCGATCCCGAAAAATCCGAACATCCGTGATCTTTTCGAAATCCTGCTCCGGAGGCCCGCACAACTCGCAGGACATCAGGTCTGCGAGGAGAAGCCGACGCTGTTGCGCTTCGGTCTGATCGCATTGTTGTCGATCCTTGTCTTCGGCTTTGTGTTAGGAACCTTTGCCTACGAGGATCAACTCTGGGCTGCACCAGTGAAAATGGGCGGCGGAATGCTGTTTGCGGGAATCATCTGTTTTCCGAGCCTGTATATATTTTCCATTCTTGCGGGTTCAAACGCATCGGCTGCACGTATGGGTGGATTGCTCAGCGGCATGCTGGCGATGGCTGGATTGCTGTTAATGGGATTTGCTCCGGCGCTTTGGATTTTTGCACAAGGCACAAGCTCATTCGGATTCATGGGCGGACTATCGCTGTTGTCATGGCTGGTCGCCTTGATCTTTGCGTTCCGATTCTTGCGCGTCGCTCTCCGCGAAACCGGTGCCACTCAGGGTGCTCCGCTCACCATCTGGTGCGGCATCTTCCTGCTCGTCACACTGCAACTTTCCACCAGCTTGCGCCCCATTCTCGGAACCTCCGATAAATTCCTCAACACCGAGAAAAAATTCTTCCTCGAGCATTGGAGCGACACCATGGACAAATCACTTAAGCCAAAAGTAAAAAAATAACGATCGCTCAATATGTTGAACAAAATCACCGGTTGGCTGATCTTCTCGCAGCTTGCATACGTCTCGCTGGTTGTGGTCGTAAGTGTTATCAACTCTGTCACAAATAGCGGAGTTGTTAGGCTGCTCGCGCCCATACGCGAATCTTTAGGACTATCGAACCGACATATCAGTCTGAGTAGTTATATTTCCAATCCGCCGGCATACACTTCGTTAGTCAATATGGGGTTGATGCTAGCATTCTTCTGGAAGTTGCTACGAAGAGATAAAGAAATCGATTATTCCAAGAACTTTTTCAATGTCATCAATGCCGTCTACGTCGTGGCTTGCTCATGGATTTTCATGACCCTTATTTGTAACATTATAGATTGAAACGTTTCTCACAAAAAACGCATCGATCTTTTTGACTCGCCGAAAGCAGGTAGGATAGGTGAGAGTGGTGCTCCTTTGATGGGTCCTATGAAACACCTTCCTCTTGCCGCCTTTTTCCTCGCGATCCTGCCGATGTCGTCTTTTGCCGAAGAACCGATGAAAGTCATCGATTGCCACGTGCACCTCTACTCACTCGACAGGCCGGATGGAATCGGTTGGATCAAAAAAGACGACAAGGTGCTTTATGTGGATCATCTCCCAGCTGTTCATGAACCTATCGCCAAAGCAAACGGAGTCGATGGAGTGGTGTTGGTGCAAGCTGGGCAGAGCATTCCAGACAACCAATGGAATCTCGATGTCAGCGCACATAATAAAAAACTCTATCGTGGGGTGGTAGGGAATCTTTCCCTGGTTATCGGCACAGATGAATTCAAGCCGCTCTTTGAGAAACTCTGCAAAGATCCGCGCTATGTCGGCTATCGCATTTCAGGACGTCCGAAGAATGAGATCGATGATGCGTTTTATCGCGACCTTAAACTCACCGCAGCCGCAGGCAAAAGCGTCGATATCCTGTTAGGGAGCTACACCCTGAAAGAAGCAGCGGTCATCGCCAGCAAAGTTCCGGAACTACGCATCATCATCGATCACTTCGGTGGCGTCCAACTCGATGGCAACCCGCTAACCCCTGAGTATGTCGCGGACTTCCGCGCAATCTCCAAATCTCCAAATGTTTACTGCAAAGTTTCCGCACTGTATGGCCGAGTTAAGCAACAACCGGCACCTAAAGAACTTTCTTTCTACAAGCCCGTCCTGGATCTCGCCTTCGAATGCTTTGGCGAAGATCGTTTGGTCTATGGCAGCGACTGGCCAGTCACTGAAACCACAGGCGATTATGCTTCGGTTCTCAAACTTACCCGTGCGTATTTCGATGCAAAGGGCACAACGGTTTCAAAGAAATTATTTTCCGAAAACGCTATCCGCTTCTATGCCATCCCAAAGGGATGACAGAAATTAGCCTGGGGTCGAGGAGCGCTAGCGACGACCACCCCAGTTTACATTTCTAACAAATTCGCACCCTGAAGGGGTGCCAGAAAGGTGAAAGTGCGAGGGAAGACCTATTTGAAAACCTTCTCATACAAGGCAAATCCACCCGCGATGAACAATCCCGCAACGCTGATCCAAAGCCAGATATCCCAGAATTTTCCTGGCATTAATCTAGCATCACAGCAGCGATAGCGGAAATACAACGCCGCCACTCCGAGAAAAGGCAAGATCAGCGCACCCATGAAGCCACCGGCAAACACCAATAGTTCAGGCGCTTTGAAAAATGCGAAACTCGCTAAAAACAGCAACGGTAGAAAAATGCAAAACGTTCGCACCCACCAGCGATAAGATTTCTCTCCGCCAGCCGATACGCCGAAGACTCGCAATGCATCCGCGCACACTCGCGCATGACTTGCAGTTGCTACGAAAAAGGTCGAATACAGCACCGCGAACGCGCCGAATAAAAACACCGGCTGAGCCCAATCACCGAACACTGGCACAAACATTTGTCCTAATGTTCTCACCATTTGATCGCCACTTGGATTCAGGCCAGTGCGACCTAGAATTGCTGCACCTAACAGATAGAATCCAATCGTTGCAAAGGTGTATACAATCATCGAGCACCATGCATCCCAGCGCAGCACGCGCGTCCATCCCTTGGCTCGTGTTTCCCATTCCGGCGAATCATCACGCGGGCCCGTCCACTTCGCGTAACCTTTTTCCAAACACCAATAAGGATATTGAATCAACTCTGTCGCGCCGACCCCGATGATTCCGAATGCCGCCAACGCTATAAATAAACCTTTGCCTTCAGGAACTTGAAAAGTCATCCCGCTAACCAATTCCGCCCATGAAATACGCCATTCCGGCAATGCTTGCAGATAAAACAAATTCACCATTGTCACGAAAGTAAACGATGCGACCAAGAACGTAGAAACGTTTTGAATGAGTCGATAACGCCCCACCACTAATAGAACGATCGAAGCCAGCGTGATCATCGTCGCCCAAATCATCGAGTCATGGGAAACGATTTTGTCTTTTCCCTCCCATTTGGAAAGTTCCGCCTGCGCCGCATCGCGTTGTGCTTCAACTTTTTTGAGGCCCGCCGCCATGTGCGCATTTTCTTCAAAACGTCCGATGATTTTATCTGCGACTTTCACCTGAATCTCCGCGTCCTCGCGAATATTCATTTCCACGCCGGCCTTAGTGATTGGTTGTTGAATCGCCATCGCTTGCCCGACCCCGCCGATGATGCCGCCAAGTTGAACCAGAGCGACTAAGGTAAAAATCAACCAAAACCAACATAACCAATTCACCCTGAACCGCGGTCCTGGCACTAGGTTGAGCCCGTCCAAGGTCGTTCGCCCGCTGGTGATTGTGAAACGCCCGAACTCGATCTGCACGAAAACCTTGATTAAGCAACCGATGATGATGAGCCAGAGTAAAACAAAGCCTGCCTCGGCTCCGACCGCCGTGGTAGCAATCAATTCCCCCGAACCCACAATCGATCCCGCAATAATCAGCCCCGGACCGAGCTGTCGTATAATTCCTCGAATCGTTGTTGGTGGGTCTTTGAGTTCACTCATGGCAAGCATCCTGCAATACCCGCCTCTCATTCGTCAACATTTCACAGAACGAAGGAGAGGGGGCATTCTCATTCCCTTTGATCTAGCTCGACCTCCGAGAAATGGGCGATATATTACCGCCGTGCGCATTCCCTTTTCAACCACTCCGGCCATCTTTGTTTGCTTTGGCATGATTGCAGCAAGCCTTCATGCTGCTCCCATCATCCCGGGCTTGGAGCATAAGCATCCGTTAACCGAGGCTCAACAGGGGACCGTGTTGATCCAAGAACTCAAATGCGCTTCCTGTCATGATGGAATATCCACATCTCCCGCCGCCGCAGGTCCCGATCTTCGCGAAGTCGGTTCGCGCGTCCAACCTGAGTTCCTGAAAAAATTCATTCAAGATCCCGCCGCACACGATCCCGGCACTGCCATGCCGAATGTTTTCGGTAAACGCACGCCCGAGGAACGCGAGAGAATCGCCACCGAACTCAGTGCTTATTTACTCTCTTTGAAAAGCGAAGCCGCAAAGCCTGCCGCCTTGCCGAAAAATAAAATCGAAGAAGGGAAAAAATTATTCCACGAGGTCGGCTGCATCGCATGCCACAGCCCGCGAGATGGCAACGTCGACACCAAAACTCTAACAGGCAACGTCAATCTGGAGCACGTTTCCAAAAAATATCATCCTGCTGGACTCGCAGATTTCTTGCACGAGCCGTTAAAAGTCCGAGCCGATGGTCGGATGCCCGATATGCGCTTAAGCCGCAGTGAATCGGAATTGCTCGCTGCATTCATGATGGGTTCTGAAACACCAGAGCCGAAAACCGAAACGCACTCACCCGCGACCATCGCTGCCGGTAAAAAAGCCTTTACGGAAATGAGCTGCAACGCCTGCCACAACGTTGATTCAAGTCCCAAGCCAGCTCTTATTCCCGCGAAACCTAAGCTAAATCTAGATGCCGGTTGCCTTTCGGTGACTCCCGGAAAAGCACCGAACTATCACCTCAATGAGGCTCAGAGAAAAGCGATTCGCGCCGCTCTAACAGAGACGCCGAAAGCTTCCACGCCTGCTGAATCCATCAACATGCGCTTGACTCAGCTCAACTGTACTTCCTGTCATCAACGCGATGATTTCGGTGGCGTGAAACCCGCACTCGATAGCTATTTCCACAGCACCGAAGAAGCGCTCGGCAATCACGCGCGCATCCCACCCGAGCTCACACTTACCGGTGCAAAGCTCCAACCCGGCTGGCTCCACAAAGTTCTCTACGAAGGTGAAACCGTCCGCCCTTACATGATCACCCGCATGCCGCAATTCGGTAACGCGGCGCTCGACGGCCTGACCAAACTTTTTGCTGAAGCCGACAAGCTTCCGCCGCTTGAGTTCGCTCCACCAAACAAGGAGTCGAAAACGGAAATGACCAACGCAGCCCACCTGTTGCTAGGCGATAAGGGGCTGAACTGCATTGCGTGCCACAACTACAACGGCAAGGAATCCCCCAGCATGAAAGGCCTAGACATCATGACCTCTTCCCAACGCCTGCAACCCGCATGGTTCGATCAGTTTCTAAGAAATCCCGCGAAATTCCGCCCCGGCATTATCATGCCGTCGTATTGGCCGGACGACAAAGCCGTTCAAAATGAAATCCTTGGTGGCATTGCCAACGAACAGATCCGCGCTCTCTGGAACGAATTCACACTCGGTCGCTCTGCTCGCGATCCATCCGGCCTGCGCGCGGAAGATCCCGAACTCGTCGTCACCGATCAAACGCGCACCTACCGCGGTCGCAGCGAGGTTGCCGGTTATCGCGGCATCGCCGTCGGTTTCCCCGGCGGAATGAACTACGCTTTCAACGCACACAACGGCGCTCTCTCCGCGATTTGGACGGGCAAATTCGTCTCTGTCGGTTGGCGCGGGCAGGGCTCCGGAAACTTCATTCCCAAATCACCCGTGATCCCGCTTCCCCAAGACGTTGCGTTTCTATCAAAACTCCCGGACGCATGGCCGCTCAGGCCGATCCGCACTAAAGAAGCTCCGGTCAATCCTGATCCGACTTATCCTTCCCAACACGGCTATCGTTTCCAAGGTTACTCCATCGGTGAAAACGGAGTGCCAATCTTCCGTTACCTTTGTGATAAAATCGCAATTGAGGACACTTCGTTCCCAGTGGTTGGCACGCAAAGCCCAACCCTCCGCCGCACCCTGACCTTCCAATCCAAAGAGCGCACCAACCTTTACCTCCGTCCACTCGCAGGTTCGATCACGAAGGTTTCAGAGAGGGAATTCAAAACGAAAAATCTTCAGCTCCTCCTGAAATCTGAAGACACAAACGCCATACCATCCCTCCGCCCACTGGCTGAAAACTCTCAGGAACTCATTGTAGTTATCGCCCTTCCATCCGGAACCTCAACCCTCTCGCTCGATTATGTTTTGCAGCCATAAATCTACCACCCTCTCTCTGGCCTACGGTCTCTGGTTTCTGGTCTCTGGTCTCTGGCCTCTCTCGCTTCACGCCGAGGACGTGGGTGAACGCTGGGGCACCGCGGAACGCGAACGCGAACACTATCGTTTGGTAGATCTCCCTATTCCCAAAAACCTCGTGATTGAAGCCGGTGCGTTCTGCGATTTGCCAGATGGCCGGACAGCCGTTGGCACCCGCCATGGCGATGTGTTTTTCATCACCGGAATCGACGCCGCCAATCCAGAACCCAAGTATCATCTCTTCGCGACCGGACTCGACGAGATCTTCGGCCTCGCATGGAAAGACAACGCCCTGTTCGTCACGCACAGCGCGGAGCTCACCAAAGTTTCCGATACCAATAACGACGGCAAGGCGGATCGCTACGACGTCGTTTCCGATGCATGGGGATACGGCACTTATCACGAATACGCCTTCGGTTCGAAGTTTGATCCGAAAGGAAACATGTTCGTCGCGCTCGGCTTATCGAGTTCGTATCACTCGCAGGAATTGTTCCGTGGTTGGATTTTCAAAATCACGCCTGAGGGAAAATCCATTCCTTATGCGAGCGGCGCACGAAGCCCAGGTGGGATCGGATATAACGAACACGGTGCCGTATTTTACGTTGAAAGCCAAGGTCCGTGGAACTCCGCTTGCAGTTTGAAGTTTGTGAAAGAGGGCGGATTTATGGGGCATCCCATCAGTTACAACTGGTATAAATATGCTCCGCATATGGGAGCGACGCCAGTCGAGCCTAAATCCGGATCGTCTACTCTAACAGAGAGTAAAAATGTCCCGCAACTTGATCCCTACGCGGTGGTATTTCCATACATCCGCATGGGACGCTCGCTCAGTGGCTTTGTGATCGACAAGACTGGTGGAAAATTCGGTCCGTTTGAAAATCAAATCTTCATGGGCGATTATACCCAATCCATCATCGTCCGCGCCACCACCGAACAAGTGAACGGCGTATGGCAGGGTGCGTGTTATCCGTTTCGTGAAGAACTTTCCACCGGCCTGCTCAATGTTCAATTCACGCCGCAAGGCCGTTTGATCTCCGGCGGAACCAACCGCGGTTGGCCGGTGCGTGGTCTCAAACCCTACGCGCTCGAACGCCTCGAATGGACAGGCGTGACTCCCTTCGAAATCAAACGCATTACCATCAATCCCACCGGTTTCAACATCGAGTTTACCAAACCCGTCGATCCTAAAACCGGGGCTCTTCCTGAAAATTATCGCGTTTCTTCTTTCACCTATCCCTACCACCAAGGCTACGGCGGACCCGAAATCGAACATGCCAGCGCGAAAGTCACTCAGGTTGCTCTCGCTAAAGACGGCTTGAGCGCGAGAATCACTCTGGATAAAATCATCCAAGGTCACATCCATGAGTTCAAACTTGAAAACATCCTCGATCTAGATAGCAAGACCCTAGTCCACGACTTCGCTTTTTACACCGTGAATGAAATTCCTAAATAAGCGTTGATTTCATTACGTAAAACTCACTCACCAAAAAACCCCAAGCATGTATAAATTCAGCATTTTCCGTCCGTTAGCGATTGCCTCGCTGCTAATATCAGTAACTCACGCCGCGCCCAAAGCGACGATGACGAAACCCGATTTCACCAAAGGTGATCCGATTCCCGAAGGTGCAAACCACGACTGGACACTCGGCGCGACTGGAACCCGCGGTTGGATGTACTCGGAAAAACTCTGCACTGTTGACGCTCGACAGATCTCCATCACCAAGGTCGATCCGAAATCTCCCGCCGATGGAAAACTCGCAGTGGGCGACGTGATTCTCGGGGTTGCCGGAAAGCCCTTTTCTTATGATCCCCGCACCGAATTCGGCAAAGCTCTAACGGCTGCCGAAGCTGCAGATGGAAAACTTGCTCTCACTCGTTGGAAAAACGGCGCCTCCGATGAAGTCGTGCTCCAGCTCCCCGTGCTCGGCACATACAGCAAGACGGCTCCCTACAAATGCGAGAAATCCAAAAAGATTCTCGATGCGGGTTGCGAGGCCCTGGCGGCACGTATGGCAAACGATCCGAACTACGCGCGTCAAAGTCCGATTCCACGTTCATTGAACGCTCTTGCGTTACTAGCCAGTGGCGATCCGAAATACTTGGAGCTCATCAAAAAGGAAGCCGACTGGGCGAAAGGATTTTCCGCCGATAGCATGGCGACCTGGTATTACGGTTATGTGATGATGTTTCTCGCCGAATACACCATGACCACGGGCGACGCCTCGGCGATGGCAGGACTCGAAAGACTCGCCATGGAGGCATCGACAGGCCAGAGCAACGTCGGTTCATGGGGACACAAGTTCGCAACTCCTGATGGACG
>JANOKJ010000170.1:0-20229 GCA_031419275.1 Akkermansiaceae bacterium | reverse complement strand
CCAGAATACAGTTTCAATGAGAAGTCCAATGATGGTTGGTTTCTTCCTTGCCGGCTTGGTGATCCACGGTGGATGCCAGGGTTGGTGGATTGCTCCTATCATCCAGACACTGTCGGATGATGCCTTGATGTTGGGTGCGACAATTCTAACAGGATTCAATGACAACGCTGCAATCACTTATCTTGCCTCCCAAGTTGAGGGGATTTCATTCAGTGCCAAACACGCGGTCGTTGCTGGTGCTGTGACTGGTGGTGGTCTCACAGTGATCGCCAATGCGCCCAATCCAGCGGGTCAGAGCATTTTGTCGAAATATTTCGATGGTGGTGTTTCTCCGTTGAAATTATTTCTAGCGGCGCTGACACCAACGATTGTCGTTTACCTTTGCTTTATCATTCTTCCGAACGGTCCAGCCAAAGAGCATAATCCTGCAAAAGTGCATGCCAGCAAAGTGATCGAAACGGTAGCTCCAACTGAAGTTAACCCTTGATCTGATAAAGCTCAGCTGGGTGATCGAAGAGATACGTCGGGTTAGTTTCGGCGAGGGATTCGCGGGAATTGAAACCCCAGCTCACGGCGGCGTGTGGGATACTGGCTTTTTGTGCAGCTTTGACGTCGCGTAATTCATCGCCGATATAAATCATCTCCGAATGTTCTAATGAGAATGTTTTGCGAATCGCTTTTAAATGGCGAGATTTTCCGGTGAGTTTCGAGGTAGAGGAAACGAAATCAAAAAGCTCACGGATACCGTGATTGCGGAGGAATAGATCGACGTTTGCCGTGGCATTGGATGTCAGAATACCAAAAGAATCCGTGTGGTTTCGGAGTTCGGTTAGAGCTTCTTTCATTCCGTCGATGAGCTGGAGTCGATCGATATTTTTCCGCATCATACTGGTGCCACGAGCAATAATGGATGGCACTCGGTAATTAGGAATATCTAGTTTTATGAGAATTTCTTTCAGAGATAGATGTCTCAAATGTGATACCTCGTGTTCTTCGACTTCACGAATTCCGTATTCAGGGGCGAGCTCGTTGAAAATTTTACGAGTCTCTCCGAGCGTATCGGCGATGGTGCCATCAAAATCAAAAACGATCGCTCGGTATTTCATCTAGCACAAGTTGAAGGAGTGGATCAGAAGTAGCGAGCTTGAAATGGTGACAATATCACAGCTTGAGATTCGGATCGATATCGCCGTTTAGCGGATCGGATTTCCCAGCGAGAAAACGCAGGAGTCCGGCGAAGGCGATCATGGCGGCGTTGTCAGTGCAGAGTGAACCGGTGGCAATTTCGAGTTGGATGCCTTCTTTCGCACAGCGCTCGGTGAAGGCTTCACGTAATTTACGGTTGAGACTGACGCCGCCGGATAGGCCGATGAGTGGGGCGTTTGTGGCTTTCGCGGCACGGATGGATTTATCGACGAGGACATCGATGACTGCGGCCTGGAACGAAGCAGCGATGTCTTCAAGTTTGGCGTTTGGGTCTTTTTGTAAGGTGTATAGAACGGCGGTTTTCAGGCCGGAGAAGGAGAAGTCGAGCTCTCCGCCCTGCATCATGGAGCGGGGGAAATCGTAGGCCAGGGGATTCCCGTTTAGCGCGGCTTTCTCGATTTCGGGTCCACCTGGGTAGGGAAGACCAAGCATTTTGCCGACTTTGTCGAAGGCTTCCCCAGCTGCATCATCGCGAGTGCTGCCGAGTTTCTGGTAGTTTCCTGGCGAGAAGACTTCCATGAGCTGGGTATGTCCGCCAGAGACGATCAAACCGATGTGATGGGGGACTTTGGTTTGTTCGATGAACGGAGAAAGCAGGTGGCCTTCGAGGTGGTTGACGGCGATAAACGGTTTTCCTGAAACGCAGGACATCGCTTTTGCTGCGGTGCTGCCGACGAGTAAGGACGATGCGAGGCCGGGGCCCATGGTGGCGCCGAATACATCGATCTCCGCCATCCCGATTCCTGCTATTTCCAAGGATTTCTCCACCAAACCATTGAGATTGAGAGAGTGGCTGCGCGAGGCAATTTCAGGAACGACTCCACCGTGAACCCGATGTTCCTCGATCTGTGAGGCCACCACGCTCGAAAGCAGCACAGCCGGTTGGTTCGGCTCTCCGCGAAGGATCGCCACCGCTGTTTCATCACATGAGCTCTCGATTGCTAAGATAACCGCCACGCCATGATGATTCATGGGTGCGGCGGTTTGGGCAATAGCGAATAAGATTCCTGAGATTTCTTTGAATGTTTGACGATAGAGGTTGGACGTTGGGCTATTCCTATTTCAGGTTGGGTCGTGCTTTTTTCCTCTGTGTATCCTGAACTGCTTGCGAACCCGACGCCTCTGATGCGTCGGTTCATGGGTTTGTTGGAGGAAAATGTCTCGTTGGAGAAACTGGCAGTAAAGAGCCAGCAACTCACGCGCCAGAATTTCGGTAAGACCATGAGGTTGTTTGCGCCGCTGTATGTTTCCAATGAATGCGTGAACAACTGCTCGTATTGCGGATTCTCGCGAGATGCGGCGATCTTACGGACAACCCTAACGGTGGATCAAGTGGTCACGGAGGGAAAATATCTCCATGCTCAGGGATTTCGGAATTTGTTGTTAGTGGCGGGTGAGCATCCAAAATTTGTTTCCGAGGGATATTTGCAGAAGTGCTTGGATGCGTTGATTCCCTTGTTCCCGACTCTGGCGTTAGAGGTTGGGCCGATGGAGGACGATCAATATCGGGAGTTGGTCGATCACGGAGCGGAGGGTTTGATTGTCTATCAGGAAACCTATCATCGTGAAACCTATCAGACACTCCACACCGCGGGGCCGAAGAAGAATTTTGATTGGCGGTTAGATTGTCCGGAGCGTGCGTATGCTGGCGGATTTCGTCGGATCGGGATAGGCGCGTTGTTTGGATTGGCCGATTGGAAACATGAGGCGCTTTCGCTCGCCGCGCATTTGGAATATCTCTACAAGCATTGCTGGAAAGCGCAGTTCTCGGTGGCGTTTCCAAGGATGCGTCCTTACGCCGGAAACTATCAATACCAAGCCGATCCAGATCGCTTTCTACCGGATGAAGCTTTGCTGCGTTTGATCGCGGCGTTTCGAATTGTTTTTCCGCAAGTGGCCATCGTGCTTTCCACGCGTGAGCCTGCACCTTTGCGCGATGCGATGGCACCTTTAGGCGTGACTCACATGTCAGCTGGTGCGCGCACCGAGCCCGGTGGCTATACAGGAGCAGGATCTGACGATCTACATCTCACGGTCAAAGGTCGGCGCGTCGAACTCACCGAACGCAGCGGAACCGAAAAAGCCACCGAACAATTTCAAATCCATGATACACGCAGTCCGGCGGAAATAGCTGAGATGCTGAGAAATCAAAACATCGATCCGGTTTGGAAAGACTTTGATCAGGTGTTGGTTCGGGCGTAGGAAGTTGAAATCAAGGCTTTTTAGGAGCTTCTCCTTTGGCGACAGAAATTCTTTTGCCGTTGAGAACTTTGAGAACCAGATCTGCATAAATTGCATTCAGGAAATCGTTCGGATGATTGAGATTATTTCCGCTGAAATCTTGGAACTTTTTCTTTTCTGCTATGCGGCGAGATACCATGCCGACATCTACAAAGGCGGTGTTTCCATATTGTTTGTGCAGTTCCTCGAGAGCATCACGATTCTTCGCGCGCAATGGATAATTGGAGGCGGCCCAATCTGGGTTTGGTGAAAACTCGGCAACGAGGATGATGCTGACGTTGGGGTTCGAAACTCGCAAAGCTTTCATCATGGCTTCGATGTTAGATTTATAGGTTTGGGTGGGCATTTTTCCGCTACCGTCATTCATGCCGAATGCTAACACTACGAGATCCGGTTTTGTGTCGATCACTTGCTTGATCTCTTCTAGGCCCCATGTGCTGGTTTTTCCGCCGACGGATGGGTTCGCGTAATTTATTTCGGAATATTCGTAAGTGGACTTGAGAGAGTTGATCACCTGCATCGGATACGCTGGCGCAAAGGGATGACAGCCCGGAACGAGCGATGACGCTTGCGCTCCGAAGGTAATGCTGTCACCGAAAAATGTCACATTGAGAGGTTTCTTGGCATTCAGCTTTTCCAAAGCCGTCGTCAGTCCTGGATGCCAAGCGCCTTTCATCATCTGATCGAGAGATCCATTGCTATAGCTATAGGTGACGACAATATCATAATCTTTGTGTTTCAGAGTTCCACCCGGTGAATAAAATGGCCGACCTTTTACATCCGCAAAACCATAAGTCCCTTTCTCGATCGCCTTTCCGTAATACGTCAGAACGGGGATCGTGCTATTTTCGGTGAGTTCGATTTTTCCATTGGCATCGACCCGGTAATCCACTCCTTCCTTGAAAGTCTGCGACCCGTTGGCACGGCTGACACTTTCCACTTTATCGGGTTTAAACAGCAATTGCGCGGCGCGTGGTTGGAGGTCACTGCAAAAGACTACGGACTCATTTTCCATGCGCTCGGCATGCACGGTGATCAGGGTCACGCAGATGGCAAAAATTCCGTAAATTACACTTTTCATGCCTATTTACTGTGTCCTTCATGCGGTTTTGGCAAGAACGCTATTATCGCTGAAGGAAGAACTTGTATGGGTAATTGATGGCTTGCTCTCTCGCTGATTCGGCGTAGTTGTAAGCACTTAAATTACAAACCTAAAAAAATCATGAAGCACTTTCTATTTACCTCATTCGTTACCCTGATCTTGGGTGCGCTTCCTCTATCCGCTGAAGATAAAGTTCCGGGCGGCTATCAGCCAGTTACGGAATTTAAAGAAGCGATCGCCAAATCGAATGGCAAAAAACTGATCGTCCTGGTGGTGAAGGGTTTGGATGATCAATGCCCGAATTGCAAAGATGCCATGAAAAATGGTGAACGTGCGGTAGGGTCGGAAGTCATCAAAATTTTCGCGCGCGCCGAAACTTTGAACAAGGCTGACCTCAGTTCTTATCCGAAGGCACTGCAGGATCGTGCCAAGAAACAATCATTCACTACCAACGCGTTCGTGACCTTTTTGGTCTTTGATCCTAAAATGGAGAAAATTATCGCGGAATCGTCCCGCACCGAGCTCCAGAGTAATAAAAAACTCATCGCCGAGTTCAAAAAGGTGGTACAAGACGCGCAGGGCAAACTTTGGTGAGGCTTTTATGCTGAAGGAACTGCTGGTCAATTGCCGAGATCGCGCTAAATTTCTCCCCGTAGCAACTTTCCACACACATGGCACAGCAGATCGATCAATACGCCCGTGAGATTTCCGATGAGAAGCAGCATTCGGTGATCGATGGATCATCGAAAGGAACTGACAAGCGGTATTCCGTTTTGTTTCACGATTACGAGGATCCGAATTCGCTTAGGAAACTTGCGGGAGCGATCAAGGATCATACCTTGCATCATTTGGATGAGTATTTGGAAAAGGCGGAAAAAGCGCTGACCAATCGTGGAGTGCATGTGCATTATGCATCGACGGATGAGGATGCGCGTCAGGCGATTCTTAAAATTCTTCAGGAGCATGGAGTCAATCAGCTGACGAAATCCAAGTCGATGGCGGCGGAGGAAATTCATTTGAATCCATTCCTCATTGAGAACGGGATCGCGTGTTTGGAATCAGATCTCGGGGAGTTCATCATCCAGCTCGATGGCGATGAACCGTCCCATATCGTGAAGCCCATTATTCACAAGAATCGTCGAGGGATTGCGAATACGTTTTTACGCGAGGGGATCGCACCCGATTACAACGATGATCCAGAAACCATAACGCGTCGCGCGCGGGTGCATTTGCGGGAAAAATACATGGTCGCTGAAGCTGGGATCACCGGCGCGAATTTTGTCTGCGCAGATACCGGTCGTCTGGTCTTGGTGACTAACGAAGGCAACTCACGTTTCGGCATGGCTCCGGTGAATTTGCACATCGCATTGGTCGGGATTGAAAAAGTCATTCCACAAGAACGTGATCTCTCGGTCTTTTTGAATTTGTTAGGACGCTCCGCCACGGGTCAGCAACTCACGGTTTATACCGAGTTCATCAACGGCCCGAAATCCGAAAACCAACCCGATGGTCCCGAGCACATGCACGTCGTGTTCATGGACAACGGTCGGACCGATGTGCTGGCATCAAACTGCCGAGAAATTCTGCGCTGCATCCGTTGTTCAGCTTGTCAGAACGTTTGTCCGGTTTATCGCCAGGCATCGGGTCACGCGTATCGCTCTGTGTATGGTGGACCGATCGGTGCGGTGCTTTCTCCCATCCTTTTCGGAAAGCGTTTCCCCGAACTCGCTGATCTCCCGAAAGCATCGTCCCTGTGCGGAGCGTGTAACGAAGTCTGCCCCGTGGATATTCCGATTCCTGACCTTTTACTAAGACTGCGCGACAAAGCGAAACGCGAAGAAGTCCCCTCCGAGGGAGCCATCCCCATGTCTCCATTCGCAACCCTCGCGACCTCGCCATCCCTCTGGCGCACCGCGATGACCATGTCTAAAGCAATGAATCATCTGCCTATTCAAGTCGCACCCATCAAACCCCTGCAAGATTGGCTGGGCCAGCGCACTTTACCTGAGTCTCACGGTGGAGATTTCCGTAAATGGTTGAAGACGCGTAAGAAGTAGTCGGGCATTTTTTTACAGGGAGGGATGAGGAAGAGAGGAGAAGAAGGAGTAAATATAAGAATGGAATTGGATCTACCACACAAGGAACTCACTAAGGAAGTTATCGCAGCTGCGATTTCGGTTCATCAAGAATTGCGCCCTGGATTGGATGAGAAACTTTATGAACGCGCTCTTTGTATTGAGTTGGCGGATCGGGGTATCAGTTTTGAACAACAGCCCAAATACGAAGCATTTTATAAGAATCGTTTCATTGGTCATCTCGTTCCCGATCTAGTGGTTGAGAACAAGCTGATCGTTGATGCGAAATGTGTGGAAAGTTTTACCTCTGTTCACGAAGCGCAAATCATCGGTTATCTCAATATCAGCAAACTTGAAATTGGTTTACTGCTTAATTTTAAAAATTGGCCACTTGGAAAACGACGACTTTTCCGTACACAATCATAACCAAACATATCATTCACTCTTCCTCCTCTTCTCCTTAATCTCCTCCCTCCCTGTAAAATAAGCCCGAACCATCTACAGCCATGTCACGTTCACAAATCTTCTCCAAAATCCGCGAAACCACCGACCACATCTCCGATAAGGCGGCTTACCCGACTTACGAAACTTCAGTAATGCATTCTGAAGTGAAATTAAAAGAGCCGGATCTATGGGATGCGTTTTCTGAAAATTTCAAAGCAGTTAACGGTCGACCCATGAACTCCGTGCAACAGTTGGCTGAGTTTCTTGATGGAAACAATCAACGCGTTGGTTATTGCGATCCGGCTTTGTTTGATAGCATCGGTAAGGTTTTGGTGGCTGCGGGTTTAAAAGTTGAAACGACTTACGATAGAGATCGCTACGATGACTATCAATTCGGTATCACCCGTGCCACTGGTGCGATTGCTGAATCTGGTTCTCTGATTATCGATGATTTCAAAACCACCTACCGACTCGCAGCGCTATCGCCTTGGGTGCATGTCGGTGTTTTGAAAAAGGATGAGATCCATCGAACGATTCCTGATGCGATCGCCGCCTTTGGAGATGCGCCGAACATCATTTGGTGCACGGGACCTTCGAAGACAGCTGATGTTGAAGGGATTCTGATTGAAGGGGTTCACGGGCCAGGAGAGCAGATCGCGCTGCTAGTTTAGTCAGGCTTTTTCTCAACAGGGAGGGAGGAGAAGCGGGAGAAGAGGAGATCGAAAATGGGTAGGGTGCCATCGCCGAGGGCTCCGCATGAAATGAGTAAGAATTTGATACTTCAAGAGAGAATCTAACACGATCCGCTACCGCGCGGCGCCCTCGGCGATGGCGCCCTACCTTTTAAAATCAAAGCGTATGTCCCATCCTAGTCCGCTTGGTATCCAGATACTTTTGGTTATGCTCGTTTGGCGGAAGGGAGAGGGGGATTTGCTCAGAGATTTCTAGCCCATAGCCTTCTAGTCCAACGACTTTTTTCGGGTTATTGGTGAGGAGCTTGATGCGGCGGACGCCGAGGTCGTGGAGGATTTGGGCGCCCATGCCGTAGTCGCGGAGGTCGGAGGCGAAGCCGAGTTTTTCGTTGGCTTCGATGGTATCGAGTCCTTGCTCTTGGAGTTTGTAGGCGTGGATTTTCGCGGGCAGGCCGATCCCGCGTCCTTCCTGACGGAGGTATAGCAAGACTCCACCTTCTTCGGAAATGCGTTTCATCGCGGCGTCGAGTTGTGGGCCGCAATCGCAGCGTTGCGAGTGAAAGACATCACCTGTTAGACATTCGGAATGGACGCGCACGAGGGTCGGTTTCTCGGGATCTATTTCACCATGCGTGAGCGCGAGGTGATGCGAATGGTCAAGCGATACCGTGTAGAGATGGCAGTCGAAATCGCCGTAATCGGTGGGCATTAAAACCGTGCTCTCGTGTTTCACGAATTTTTCGGAGCGACGGCGATATTCAATCAATTGAGCGATCGTGCAGGCTTTGAGGTTATGCTTGGTTTGGTAATCGCCGAGGTCGCCGACACGAGCCATGGAGCCGTCTTCGTCCATGATCTCACAAATCACGCCAGCGGGCGGAAGGCCGGCGAGTTTGACGAGATCGATTGCAGCTTCGGTGTGTCCAGCGCGACGCAGGACACCGCCTGCCATTGCTTGCAGCGGAAAGATGTGGCCGGGTTTGACGAAGGAATCGATGTGCGCGGATGAATCCGCGAGGAGTTGGATGGTGTGGGCGCGATCGGCTGCGGAAATTCCGGTGGTGACGCCTTTCGCGGCATCGACCGAAATCGTGAAGGCGGTTTTCATGCCTTCGTGGTTGCGTCGGGTCATTTGTGGGAGATCGAGTTCTTCGGCGCGTTCGGAAGTGATGGGTGCACAGATTAGTCCACGACCATTGACCGCCATGAAGTTGACCATTTCCCGTGTGCATAGCGAGGCCGCGCAAACGAGATCGGCTTCGTTTTCGCGATCCGGATCATCCGCGACTATGACGATTTTTCCGGCGGCGATTTCACCGATAATTTCGTCGATGGGATGGAAGGTGAGGGCTGGCACGGGTTGGGAAGAGTGAAAGGTGAAGAGTGAATGTGAAGACTCAAGATTTGAAAATTGAAATTTGAGATTTGAAAATTAATTCAGCATTGGATTCTTTGGCGCTTGGGACAAGAGAGCGTGATAGGGAGAGATGCCGCTGAGAAGCCTTTTCCAGAGGGTGAGATCGTGGGGGTGGCTTAAAATATCGATAGGTGGCTGGAGGGTGAACCAGGTATTGCGCTCAATTTCATCTTCTAGCTGACCTGGCGTCCACGCGGAATGGCCGACGATGGCTTGGACGAGGTGATCTTTTTTATCGACCAAAATCTCTGCGGCTTCGGCGGAAATGCGAGGCATCAGGCTCACCCCATTTTTTGGATCCATGTGAATCACTGTGAAAGTCAAATGCTCGGTTCCGACCGGGCCGCCTTGCAGAACGGGCAGATGGGCGAGCGGAGATTTTTTGAGTTGAGAAACCAGCGACCCGACCGTGGGGCCGAGCGGATGGTTGATGATGGCACCCACCGCACCGTCCTTCGCGTTGTGCTCCGCGATGAAAATGACCGAGTGATCGAAGGTGCCATCGCTCAGGGACGGCGTAGCAAGTAGCAACTGGCCGCGCAGGGAGATGGGTTCGGGTTCGGTGGTGTTGAAGTTCACGGAATTGAGCTTAAACGGGATGTGGGGAATATCAAGATAAGCAAATGAATCAAATTCACGACAAAGTCTCGCGAGATGAAATTATTCACATGTCCGTAATTTGGCACGCGAAGGGCTGCTTGGTAGGTCATGAAAAAAGGATATTTGCTAGATATGGACGGGGTGATTTATCGCGGTGGCGAGGTCATTCCAGGGGCGGTGGAATTTGTTCGGAGACTCCGAGAGACCGATACACCCTTTTTATTTTTAACCAATAACAGCCAACGAACACGCCGCGACGTTGCGACGAAATTGTGCCGGATGGGCATCGATGCGACGGAGGACGATGTGTTCACATGTGCGATGGCGACGGCAAGATTTCTTGCGCGGCAGAAGCCCGGTGGCACGGCGTATGTGATCGGAGAAGGCGGATTATTGAACGCATTGCATCACAATGGATATTCAGTTGTAGAAGATTCACCGGACTATGTGGTGATTGGTGAGGGCCGTGCGTTTACGTTTGAAATGATCGAAAAGGCTGTGCGCTTGGTGGATCGTGGCGCGAAGTTGATCGCGACGAATCTCGATCCGAACTGCCCGACCGATAATGGTATCCGACCCGGTTGCGGTGCGATTGTTGCAATGATCGAAAAGGCGACAGGCAAGCAGGCATTTTCTTTAGGCAAGCCGAGCCCGCTGATGATGCTGGAAGCGAAAAAACAACTCGGTCTTTCCACAGCCCAGACGGTAATGGTCGGTGACACGATGGAGACCGATATTTTAGGCGGTGTGCAGCTTGGCTTCCGCACGGTGCTCGTGCTTTCAGGTGGAACCAAGATATCCGACCTCGCCAATTTCGCCTACCAGCCGGACATGATCGTCAACGACTGCGGCGAAATCGAACTGGATCAGGTGTTTCACCGGGAATTGTTGGAATGTAAGATTGCTTAATTAACTTTCTATAAAACTTGCTGTCATTTTCGGGGGATTTTGCCATTTTAAGTCGTTCGATCTAAATATGACTCCCCAAGATATTTCTAACAAAAGTAAAGAGGTCGCGAAATCCACAGCAAAGGTGGAGATGGCGACCTTGGATGACCTGCCTGCTTTGACCGAGTTGGTCATGGATTTGTTCTCGATGTCGGCGGGGGATTTTAAACCGGACCGTGAGTTGCAGGAGCGCGGCTTGCGTTTGATTCTTGAGCAACCGAACAGGGGTAGGATCGCGGTGATTCGGAATGAGGATAGAATTTTCGGAATGGTTAATATGCTGTTCACCATTTCCACCGCGCGCGGTGGTTTCGTGATCCTGATGGAGGATGTGGTGATTCATCCGCATCACCGCGGGCGAGGATACGGCTCAATGTTGGTGAATCACGTGATCGAGTTTGCGAAGATGAAAAAATTCCTACGCATCACCTTGCTGACCGATAAGATTAGCGCGGAGTCCCAACAATTTTTCCAGAAGCAGGGATTCAGCTATTCCAACATGATCCCGATGCGGTATTTGATCGAAACGGATCAGTGAGGCTTAAATTTTTACCGCGGAGACGCAGAGGTCGCGGAGGGTCGCAGAGAATTTTGTATATTTTGATCAGTTTTAGAAATATACGGCTGATCCATTAATGGAATGAAATGACATAACTGTTTTGATTAACTATTTCTCCGCGTCCCTCTGCGACCTTTGACTACGCTACGCTCCGTCCAAGCTTATAGAGCTTCGCTTTTAAGTTATGTTCGCTAGCGCTCATTCTGCTTTGTGCCTCTGCGGTGAAAACTCTTCACAGATTCAAGAATAGGTCGCGAGATGCTTCGCAAGCACAGGCGTGAGGGCGTCTTCGATGTCGGAATTTTTGATGACGTGGAGCAAGGACTTCATCGCAGTGGGGATGTGTTGGCGATACCATTCGTCGTGGCGATTTTCGATGATGTTTCCAAAAGCACCGAGCGCTTGCATGAGGCGCTGGGCGGCGCATTTGTGGAACAAGGAGGTTTCCGGTCTTTCATCGGAAATATCCTCCCAAAGATCTAACAGTTGATCTCGTTCGTCTGCGGAGTGATCCATGTAGGGATCGAAAATCAGCGATGCGAGATCGTATTCCTGCCGACCCCGGCGCAGGCCTTGGAAGTCGATCATGTAAACTTTGCCATCTTTGATCATCAGGTTCTGCGATTGGAAATCGCGATGTACGAGATGTTTGTGAGTGGCACCAAGCGCCTCTGCCATTTCAATGAACGTCTCATTTTTTTCCAGAGCGACCGGGCTTTCCTTGAGGAAATCCTCAATGAAGTAATCGAAGAAATATTTCTGCTCCCAACGGTAAAGATCGGCATCGAAGGGTGGCATCAGCTCCAAGTCTTTCGGGACTTTTGTGAAAAACAAACGGTCGATCTGTTCCAATGCGGAGCGGTAAAACGGCAGGCGCTTTTTGAATGGCTCGTCTTTCATCGAATGCAAATCGACATCGCCGAGGTCTTCGATCAGCGCGACGTTGTGTTGTGAGCGATCGTATAAAATTTCCGGGACATTGAATTTCGCTTCTTTGAGAAATTCCGCGATCGGCACGAACTGCGCGTTGTCCTCGCGTTCGTCGGTCCAATAAATCCCGATGAAATCATCGTGCACGGGGGTTTTGACCCTGGCAATGGTGCGGCCGGACGCGCCACGTTTGATCGGGATCATCGTGATCGGCGTGGTGGGATCGACTTCTAAAAACTGCCGGGCGGTAGAGAGGATGGCTTCGGTGGACATGGGCAGCGGAACTAAATCTGGGTTTTGGGGATTAGGGAAGAGAGTTTTTTGTAGAGTGAAGGGGGGAGGGTTTTGTCTGTGGGCAGTGCTCAGGTGTAGTTTGGGCTTATTTTAGGATGGCTGGAGGATTGTTTGGGGGATTTCGATTTGCGCAGTTGGCCGTCTTAAAGCCTTCGGTAAACCAGAGCAAATCGAGCGAAATTAGAAGCGCCTCGATTTTTTACATGGCATTTACAGAACTTTACGCGCAATCGAGGTAGGATCTGGCTGCGTATGAAAACTAAACCATTCCTCAAGCATGTCGCGCTGTTCGCCAGTGCCCTCCTTCCTACTTCTCTTCATGCACTTGAAGTTCACGAGTGGGGCACCTTTACTGTGCTCGTTTCTTCCACGGGCCAGACGGTGAATTGGTATCAGCCTTATTCAGATGCAGCAAAGCTTCCAGCTTTCGTGAACATGAATCCTTTGTTGGCGAAAAGGAATATACCTTTTGCGCAGGTTCGGATGGAAACTCCGGTGATCTATTTTTATCCGGAGAAAGAAATGGATGTTTCGGTAAGGGTTGCGTTTGTGGAGGGGAGTATCACCGAACGGTTTCCAGTGACGAATGATGAGCCTTATACTTCACTAAGTTCTAATTTTAGCACTATTGCTTTAGGCGGATTAACTCAATCACTTTCCTGTGTCGCCACGCTGCCCACTAGCGAGCAGATTTTTGATCAACGCATGAAAGAATTGAGTGAGAAGACACCACCTACGGCTGTCCGATGGACGGGTAAGCTGCTATCTCCAGGTCATAAAGATGGGAAATTAATTCCTGCCGTTGCATCAAAACAAGGTGAAAACTACGCGGCCGCCCGTAATGTGCCGGATGCTTGGATCTTTCGTTCCGATGTTCCTAACAAGTTCGCGCCTAATGTGAATCAAGTGGAGAAATTCATTTTCTATCGTGGTGCGGGACAGTCCTTGCCTCCTTACTCGGTTTCCATGCCGGATGATCGTTCCATGTCATTCTCCAGTTATAGCCAATCCGATAGCTCATTTCTCATCGCCCTACGTGTGAAAGATGGAAAAGCCACTTGGGTGCAAATGCCGAACGTTCCTGGACCGTCGAAAGATGCCGTGCGTACAGCGAACATCACTTTTCCTGATGAAACCATTTCACTGGAACAAGCCGACACAGAACTTCGCGAACTTTTCCAAAGCGGACTCACCGAGCGCGGACTCACTAAAGCAGAGGCAAAGGCGATGGTTGATACGTGGAACCACACATGGTTCAGCGAGCCCGGCCAACGTGTATTCACCATCGTCGATCGCACGTGGGTGGATTCTGTGTTGCCCTTGGCGATCTCACCGCAGCCACAAAAAATCGAGCGTGTCTTTGTCGCACGTTATGAAGTTCTCTCACCGACCACAGAAAAGGAACTCGGTAATATCATGTCAAAAAATGCATCCGGCACCGCACCTGTGAAAAAGATCGCCGATCTGGAATTAGGACGCTTTAGTAATGGAGCTGCGGAACTTGTGGCGGAAAACATGAAAGACACTTTAATCAGTCAATTCCGCAGCATTCAGTATAAGGAAGAAGCTTCAGTGAAAGTTGAGAAATGAAACTAATATGAAAAATTGCATCATTCCATTTCTTCTAATCGTCATATTCCAGCAATCTATGGCTGAAGAATATGTGCAAAGAGAAGTCACAGGTGACCGTGGTCAGCACGTTGCTGTAACCCATTATTTTTTCGATGGTGATGACTGCTACGGTGGACGACGTGAATACTCAAATCTCATGATGCATGTGATTCACCCGAAAATTTACTGGGATCTTTACTATGATGGGAAATTGTTAGCTACAGTGGATCCTGAGGGTAAATCTGTCGATTATGTGAAAGTTTCAGATGGTATGGAGTTTACGAAGAATCTATCCAGCTTCAAACTTACCAAGAACGGTAAACTTGTGAGAGTTTGGGATCTGGATGAAGAACAGCTGAAGATTCTACCGCAAGATGAGCTTGAGCGTCTTTCTCAGCGCGACTCTGGTTCTGATAATCCTGAATTTAAGAAACTACTTAAGCAATACGGTCCACAGTTTCAAGCGCCGACAAAAATGGAGGCCGAAGAGAAAATGCAAAAGGCTAAGAATCTATGAGATGTGGTAGGTAATGAAATATATAGCTAGTTTCGAAATGGTTACTGACGATAGATTAAATCTAAAATGAAACAGCTATTCATCGCTCTCCTACTCCTATCTGCCGATGTTGGTTTTGGAAAATCCACATCCTTTCCGGAGGAAGTTGCTGGAAAATCCGATCTAGCGGTCGAATTAAAGAATTGCCGAATTGTTGGTGATGATTCGCAGGTGATTGAAGTGGATTTCGTGATGAAGAATACATCGCAGAAGGAAATCGTGCTTGCTGAGCGATGGAATAGCTGGGGAGCTTATCAATGGTCATTTAAACTAACGGATGCAAAGGGTCATGTATTCAAGTTGGGAAATACTCAGTCAATTTGGTATGCAAACTTTTTATCGACTTTTGTGATACCCGCTGGGAGGTCGGTGGTTTTTAAGTGTTCATTATGTGTCCCGTTTCAAGGGTTTGGAGATGCCACACGCTTTGGTTTTTCAGCAGTACAAAGTCATGTTCCGGACGAAAGCGGAGTGGAAGTTTTTCAGGGTAATATCGATAAATATCATTGGGAATATCCCATTGAACTCGAAGGGAGATTCTCGGCTCCAATCATACATAGTATGACATCAGGTGACCAAAACGTTGCGACCAATTGGACAGGGACAGTGGTAACACCAAAGATAAAATTCGATAATCGCGGCCAGATCATACAAGACGAAGGTTTGAGGAGTTGGTTGTGGATTGGATTGGCTGTTTTTGGTGCGTGTTTACTCAGCTTTGTGGGTGGATTACTGGTTGCTCGAAAACGTTATAAAACATCATGAAATATCTATTTATGCTCCTGGCGATGGTCGCGATTTCAAGTTGCGGTAAGTTTCTCGGAGGGTATCGAGGATAGATTTAACCCAGTGCGGTGCACTGGGTTGGCCTAAGTTAGGCCTTTGGCCTTGGGAGAGGTAGGGTCGACTGGCCTCAGTCGACCGTGATTTCCTGTGAATGGGGAAGCGTAGAGTAGGTAGAGGTTAAAGGTCTCACTTCTTCTAGAGTGATAGTGCCCGAGCGTTTTGATTTGGGTCGACTGCGGCGAGTCGACCCTAGCTTGTTAAAATCGCTGCCACTTAGGTTTGTTAGAATAGACCCAGTTGTAGTAATCCTTGCGCTTGAGTTGTGAAGCGGCTTTTTGATCGATGCAGAATTTTGCGTTGGGGTGCATCTGGAGGATGGAGGCGGGATTGATGGCTTGCAGTGGGCCTTCTACGGTTTCCGCGATGATTGGGGCTTTGTTGTCTCCGAAGGCGAGGAGGATGTTTTGTTTGGCATCCATGATGGTGCCTATGCCCATGGTGATGCAGTGGATGGGGACTTCGTCGAGGTTGTTGTCAAAGAAACGCGCGTTGTCTTTGCGGGTTTGTTCGGTGAGGGTTTTGATGCGGGTGCGTGAGGCGAAGGAGGACGTTGGTTCGTTGAAGCCGATGTGGCCATCGGTGCCTATTCCTAAGACTTGGATGTCGATGCCGCCTTTTTTTACGATGAGTGCTTCGTATTCCGCGCAGAATTTCGGGATGTCCGCGGCGTTTCCATCGGGGATGAAGACATTGGCGGGATTGATGTTCGTGTGACGGAAAAGATTTTCCCACATGAAGGTGTAGTAGGTCTGTGAGTGATCGCGGGGGAGTCCGATGTATTCGTCGAGGTTGAAGGTGGTGATCTGGCTCCAGTCGAGTTTCAGTTCAATGAGTCTTTGATAAAGCGGAAGCGGTGTGCTGCCGGTGGCGAGGCCGAGAACCGCGTTGGGCTTTTCCTTGATGAGTTTTGCGATGATGGATGCGGCGACGTTAGAGGCGTCCTGTGCGGTTTCCTGAATGATGATTTCCATAAATGTTAGCCAAGTCGGGTTGTGATTTTATTACGCACATCTGCTTGGAAAAGCCCGATGAGCGAGCAGATGAAATCGGTGATGTCTGTGGTGGGATCGGCGATGAGTGGGGTGAGATCGATTCCGAAAATGACCTGCGTGGCGGCATCGGTGGAATGGGAATCGAAGAAGGTGGCGTTTGCGGCGCGTCGGCCGAGGATGGCGAGATCGTAGCGTTTTCCTCCGACGATTTGGGATTCGAACACCCCGTTGATGGCGGCGGCGAGGTCGTCGCGTCCGCTGACGTCCATGATGACTTTTTTATCGTCGGGCAGCCAATCAAGGTCGCGCCAAACTTCGCAGCCGATGACTTGTTTGGGGTGTTGAATTTCCGGAAGTTCGCGCAGAGCTTGGAGTGTTGCAACCATGACGCCGATGTGGGTGTCGTGTTTGTCGGCAGGGTTGTGGGTGTAGACAACCTCGGGTTGTGTTGCGGTGAGTATTTCTAACAGGTCTTGTTTGAGGAGAGTATCGGTTGGGGATTTGATGATGCGGCTGGGGTAATCGAGCTGGATCATTGCGGCGTATTGTCCCATGACCGCAGCGGTGTTTTGCTCCTGGCGACGGATAGTCATCATTTCCGCATCGCTGAACGCGGCGAAAGAGCCGGTGCGGGAGCTGCCTGCTCCATCGGAACAAGTGACGCCACCGAACCATTTTTCATAGGAGTCGAAACAATTGAGAATCCCGTGAAAGGCCATGAACTCGAGATCGTCTTGGTGCGCGCCGATGCCGAGGTGGGTGACACGTTTTAGAGCCTCAGTGATGGGCGCTTGGTCGGGGATGAAAATTTCCGCTGATGGTTGGTGCAGCCGCATGGGATATTATTTGTGGAGTTTAGGAAGGCTGGCAGCAGCAACGGCTTGGCCGACGCGTCGGGTTTTTTCATCGGGCACGTGGATTTGAATCCGATGCGCGCATTTCGGGAAGTTTTGTTTCATGACTTCCGCTGCTTTCTCCAGAACAATGTCGCCACCCTGGCCGGTGGTGACACGGCCGAGGATGAGCATGTGATCGAAATCATAGAAATCGAGATAATGCGGGATCGTGTAGCCGAGGTAGACGCCGATGGTTTCGTAAATTTTCGCGGCACGTTCGTCTCCGGCGAGCATGAGTTTCTGAACTTCGACAAGACGCTCAGGTAGATCCATTTTTGTCGGAAGTTTGATCTTCGCTGCGGGTAGGAGTTTATTGACCGCTTGTTGGGAGAAATACAAAGCGCCGACCCCGAAGTCGCCCGACCATTCGTCGACGGGAGCTTGGGTGTTGTAATCGACGGGAGCGAAGGCGAGTTCGTTGAGCCAGCCGAGGATGCGACCGCGCTTGTCCATGAAGCCCACAGCTTCGCTGGAACCCATGGCAACGCCTAACATGCCTTTTTCTTTCAGAGACAACGCACCCGCGAGCGCGGTGACATCACCATCGTTCATTGTCACGAGGGGGACGTTCCATTCTTTGGCGATGCGTTTGAAAACGGCGGCGGCGGTGGCGTAATGTTTTTTCGGGATTGAGCGTAGCAGGGAAGCGACTCGGATTTCGTTATCGACGATGATGCCGGCGGAGCTACCGCCGATCGCATCGACGCGAGGCATACAAGCAGCGGCGCGATGTAGGGCGGCGGAAAGGTGATGGTAATGGTAATCCGGATTGCTCTGGTTTTTCGGATCCCAGGGAGTTTCTGCAGTGAAGACCGCCTCGCCATCTATGACGGCGGAGACTTTGTAATCGCTCGCACCCAGATCGAAACCGATGCGGCAGCCAGCGAGGTGACCACCTGCCGGAACTTCCATGTCTTTCGCAGCAGGAACTTTATCTGCGGTTGTTAGACGGACTTCGAAATTTTTTCCGTAGGCGAGCGCCATCATCTTGCAATCGAACTTGCGAGCACCGCGTGAGGAATAGGTTTTCTTGATCGCCTCGCCGATGATGGCGGGTCCGCCGAAATGCAGTTTCCATCCGCCGCGCGACCAGATCAGAAATTTCACGAGTCGCTCGACATAGAACAGCGTGGTCGGATCGGCGTGGGGGGAGACGTGGGTTTCGAAACGGGAAACGAGGCCGTTTTCTCGTTCGAGGCCGAGCACCAGAGGCACACCTTTACCGGAAGCACGCAGCTTGCTGAGGTATTCGCGGTTGAACAGGATGGCTGGTTTGAAACCTGGATCGAGAGGGGCGCTGATGATGGAGTGTGATTTTGGCATGGGGTCAGGCTGTATGGCTAACGGCGTATCCTGCGTTACGCGGACGATTTATGAGGAGGGAGAAGGCTTTCGCAATAAAACAATTGGGGAAGATGGGTGCGCGAGGTTTTAAGATGAGATTGGTAGGGTCGTTTTGATAAAACGACCGATATCTAGCGCGTCAAATCCAGTCGGTCATTTGACTTCACTACGTTACGTCCAAGCCATCTCGGCTTCGCCTGAACATATAGCTCGCAACAACTCGCCGTGCTTTCATCGAAATGACCCTACCGTGCGTCCAAACAAGAGTTTTGGCTTTATGTCAGTGGCTTTGTGTCTTGAAGTGCGGGTGTTGTTATGCCGGATTTTTCACATGAGGATATTCTAATAGCCAAGGGGTTTGGCCGGATTGCGGGGGTTGATGAGGCGGGGCGTGGGCCTTTGGCTGGGCCGGTGGCGGCGGCGGCGGTGATTTTACCGAGAACGTTTTCATGTCCGATGTTGGATGACTCCAAAAAGCTCTCGAAAAAAAAGCGTGATGCTCTCTATGAGGAGATCACGGGGAATCCCGAGGTGGTGTGGGAGGTGGCTATGGTTGAGGCGGACGAGATTGATCGGATCAATATTTTGCGAGCGACGCATCGTGCGATGGGACTGGCACTGGAGGCGTTGAAGGTGAAACCGGATATCGCGTTGATCGATGGTTTGCGGGTCAAAGGGCTTTCGATCGAGCATGAGGCCTTGGTGAAGGGCGATGGGCTATCGTTATCGATTGCTGCAGCGAGTGTGATTGCGAAGGTGACAAGAGACCGAATTATGGAAAAGATCGCAGCCGAATTCCCCCTCTACGGTTTCGAACGCCATCAAGGTTACGGCACACGGGAGCACCTCGAAGCACTTAAAAATCATGGGCCTTGTCGCTATCATCGTCGGTCGTTTCAGCCGGTATCTCAACTCTCCCTACCGCTCTAACAGCGGCCCATCAGGTGCGCGGAAATGGATGGGGGACTACGGGGAAAATGTTGCGGCGGATTGGTTGCGGGCGAACAACTGCAAGATCCTGGCGCGGAATTTCAAGGGTCGGAAGGGTGGTGAAGTGGACATCGTGGCAAGGAAGGGCGGTCAGTTGTTGTTTACCGAGGTGAAGACGCGCCAGAAAGATTCGTTGATGCGGGGACTGTCGGCGGTGAATCGCAAGAAACAGGCACTTATTTTACGCGGAGCGAACGAGTGGCTGCGGCGGCTGGGAACGCGCGAGGTGCCATGGCGCTTCGATGTGATCGAGGTGGAGGTTTCCGAGGGTGAAAAGCCCGTGGTGCGGCGGATTGAGAATGTTTTCGGGAATTCCAAGCCACGGCGAAAATGGTGATTGCCAAGTTTCCGGCTGCATGGTTGTTTTTCCGCCCAGTCGTAAGGCTGGCCTAAGTGCGCGCGTGGCGGAATTGGTAGACGCGCTAGATTCAGGTTCTAGTAGGGGCAACCCTGTGTAGGTTCGAGTCCTATCGCGCGCACCATTCT
>JANOKJ010000169.1:0-2659 GCA_031419275.1 Akkermansiaceae bacterium | reverse complement strand
GATGACGATTTGCCCCGGGGCATTGAGGTTTGCGACATCGACTCCGGTGGCTTTCGCAAGTTCACGGATTTTTTCCTCTTCACCACCGATCAAGGCTGCCATTGCGCCGTCGGTGGCGTTGCAGGCTTCTTCCATGAAGGTGCCGCGGCGTGAAACCAGATGTAGGCCGTCTTCGAAGGAAAACGTTCCTGCTGCGGAGTGGGCGGTGAATTCACCGAGCGAGAGTCCGGCAGCAGCGACGGGTTTGAAGTTCGGTAAGCGGGATTTCAACAGCGCGAGTCCGATCAAGCCATGAAGGTAAAGGGCTGGCTGGCATTTTGAGGTGGCGGTGAGCGCGTCCTCGGGGCCTTCGAACATGATCTCGGTCAGTGAATATCCTAAAGCTGCATCGGCTTTCATTGCGAGATCGCGAGCGATGTCTGAGGACTCAATCCAATCGCGAGCCATACCGATTTTTTGAGCGCCTTGTCCTGAGAAAAGAATAACGGGTGAAGTCATAGCGGGGGGTTTTAAACAGATGAAATGGAGTTGGCTAGTCTTTCGATGCGGAGAATGATGCGTTAGGGTTTTTGAGATATTCGTTCGTAAAAAATCCCCAACGTGTTAATTTCCGGGTTGCCAAGGGGTCGAAAGCTCATGTAGTTTCCCGCGCCCGGGGGCAATGCTCCTGTTAACAGCCTTATAGTGTAATGGTAACACTCCGGATTTTGATTCCGTCATTCTAGGTTCGAGTCCTAGTAAGGCTACTCTTTTGAAACTCTAAGTTTTAAATTTTAAACTTCAAGAAGAGGGGGCGGCTGTGGGAAGGGGATCTGGTTGTGCCCCTCTTATTTTTCATTCAAAAATCCAAAATCAACAATCATCAATCGTAAATCAAAGCGAATGACCAAACCGCTTCTCACAAATGAATGACGATTGATGATTGTTGAGGTTTGATTTTTGATTTGGAAGAATAGATCACAAATCATTGATTGAGCCAAAGTCTGGGGAGAAAAAGCGTTTGTAGGTGCGGGCAGCGTAGCCATCGGTCATGCCGGCTAAGTAATCGCAGATGAGGCGGGCGCGGGTGGCTGGGTCGGGGGCTTGTTGGATCTCTGCGACGGTGTCGTTGGGGAGGAGTTGAAAATCTTGGCCATCGATGGGTAAGTTGTGGATGTAACGGGTTTCCAAAATTTCCCAAAGTTTTCTGAGCATGTAGGAACCTTTGTGTTCGAGTTGTTTGAGTTTTGGGGAGAGGAACACCACGTCATAGGCGAGACGTTTGAAGAGGGCTGATTCGGCTTGGACGGTTGGATCGATGACGAGTCTGTAGCGATAGCGGTTGGTGGTGGCGGAGAGGAAATTGACGTCCTGTTCGAGGTGGGTGGAGGTGATGTATTTGCCGATGCGTTTGCCAACGAAGGGTTCCACTTTGTTCGCGCGGATGGCTTGAATGAGTTCGCCGAGCGGGGTTTTCTCTGAGGTATCGATGTCTTTCGATTTCGCCCATTGTTCGATTTTTTCGATGGGAAGAAATCCTGCGCGGACGCTGTCGGAGAGGTCGTTGAGGGAGTAGGCTGTGTCGTCTGCCCAATCCATGATCTGGCATTCGATGGATTTAAATGCGTCGCGGGATTTTCCGGGAGTGAGCTCGATGGGAAAATCGTTTCCGCCGAGGCTCCAATCGAGGTAGTGGTGTTGAGAGTTGTAGATGAAATGATTTTTCGGAGGTTTGCCATCAGTGATGAGTTCCGACCAGAGGGTTTTGTATTTCAGGATACCATCGAGAAACGCCCGTGAAGGAGACATGCCTGTGTGTTTGGCTGAAAAGATGCGCTCGGTGAGGAGACGTAAAGTTTGGGCATTTCCCTCGAAGCCACCGTATTCACGGTTCAGGTGATTCAGGGTTTTTTCGCCGGCGTGGCCAAATGGTGGGTGGCCGAGATCGTGGGAGAGGCAGATGGCTTCGATGAGGTCGGTATCGATAAAGAATTGATCTGAGAGAGGCGATCCGGGTTGGCGAAGCAGCCAGGTGCAGATGGATTTCCCGATTTGGGCAACTTCGAGTGAGTGGGTGAGGCGGGTGCGGTAGAAATCGTATTCTCCAGACCAGAAGACTTGGGTTTTGTTTTGGAGCCGGCGGAAGGTAGTGGTGTGGAGGACTCGATCGCGATCGATTTGAAAAGGACTGCGATAATCGTCTTTGGCAGGGGTTTTCTCCAAGCGTTCGGTATCGAAGGAGTTGTAGAAGTCGTTCCGCATGAGGGATTGTGGGGTTTTTAGGAAAGGGGTTTCAAGGGTAGAGTTTTTTTTGATTCGATCGGTTGCAGGTTGGTTCGGCATCTGCTACTTATTTCAAGTATGTTAACTAAACAGATCATCAGAGCGGCATCGGGTTGGTTGGAATTGGGGATGCCTGGCGATGCGCTGAATGAGTTAAAAGCTCTACCGAAAGAGCATTTGGATGAGAAAATTGTGCTGGAGTTGTTGTTGGCTGGAGAGATGGCCTTGCAAGATTGGAAAGCTGCGGCGGAGACAGCGAAGCGACTCTGCATGGAGGCAGTGGACGAACCGGATTTTTTTCTCAGTGCGGCGTTTTGTTTTCCAGTCTTGATGACCTCACTAAGCGACCATATGCATCTCTATTCTGACCATTCTAGAGTCTAGGTACACAAGACGG
>JANOKJ010000168.1:0-15689 GCA_031419275.1 Akkermansiaceae bacterium | reverse complement strand
TAAAGATCCAGCCATGGCATTGCTGGTTGGCTCTCTCACTCTAGGCGGCGCCATCATCATCTGCGGAATTTTCTCCATCAAAATGCTCTGGCACGGCGTCATGGGCGCGGGCGCGCTAGCACTCATCAGCTTCGGCAGAGGCCTCTTCAACTTAGGCGATGCCGCAAAATTCATCGTCGGAGAAAGACCCCGTGGCAACGAACCCATGTTCGAATTAGCCGTGACAATTCTTTCCGCATTACTCCTCACCCGCGTCATCGCCGCATGGAACAAGGAGCGGAGACGCAGATTGCTGGAGGAATAATTCTTCGCACTTCCATCATCCCCTCACGAGCTTATCTAGCTGTACCCTTACCGACGAGGATGTCAGTGATTCTAAAATAATCTTGATTCACTGACTCGGTGGAGTTTGTGGTGCCGGCGGCACAACTGGCACCTCCACCTTAGGCACAACTGGCTCAACCACTGGCTCAGGTTTCGCCAGCAAATCCTTCCATTCATACAACGTGTAATTTTCTCCCAGTCCGCCGATTTCTGTTAATAGCGCGTTGCACTTTTCTCTCCATGCCTTCAAATCTGGTGGGCCTTTTTTCTCATCTGCGCTGCCTGGGAAAACCACATAGGTGATTTTCAAATCGGAAACGGGTCGGCTGTATGGCGAGGCGGTTGGGTTGATTTCCTTCGCCATGCGCAAGGATGCTTCGCCGACTTTAAACGTCGGCCCGCCGTCTCCGACGATACATGGATAAAGTGTTTCCCCATGGATCACGACCGCGTAGTCGCCTACTTTCGGAGCATAGGGATCATTGCGATCTGTTAGTAAATTCACCGAAATCACGATGAACGGATCGTATTCGGCGATGAGGTAGCTGCGGGATTTGAGATCGGCAATATAGCGGTTCAACTCCACGATACGATCTTTCAGCCATGTTTTACGCGCTGCTGTGGTGGCGGCTGCGGCTAACTCGGTATTGGCGCTTGCGATCCTGCGCTCAAGACCTGTGACCATCGGATTCGGCGTGGTGGTTTTCTTGGGCCAACCGTAACTCGTGAACGGTTGGTAATGCGTGGAGTTCACAATTTCCTCTGGCATTACAGGAAGGCGATCTCCATCCGATCCATCAGAAACCACATCCATCTCCGCCTGCATGAGAAACACTTTTCTCCCGTTCGCTGCTTTAAGATTCAGGATGGTTTCGCAATCGTAGATGTTGTGCTTGGTGAGCAGTTCATTAAGCGCATTCGAATCCCGGCGCACTCGCTCGCTCTTATTCGTGTAGAGTTTGTTATACCATTTGGAAACCTCGGCTTTTTCCAACAAGCCGGGCAAGGCTGGTAAAATCTTGGAAAGCTTGGGGTTGGATTTTTCAAGTTCGGAAATCGTCGTCGCAGCCGCCGGGAGTTTTAGCTTCAGTTTGTATTCTGCGACGTAGCTTTCATCATCCACCCGTTCCTCGGAAGCGATCCCGCCCTGTTCGAAAACCACTTCCGTTTTGAAAGGAATCCCGCTGCGTAATTTTCTAACATCGCTCACCGGACCCAAAGGAAGTGGTTGTGGGGTTGTGGGTTCAGGGTCGACCTCTGGTTCCTTCTCGGGTTCTTGTTGTGCGTTCTGCTGACGCAGCTCCGCAAGTTCCTGCTCAAGTTTGACTTCCATCTCAGCGCGAAGACGCTGCTCAATTTGCATTTCGATGGTTTTTCGATCCACTGCTTCAGTCGGAGGCTGCTTCTGGATTAGCGCTCTGAGGTTCCGGCTCACCTTCGCCGGGATGTCGGTAAAAAGAATCCCGATGGATCCACAGACCAAGACAAGAAAACCGACGCCGAACCAAGGAAATCCCCGCTGACGTTTGGTGGTTTTGGCTTCTTCATTTCCCATAACGAGAAGATAAGCCATCAAACGCAGGTATTTCAACCGTAGTTCTCGGTAAATGAACCGCGTAAAACCATGGATTTCCTGTGGGCAAAGGGACGATTCGTATCCTAGGCTACCCACGTGACTGAAATCAACCCCAGCCCCACTCTCAAAACCGACGGAAAGTTTTTCCGTCTCGGTTCTGAAAGATTCTGGTTGCGCTGTGTCACCTATGGGCCGTTTCCACCGGATCGGATCTTTTCTCACCGCAAGGAGTTTGAGAAAATCAAATCTGCAAACTTCAATGCAATTCGAGTCTTCTCCCTACCCGATCAAGCCTTGCTGGATGCCGCGACACAGTCAGGACTCTTCGTTTTCGCGGGTCTCGACTGGCAGCATTACGAAGATTTCATTTCACGCCCCCATCTTTTTTCCGCCGCTGTCATCCGCTTAAACGAATGGCTGAGCATTTATGCAAATCATCCCGCCTTGGCTGGCATTTATGTTGGTAATGAAATCCCCTCAGATCTCGTGCGCTGGATGGGACCCGATAAAGTCCGACAGTCATTAGAAAAGCTGATCGATGCCGGCCGAAGCATCGCTCCAAATCTACTCTTCGCCTACGCAAACTATCCTTCCACAGAATACCTCGAACTCGAGAACGCCGATTTTACCGCCTTCAACATCTATCTCGAAAACTCCGAGGCATTCGTGAGTTATATTAGGCGTCTTCATCATATTGCAGGAGACAGACCATTGGTGATCTCCGAGTTCGGCTTGGACACGCAGCGCAACTCACCCAAAGCGCAGGCGGAAACTTTATCCTGGGCGCTCCAACAAGCTTACACTGAGGAAACAGCCGGCTTCACAGTCTATGCATGGAGCGATCTCTGGTTCAACGCAGGAATAGAAGTGACCGACTGGAGTTTCGGCATCACGGATCGCCAAGGAAATCCAAAGCCCGCCTTCGATGTGTGTCGGGATTTTCAACCCACCACTCACACTGCCACTCAGCACACCTACTCGATCATTGTCTGCACCAGAAACGGAGCATCGCGGATAGCCGATTGTTTGCATGCCATCAATGCATTGGCTGGTGGTCCTTATGAAACCATCGTGGTCAATGACGGCTCAACCGATGCAACCTCCGAAATCATTTCCAAAACATTCCCTCATGTGCGGTTGCTGAATATCGAATCCTCCGGACTCAGCGAGGCTCGCAACATCGGTGCAAATGCAGCCTTAGGAAGAATTTTCGTTTATACCGATGATGACTGCATGCCGGATTTTGAATGGATTTTGCGATTGGATCGCGCCTTTCAACATCCCGAGATCGCCGCAGCAGGCGGCCCGAACCTTCCACCAAAAGCGCGCTCTATTGAAGAAGCCATCATCAGTGCCGCGCCGGGCGCACCGAGCCACGTTTTGTTAGACGACACCCGTGCCGAGCATTTACCGGGCTGCAACATCGCGGTTCGTCGCGAGGCTTTTGAGAAAATTGGCGGCTTCAACCCCGTCTTTCACACCGCTGGTGACGATGTCGATTTCTGCTGGCGATTGCGCGATGCAGGCTACGAACTCGGTTTCGTCCCCGGCGCATTTGTTTGGCACCACAGACGCCCATCGATCTTTGGATATCTCAAACAACAAATCGGTTACGGACAGGCGGAACGCATACTTCTAACTATTCATCCAAATCGCTTTTTGAAAAATGGCGAAGCGCGTTGGGACGGATTTGTCTACGCTGGCGGCGTCATTCGTGTTGGCAATGATTCCCTGATCTACCACGGCCCAATGGGCAAAGCAGGTTACCAATCCATCACTAACCGCATGCTCCCACTTCGCAGCTTGGATGATCGTTTTCAAAGTTCGCCCGCCCATCTGCTTTTGAAAATCGTCTCGTTGTTGCAACCACAGCTTCGCAGTTGGACAAGAAATCGCAGGATTCGCCTCCCTGAATTTTTAATTGAAGTCGAAAAACCTTCCGAAGAATTCATCGATTTCATCCTGCCCGCGCCAACACACAAAGATCGCTATCATATCCTCGAACATCTCCTCGCCAATCAATGGAAATCAGCAGGCGATTGCGATGCATGGGATTTAGAAAAGCAAGGCACACGCTTGCTGCTCGCAACCGAGAGACTTGATCACCAACACCTCAACCATCTCATTCGAATCTGGGGAAATCCTCAGCCAGTCATGAATGATTTGATTCGTTTTCTCAAACAGCCCTGAATTCTTCCGTGTCCCTACTCACCAAAGATTACGACTATCATTTACCCGAGGAACTGATCGCTTCTCGCCCGTTACCGAATCGGTCCGCCTCACGGATGCTGGTGATTCATCGTGAAAGCGGCCGCATCGAACATCGCATGTTTTCAGATTTCGAAAGTTATCTAAAGCCCGACGACCTAATCATCCTCAACAACACCCGAGTCATTCCAGCACGAGTGTTTTCAGACGACAGAAAAATCGAACTACTCTGCCTCGATCAACTTTCTCAAACCTTATGGCGTTGCCTCGCAAAGCCGGGCAAACGCATGAAACTTGGCCGAACCCTCAGCGTAGGCAACATTCAGGGAACCGTCACCGAAGTTTTTGAAAACGGTGACCGCTTGATCGAATGGCAGCAACCCATCGATATCCATCAACATGGTCACCTCGCGCTGCCGCATTACATGGGCCGCGATGATGAAGCAATGGATCAAGAGCGATATCAAACGGTCTTCGCCAAAGAAGAAGGCGCCATCGCTGCACCGACTGCCGGGCTACATTTCACTCCTGAAATTTTGGAGCGCGCTCCTCATGATTTCATCACCCTCCACGTCGGTGTTGGCACGTTTCGTCCTGTGAGCGTGGATCACATCGGAGAACACGTGATGCACTCGGAAAAATATCACGTCACTGAAGAAACCATTCGCAACATCAACCGCGCCAAACGCACCATCGCGGTCGGCACCACGGTCACACGCGTCTTGGAATCCATTGCCGATGCCTCACCTGATATTCGCATTTCAAAGTCCGGTCCGCTCTCGGGAGAAACCAATATTTTTCTCCATCCTCCTTATCAGTTCAAAGCGGTCGACGCGCTTCTAACCAATTTCCACCTCCCAAAATCCACCTTAATCATGCTAGTCTCCGCAATCGCAGGACGCGAACTCACTCTCGAAGCCTACCGCCAAGCCGTCGCTGAGAAATATCGATTCTATTCGTATGGCGACTGCATGCTTATTCTCTAGATGAATGCTAGAAATTCGCTTTTTCACTTAGCGCGAAGAATACACTGAAGAGCCGTCTGTGGAGCGGGAAAAGGGGATGACAATTATCGGATCTCGCGCCGGAGGTGTGGTTCCTCTTGTGGCGGTGTCGGGGCAACCGAGATCTGAAGTTTCACAGGAACAGGCGGATTCACTCCATCCGATACCGTAACCGTCGCCGTGCTAACACCCTTAGAATTCGGTTGACCACTGAGTGCCCCATTCAAATCAACCTTCAGCCAAGCGGCACCGCCAGTCTTGGCAAATGTCAGCGGATCCCCATCTGGATCCCTCGCATCTGCACCCAGCGATCCATCGAAGGGAAACAGGTGCTGACCGTTTAACTTGAACACGGTATTAGCTTTCCAAACCGGCGCACGATTTCCGTTCCCAAGACCAGACTTCGAACAACTGATCGAATAAGAAACCTTGGTAATCGCACGGTTGATGGATCCACCGTTTTTCTGATCGGAATCCATGAGCCGCACCCGCCACAGATAGGTTCTTGTTCCGTCGGAATGTTCATCGACATGGACATGATTTCCAAAAGATCCGCTCCAGCCCAGTGGTGCTGCCATGTCATCCTGCTGAGTGATGTTCGAGATTTTTCCGGCCGTGCGATACTTCGCGATAAAGTGAGGATTCAATTGGTGGTATCCCGGAATACCCGGATTTGCAGATACCATCGACACTCCGGCTCCCGTGACAACGTGTAACGTATCAGACCAACCCCACTCAGTCAGCATGACTTTTGGGAAGGGTCGAATGACCCAAGAATCCGGCGAGTTGATGGTCATGGTTTGGCCATCGGAGGAAATTTTCTGGTCGGCGGGTCGGGTAGCTGGACGGGTAGGCACATGAAGCACCAGCGCGGGGTCGCCGATGAGAATCCAGTTGTAACGCATGATATTGGAGTCAAAAGCGCCTGTATCCAAGACATTGACGGAAAGCCCCTGAAACCCTCTGCGCAAGGCATGCCCCAGAGACCCACAATCCGTGATCGAGTTGACCACGTCAGAAGCGATTTGTTCTGCAGTGCCCGCCACCGACCGTGTCCCTCCCATAAAACCAACCGCACCTTGTCTCAGCAGATCTTTTGAAATCTGCCAGCCTGGTTGATCGAGTTGTACAGTTGAGCAACCCAACGACATGACAAACGCCGGTGCCAGCAAGGTGGTGATACCGTTAGGTGCCTGAAATGCACCACCCAGTTGCTGCCAAGATGAATGTGCACCGTGCAAGATCATCCCATACTCGAGTGGGGGGGCATTGTTGTACATGGTGCCCTTCAGATCATCTAGAGCAAAACCCGAATTCTGCAGCATTGGCAAATAAGCCCAGGCTCCCCAGTCGCCCATCTCCGCCATCCGCTTTTCCCAGTTACCATCCTTCAACGCGTCATATGTCGAGATGCGTGACGCGATCAAACTGGCCTCGGAGAAATTGTTAGCAACCAGTCGTCCAACGGCGATTTCCATAAACGTATCGGCATCCATATTGCTGTAGTGCGTATCTGTCATCAATACACCCCAATCCGGATCATCGCCTGCCAATCCCGTCACTTGTCCAAACGGAATGAAGGTGCAGTTGCCACCCAGCAGAAGATATTCGGGATAATAGTTCGTGCCGACCGCAGCATAGAGTTGCTTGAGTTCGGCTCCAACTGTGATGTAGGTGGCTGCATTCGTAATTGGATAAATCACTCCTCCGCGACGTGCAGCTAGAAGCACGGAAGCCATGGACAACTTGTTGTCCCATTTTTCGGCGTTGCGATCCGTCGGGTTCACCGCCGCCACATAATTGACCGGATAGCATTTAGCTTGCAACCAGCGGATCACTTCCGCCGCTCCTGCCAGATTCTTACTCGTAACCGAATTTGTTAGAGATACCGGTGCTCCTACTACGAGAACCGATTTCACCGCCAACGATCTGAAAACCACGTCCAGATCACCTGGCTCCGCTGAAAACAGAAGCGGGACTCTCAATCGTGCGGCCAGAGATGACGCGACCAGCGCGTTGGAGTAGTCATTGGCGGAACAGACAACCGCCCCCGTCGAACTCTTCCAGACCGTTTGCGCGATCGATTTCGCCTGCTCCACGCCAGCAGTCGCGGAATCCAGATTGGTCACCGGAAAAACACCCGGAATCGTGGTGATGGTCTGTCCGACAACCAGCGCGCGTGAATATTTGTAGCGCCGGATATAGTCATTGTGCCAAGCTTCATTCACCAAACTGTTAGTATCGTTCACGGCCAACACGGACGGTTGTCCGTCCGTCAAGGCAGTTGAAGCAACCACGGCGGCAAGGTAATCAAGATCGTAATTACTGGGACCATCTACGGCCTTAGTGACCAATAGCCAGCGACCCTGGTTGAGTTTAAGGGTGCCTGAAAAGGCATTGCTTTGCAGCAGAAGCAGCACCATTGCACACACAAATGCTAGCAATTTGCTTTTGGGATGATGACCGACAAGAATGCTCATGTGAGAACCATGGGACGGGGGGAAAGGGTATTGACGATGGAGATGATAAGCAGTGCGCTGGGGGCGAAGGCAAGGGAGTGAAGGTTGCGGAATTTATTTATAAAAATATAAGAAGCCACTATTCCCGTATTTCAAGATCATTTAGAGATCTATATGCGGATTCATAGGGTTAATTTGCGGCAATTGAACCGCGACGACGTCAAGCAACGGTGGCGCCCAGACGCGATTTTCTGAATGCTAGGCATTTGCATTTTCACCCAGCGCGGAGAATCCACTGAAGGGCCGTCTATAGAAGAGGAAAAGGGAATGGCGTCCAAAATAAGTAATTCAACTACGTAAAGCAAAACGAATGATAATTAGTTTCAGCTATTATATGCTTGGCAATTAATGTTAGAATATCTCGGAACCCAATGAAGCCGCTGCTTTAGGCCAGAATCTCTTTCACCACTTTGCCCTTCACATCCGTTAGACGGAAATCTCGTCCTGCATAGTTATAGGTGAGTTTTTCATGATCCAGCCCGATCAGGTGAAGAATCGTCGCATGCCAATCAACAATAGGCACTTTTCCTGAAATCGCCTCATAACCATAGTCATCGGTTTCGCCGTGTGTGTAACCCGCTTTGACTCCGCCGCCAGCCATCCACATGGTGAAGGCTTTTACGTTGTGGTCACGTCCGTCGTTACCTTCGGCATGAGGCGTGCGTCCGAATTCCCCGCCCCAGATGACGAGCGTATCATCTAACAAACCTCTCGATTTCAAATCCATGATCAGTCCTTTGAGAGGTTTATCGACCGAAGCGCAGCTTGCAGGCAATGCAGTTTGTAAATTGCGATGATGATCCCATTGACCATGATTGATTTCAATGAAACGCACGCCTGCTTCAACCATGCGGCGCGCGAGCAGACATTTTCTTCCGAAGTCAGCAGTCACGGAATCATCAAGACCATAGAGTTTTTGGGTTGCTTCCGATTCCTTACTAACATCCATCAAAGCTGGCATTTCACTCTGCATGCGATATCCGAGCTCATAGGATTTGATCAGTCCCTCAACCTGAGGATCATAACCCTCATGTTGAAGTTTGGACTGATTGAAAGATTGGATCAGATCCAACTCAGCGCGTTGCTTATCAAGATCCAGTCGGGGTTTCAAATTTGGAACTTCGGCTGTGGCGATGGGTCGGAAATTCGATCCGATTCGCGTTCCTTGATAATGCGCAGGAAGGAACGAACTGCCGTAATTCTGAGCTCCGCCAAAACCGCTCGTAGGTGTGATGGTAATGAATCCCGGAAGGTTTTCGTTTGCAGAACCCAATCCATAATGTGCCCACGCACCCAAGGAAGGCCTGACAAATTGGAAGCTTCCCGTGTGCATCTGCATATAAGCTTGAGGATGCGCCGGAATTTCCGTTTGCATGCCTTTCAAGAAACACAAGTCATCCGCACACTTTGCCAAGTTAGGAAACAACTCAGACATCCACTGACCGCTATTTCCATGCTGGCTGAATTTCCATGGCGAACCTAACAGTTTTGTTCCGGGCCTCGTGCCGGGCTTTCCTGTATCAGCTACCAGCTTGGGTTTCCAATCAAAGGTATCGAGATGAGAGGGCGCGCCCTGCATGCAGAGAAAGATAACTCGTTTTGCGGATTTCTTTGGCGCCTCCGCTGCCAATGCGGAGAATCCAAGCCAACCAAATCCCAACGAAGTGGTTTGTAAAAAGTGACGTCTTTTCATAATCGGAATCAGTTAATGAATTGAAAATCCGCGCTCGCGTACAGGGCACGGCAGATACTTGTCCAGGAAGCTAGGTCATTGCGGTCGATCCCTTTTGCAGCGGCGGCCTCCGCTTTGGTTGGCTCTCTGCTCCAAACCAGTCGACATGCTAGAGAAAATCTTTTTTCAAACCCCGATTGCGTCATCACACGTTGTGCCAGAGCCTTAGCCTGTTCTTCAACGAACTTGCTATTCATCATGAACAAGGCTTGAGGTGGAACGATGGTCGTATCCCTGACTCCCGAAACCATGCTGGGCTCGGCAAAATCGAACACCGAAAGAATTTCCGGCTCAACATTGCGCGCAATCGGAAGATAGACGCTGCGGAAGTTTGAATTGAACGATGAGATCTCATCCTCACGGATCGCCATCATCCGAAAACCTCCCACCAATCCGTCGCCTGCCGATGCGATGAGCGAACCCGTTTGAGGTTTGAGATCCATCAATCCGCTGGCTGTCAGCATGCAATCACGGATTGCCTCGGCATCGAGTCTTTGTGCATTGAATCTCCACAACCATTTGTTATCGGGATCGATTTTGTGATTGGCCTCGTTATGTGAGGAATCCAACTGATAAACCCGACTCAACATGATGCGTTTGATCAATTTTTTAACACTCCATCCATCTGCAATGAACTGTTGAGCGAGATGATCTAACAGCTCAGGATGACTTGGAGTGGTGCCACTAGCACCGAAGTTATCGACGCTTTCAACGAGACCGCGGCCAAACAGCAAGCTCCAAACACGATTCACTATCACTCGTGCGGCAAGAGTGTTTTCCGTGGAGGCTATCCATTCGGCGAGCTCCAACCGACCACTTGTGCCTGTTGGGATGCTTGCCTTTTTCCCTGCAGATAGAAATTCAGGAAGACCGCGAGGCACTTTTCCCTCCTCCTTATCAATATCACCACGAGCGAACAAGGGACTATCGACTATGGTCTCAAATCCGCTGCTGAACCGACGAGCAAAATTGGATCCGCCAAACCCGCCATTTCCCATCCGAGAAGCCGTTTCCGATTTCACGGGCTTATCCAAGACACCCATGATTCGGGCCTTTGCCGTTCCATCGGGATTGTAACTCGCGATCTCTACTTCCAACTGCTTCACTTGCGTGACGATTCTAGCCATATCAAATCCATTGTTCATGGTGCCTTCTTCCCCACGTCTGCGCGCTGCGAACGCTTCAGTTTGCTCTACCTGTAATTTTTTCAACTCTGCCTTCTTATTCTCAAGCGCTTGAGGAGTTATGCTTTTCGCTATCGTCGTTAATCCCGAGGATGCAGGAGCATCGATCAGCTTGCCGGAATTTCGTCCGGCAACTCCTCCAGCCGTTCCGTAGTGGGTGTCCGTGCTGAGGAAAATTCCTGCAATGGCGGTGTAATCTTTCTGCGTGATCGGATCGAACTTATGATCATGGCAACGCGCACATGATACCGTCGTCCCAAGAAACGCGCGTGTCACCGTATCAATTTGCTCATCTGCCTGATCCAAAGCGAATTGCCTAGGTTTCATTTCGTTGATTCCTTTTGGCCCAACGGCGAGGAAACCAGTTGCGATCAGGTTTTCCGTCCTGTCTTTTGGATCATTCGCCGTAATCAAATCCCCTGCGATTTGCTCACGGATGAACTGATCAAATGGCTTATCGGTATTGAACGAATTGATGACGTAATCCCTGTATCTCCAAGCCTCAGGCATCGTGACATTCACATCACGTCCCGTCGTCTCCGCATAACGTGCGACATCCAACCAATGCCGTCCCCAGCGCTCTCCGAAATATCTGGATGAAAGCATCAGATCGATCATCTTCTCCAGTTCCTTGGGATCGTTACTTGTTAGATATCGATTCAAATATTCCACTGAAGGCTGGAAGCCCACGAGATCGAGAAACACTCTTCTCAGTAATGTTGCTTTCTCGGCATTCTCCACAGGTTTCACCCCATGCTCCTGCATTTCTTGATAAACGAAGCGGTCGATACTTGAAACAGACCATTGATCGCCCTTCGTGGCGGGCACTGTCACTTTTTTGAGAGGCTGATATGACCACCAGCTTTTTGCTTTTTCCGAATCGTAGGATTTAATGGTTTTAGCTTGTTCCTTCCTTGGATCGGGAGCTCCCATTTTGACCCATTGTTCAAAATCGGCGATGACCGCATCTGGCAACTTCCCTCCCTTTTTCTCAGGAGGCATTGTCGTGTCTTCATCTAGATATCGGATCGCTTTGATCAACAGGCTTTTATCTGGCTCAAATGGAACAATCGCAGGTCCTTCCTTTCCACCGCGCAACAGGGCTTCACGTGAATCCAATAAGAGATCACCCTTGGATTTATCCGCCTCGATCGAGTGACACTCGTAGCAGTGCTTAACCAAGACGGGTCGGATCTTCTGTTCAAAGAAATCCATTTGTTCCGGACTAAATGTCTCATCGGCGATCGCATTGCTGATGCTTAGGGCAAAAGCACTGATACAAAAGCCAACGGGTAAAGCTCCGATTCTCATTGTATGGGATTCAACCCATGCATACGGAAAAAGTTGCGATCGAATGAATTCTAAGAATTTGTTTTTTCACCTTACGCAGAATAACCTAAATGGCCGTCTGTAGAAGGGGAAAAGGAGGTTACCCGATCATTGAGTCAAGAATTGCAGCTTCATGGGCAAAAAATGCTAGGAATTTGCTTTTAACCTAGCGAGGAGAACACACTGAAGGGTCGGTCTATGGAAGAGGAAAAGGGGTTCATCTCCTTAAAATTATTAAATAGATATAAAATGTTTTTTACTCAGCAAACAGCCAAGGCAACCTTCTCGAATCAAACAAAAGGTAGTCGCTGGTGATCTCTTCTCCAACCGCCAAATCTCTAACAGCTACATCAGCTCCTTCAACATGGAGACAATGAGGCGGATAGATACCAGTAGTGGATGGAGTCACGCTATGATTTACATACTTAGCATCATCTATACAGAAAACATAGAACCCAGTTTTTATGCTTTTATAGCAATAGGTAGAAAAGTAATCATATTGCACTGGATACAATGCATCCAAGTGTTTCTGTGTAATTTGCATGTCAAAATCTTCATCAAACTGCCAAACAAGCTGCCCCTTCTTCACTGGCTCTCCAAGAAATACGCCGATTCCGTGAATGGAACTTTGACCTAAGTATGTTTTTACTTTGAACATTAATTTTGCCTTTCTTATTACGAACCTACTTAGTTAAGCCTAAAGCTAACAGTATCGTAAACAGGAAAATGATAATCACTTAATACTAGGAATTTACTTTTTCACCTAGGTCGGAGAATACACTGAAGGGTCGTCTGTGGATGGGGAAAAATGGTGTTGTCATCCATTTCCAGATCCTAGAAAAAGGTGGGTCTCGTCAAACATCGGTTGATGTTTTAGCGATAGTCTGAATCAATGAGAGCCGTCGCCCGACTTGATCCCAGACACACTTCACCATGCCTCATCCACCTACAACCGAAACCGTGAAACGTGAACTCAGTGATTTGAGACTCGCATTCGGAGTGCTGCGCGAACCCTTCGCTTGGTTGGTTCTAATCGCAGGGCTTGTGGGGACCCTTTTGGTCTTTGCGGGGATCGCCTGTCTGGCTTGGTGGTTGATCGGCGGACTTGACTGGCTAAACCAAGGATGGTTGGCCAAAACTCGTTGGGACGATTGGATGTTCCGCGGAGTAGGATCGCTCCTGGTGCTTGTGGTCGGATGGTTCACATTCCCACTCATCGTCACCGCTATGTGCGGAGTGTTTCTTGAACCACTGGCAGATCGGATAGAACGTCGCCACTATCCATTAGCCCCTATCCCGCGCAAAGTTCCGTTAGGCGAGCAAATTCATTCCTCACTACGTGTATTGATTCGCGGGATAGGTTGGAACTTGCTGGCACTGCCGTTTTATTTCATTCCGCTGTTGAATGTGGTGGTTTACGTAATGCTCAATTCTTTCCTGCTTTCCCGTGAATATTTCCAAGTGGTGGCCGTGCGTCATATTTCGTTAGCTGAAGCCAAGGTTCTCTATCGAGCCCATCGCAAAGAGATGCTACGCGGGGGATTGACCCTCTCACTTCTCTTCGTCATTCCAGGAGTCAATCTTTGTGCCCCGCTTCTCGCCACGGCTTGGATGGTGCATCGCGTTTGGCGCCGCGAAGGTTCGCCGCTCCGCGCCCGTTTCCTTCCTGAAACTGATACGGTAGTCACGCCTTGAGTTGATTGCATGTGAGATCATGATAGCCGTCTTCAAAAGATCGACATTAGGTTTTGCTGCACCTCTAATGGCAACGAAAAATAATTCGAGGTTGATTTAAATTTTAGCAGCTACTCTGGGTGTTCACCGCGGATAATTTGCAGCAATGACCGATTGTCATACTCTGTTAGCTGGAACCATCCGAAATGAAGGGCGGTAAGACCAAAACCAAGTCCGCTGAGAAATCCACCAATATGCGCCCAATATGCAATCATCCCGCCACCGCTAACCGCTCCCCAAATATCAAACAGAAACCACGCAGCGATAATAATCCAAGCCTTACACGACGTAGTTCCTCCTCTTATTGCGAAAATCCAAAATAGATAAACTCGATTCAATGGGTACATCGCAAAAGTCACTCCAACGATGCCGTTGAGCGCGCCACTAGCGCCAATCGCCAATGATCCATCCAGCAAGACATGCGTGACTGCCGCCAGCAGCGTGCAAATCAAGAAAGTAGCCAAGTAGATCCAGTTGTTAGTATTGGTGCAAACTGCATTACCAAATACCCATAAGAATATCATATTTCCCACGAGATGGAATACATCAGCGTGAAGAAGAACGTGTCCGAAAAGCCCGGGTAATGAGAATCCATCTAGTATCAGCGCATCGAATTCTCCCGACTCCAAACCACCGCCAAACATAGCAATCAACGATACTAATGAGCAGGCAGCGACGATCAGCCAGTTAGCCCAGGGTCGCTCTTGCTGGAGCGTTTCAATTTCGTATGGGATAAGTAACATAATTTTTTATAAAAATACTTTTCTTGAACACAATGAGAATGTCCCATGTATTAAGAATACATTTCCCATGCCCAATTTATGAAGATTATCTCCTGGAACGTCAACGGCATCCGCGCAGCTCTCAACAAAGGCCTAGCCGATTTTATCTCGACTGAGAACCCAGATATTTTCTGTCTCCAAGAAACCAAAGCCCGCCCTGAACAAGTCGAACTCCCGCTCGAATTCGGGGCATACAAAGGCTTTTGGAATTCCGCTGAGAAACCCGGCTATTCCGGCACCGCGATTTTCACCAAGGAAACACCTCTCAATTGCATGTTGGGCTTAGGCATCGAACAACATGATAAAGAAGGCCGTGTCATCACCTTGGAATATGACGACTTCTTTCTCGTCAACGTCTACACCGTCAACGCCCAAGACGAACTGCGCCGGCTTGATTATCGGTTAGAGTGGGATGCAGTGTTTCGCCAACACTTGAATCAACTAGCATTGAAAAAGCCTGTCATTTTCTGTGGCGACCTCAACGTCGCCCACAACGAGATTGACCTCGCCCGCCCAGCTTCAAACCGAAAGAGTCCTGGATTCTCCGATGAGGAACGCGCTAGTTTCACAGAACTTCTCGAGAGCGGATTCATTGACACCTTCCGACATCTGTATCCTGACAAAACCGAAGCCTATTCCTGGTGGTCTTACCGTGGCGGTGCGCGCGAACGGAACGTCGGATGGAGAATCGATTACTTCGGTTTGTCCCCCTCCCTCGTTGGCCGACTCCTTGATGCCACGATACTTCCGCATGTACAAGGATCTGATCATTGTCCCGTTGCAATCACTTTGCGCTAAGCTCAGTAACGATCGTGGTCACATTTTCTCTCATCATCGCCTCGTAGCTACTTACACCACGTCCGTCGGCAATTAATTCTCCACCAAGCTTGATGCCGGTATCACGCGTCAGGCTAGTAAGAATTTTCGGATTGGATTCACGCTCAGGGAAAATAGCTGAGATATTTTCATCTTTCATAGACTTCATCAGTTTCGAAAGTTCATTTGCACTTGGCATTTGCTCACGATTCACTCCCTGCACAGCAAACGATTCAAAGCCGTATGCCTTACAGAAATATTGAAAGGCAGAATGCGTGGTCGCCAACTTCCTCTGATTTTTCGGAATCTTAAGAACCTCACGCTTCAACCACTTTTCTAACTCATCGAGCTGCGTGCGGTAAGCCACTGCATTTGCCTCAAACGCTTGACGCTCCGAGGGCCATTCTTTGGACAACTCCCCCGCAACCAGCGATGTCGCACGTCTGAATAAATCCACTGAATGCCACCAATGCGGATCCAA
>JANOKJ010000167.1:0-9414 GCA_031419275.1 Akkermansiaceae bacterium | reverse complement strand
GCCAACCCCAGAGCCAACCCCAGAACCAATCCCTGAGCCAATCCCTGAGCCAATCCCTGAGCCAATCCCTGAGCCAATCCCTGAGCCAATCCCTGAGCCAATCCCTGAGCCAATCCCTGAGCCAATCCCTGAGCCGATCCCTGAGGTCATCCCCGAGGTCGTTCCCGAGGTCACCCCTGAGCTTACCAAGCGGCCAACCAACAAAGCCACAAAACTCAAACGGTATCTCGAATCCTCACTGGGTATCACCAAAGTCAAATCTTGGGAATATACCGAACTCATCAAAGCCACCAAGGGGCTGATTAAATCAGATGGCACTATCGTTAAAAGCCTTCTCACCGAAGTGTCGGAGGAAGAGCGAGCTGTCCTCATCAAGTTGGCGGAGGCATGGAAGAATGAAATCGGATAGAACTTGGCGACCCACTGCCCAAAACGAAACACCCCCAACCTTAAAAAGTTGGGGGTGTTTCGTTGGGAGCCTCAACGCCAAAAATGTATCTCGGCCAGAGCTACCCGCTTTACTGCCGGAAACCCAATCTCTTCATGCTCGCCTAAACGGCTCCCCCAAGCATCTCCGCTAATCGCTGCGAGCAGGTCGCTCAAATCCGCTCCCATCGACGGTAATCCCGTCACCAAGTGAACCTCCGCTAAAACGCTGCGGTTTCCCAAGGTCGCGAAACCGCTCCCGGCACTGGCAATCCCAGTGCCAAACGATCCGGCTATCGACCGGAATCGCATCGCCCGGAATCGGGCGCTGAATGCCACCATTGGTAATAATGGCGGCCAAAATGGCCGAACGCTAGTTTTGGCCATTTTTGAACCGTCGGAGACAATTCAAGTTGCCGATAGCCATGCTACAAACACGTATACACGGTTTTTCGCAGTCTATCGTCAAACTTGGGAATGAGGCTGCCGCCTCCTTTCCAAACCACCGGCTGGGCTTGGTATGAAAACGAGTTTCCCAAGCGGCCAGCCCCGTCGAATGAATTCGCGCTGAGCTTTGGCGGCTCTCTCGGGGGCGACCCGAGCCTTAAAGCTTACTTAAAAACTGTTTTTTCATCAGATAAAAATCAGTTTTAAGTTGAATATAAACGCATTTGATTCATATTAAAACACACATGAATCGTAATGCCATGACATCCGCTGAGTTGCTTGCCGCCACCGGAGTCACACAGAGAAGCGCGAAGCAGATCCCGATAGAGCATCGGCATCTGCTCATCACAGCAGTGCTCGAATGCATCCCCGAGCGCAAGCTGAGAGCTGTCTTGGTCGACAAAGGTTGCGAAGTTTCCGTCCGCGAAGTCGGCACATGGATGAAAAATACGCGGAAATGGTTGGGACTTCCGACCATCGGTCAGGGTAAACCTTCGGCGAATTACCTCTCCAAAATCGAAAAATGGCGGGAAGCGAACGGTAATCCGACCCTCGATCAAATTGACGGCGGATGGGTTCCGCACTTCCGCCGGAAGGAAGAAAAGGAGCGAGCCGTCAGCCAACTCCATCCAAAACTCCGCGCTGAGTTCCTGGAATTTCAGGAAATGATCGCAAGTTTCGATGGGGTTGACGACGAGGACGTGCATGAACTTCTTCAAAAGCACCTGCTCAAAATCAAATCCAAGCTCTCAAAGTTGCCTGCTCAAAAAAAGAATCCAACTCCAAAAGAGCCGCAGTCCGAGCGAAATGACAACGAAACTTGATCCGGGTTTGAGCCGTGCACCACGGCAAGCAGACTGACCGAAGCTGCATTTCCAGAGCCTAATCCTTCCCCCAAACGGGAAACAACGCCAGATCAACAACGCCAACCGTGAGCGGTTTCCCGCACGGTGCCGGCGAAAAAATCGGGTGTTGTATGGAACCGATGGACTTTCAAGCAGGTGCGATTGCGGAATTGACCGCAAGAGCCAACGCATTTTTTACCGGAAAATGGAGAGCGCTTCCACTGAATTGCAGGTGGTCAAGCCTCATGACTGGTCCCACTGGGGTTGGTAAAACGACCTGTGCCGGTATCGTTGCGAGGGCATGCGGTGCGAGCATGTGCCGCATCGGGATCCCCAACTGGCTCCCACTTGGTGCGCACAATCGGGGTGTAAAAGAGACCACAACCATTGTTGCGGAGCATGTGGCAAGGCACGAAAGAACTCTACTCGTGCTCGATGAATTGGATAAAGCTATCGATAAAGAGGGGGACGGATCGTGGAAAAGCTATGTCAGAAATGAGCTTTTCGACTTGCTGGACGGACGCTGGCCAGCGGGTTTGAACCTGCCAGAAGACGAAAATTTCACAGAAATCTCGATAGAAAAGCTGACCGAAAAACTCCAGCGGACGGTTTTTATCTTGGGGATCGGGACCTTTCAATCGTGGTTCGACAACGAAAAAAGCCGCCGAGCCATCGGATTTATTGACGAGGGTCACACCGTCACCGATGAGATTTCCGCTGAATATGTGGCGGGAAGCATGGCTCGCGAACTGGCAAATCGGTTTCATTCCAGCCTGATCCGGCTCCCCGAGTTGTGCTCCAGCGACTATCACAGGATCGCCAAGGAGGCCGAAGACAAGTTACCCAATCACATGCAAGAAGCCTTCCGGGAGGAGGTTGCCAGACGAATTGGCAACGCCATCACCTGCAAGAAAGGCGTCAGATTTTTGGAGGAAGCATTGATGGCAATGCTGATGAACCTCCCGCCCGAACCGTTGCCACCGACTCCCGACTTCTTCCAAATCACCCTGGGCAAAGACCTATGCAGGTTATAATTGCGAATCAAACCGGCTGCATCCACCACGCCGCAGGTCACTCAGCTCTTCAAAAAACTCGCCCAACCTACGCCTTTCTCCCCGAAGAGTTTGTTGTGGAGGGTGGGTTTGAAAAGGCCCGATACCTGGCGAGCCGCTGGCCATCGATCAACGCCGGTGGCAATCCGCACGCAATCGGCAGCCACATCCTCCCGGATGCCGGCAAACCGGTATCACCGCGCAGCCGCTGTCCAATTCTTCGCGAATTTCTCTTCCGCCTCAAAACCATCGCAACAGTCAAAGCCACCCCAACAACCGAATGAGCCAAACCGAAAAAATCATCATCATCACCGCAATCATGGAATGCTGCATGTGCCCAACAACTTTTACGGGACGTACTGCTGACGGATGCACGATATACGCCCGCTATCGATGGGGAATACTCAGCGTCCGGATCGATTGGCGTGATCCCGCGCCCCACGGCGGCGCGGGAGGGGCTTGGATACTTGAAAAACAACTTGATCCCAAAGGCCTCGCCGGAGCGATGTACTTTGACGAGCTCAAACAGCACACATCAGAAATCATCGAGTGGCCCGATGAACTCACACCGCGCAGTTTTGATTCCGACAAGACGGGCGAAACTCAGGACGACTTACTGTTCTGAGTCGCTGCAGGTGGGATAATCGAACCCGAATTAATCACGGGATCGATTGCCGACCACATCCTTGGTAGCTGTCGTAAGTAACGCGGCAGGATCAAGATCCAGAGCAAAAGTCAGATCAAGAATCGATGCCATTCCGGGGATGCGCACCAAGTTTTCAGCACGGCTGATCACCCCTAGATCCACCCCTGACAGCTCGGCCAAACGCTCCTGGCTGATACCTGAATATTTGCGAGCTTCAACGATACGCTGCAACACGGCGCTTACGATGGCTTCGCTTTTTTCGGACGGCATAGGACGACTTCTACAGCAGCCGAGAATTCTAATCACGCAAAACCGTCCTTGTCAGTTGACAAGGACGAATGCGCTCCACTAAAAACCTAAGCAGTTAACCATGTCCGACCCCTATCATCCCACCTTGGTCATCAATCAAAATCTACACCGCTTGCCTCTCATCTTGGACATTCTTGATGAGATTGAGACGGGCACCAGCCACCCAGGTGACGACCATCTACGGGAAGGATCACACAAAGCCGTACGGTGCATGGTTGAACGTCTCCAAAAGATCGAGCCGAACCAAGCATGCGAAAGGAGCGCGCCGCCGACAACCGAAATGAAAATTGCCGCCACATGGCTGCTCGGTGAACGCCCGCGTAAGCTACTGCCACAATCACTTTATCAAGAGCTCTCCGACTTGATTCGCCGGCTCCTACCGGAGAACCACGAAGTGATAGGCGGCCACAACGAATGAATCTCACTAAAAATCTACTTAACGCATCCACAGCCACAAAAATAACGAACCCAAGTAATATGAAAAAACACTACCTGACATTGATCGCCGCCGCCATGTTTGCCGCAACTCTTGGCAACGCAAACGCGCAAATCATTCCCGGAGAAATCACCGAGGCTCCACCCACCATCCGCGTAAGGGTGGAAAATCTCCAAATTCGCCATGACAAGGCTATCGCCGACTTGCAGGCATTGTTTGGCCGCATCGCCCAAGATCCAACGCTGATTTCAAGTAAGGAAGCAGTGGATGCAATCGACCAAGGAGATCGTGCACTCAAAAACACCAAAGTCGCCATCGCATCGACCATTGCCGCGTTGAAATCCGAAGCAAAAACCATCTCTGGAGAATCCTCATTCACGGATGATCAGAAAACCGAGTTGGTGGCAGCAGTCGATGCCATGATCACTAAGTGCAACGATCTAACAGCACGAACATCTGTAGCCGTCACTCATTTAGGGGGTGCCTACAAAGAAATGATCAAATGGCGAAAAATCCATAAAACCTATCTCAACCTGGATGGCGAAACCAAAGCGTTAGAGCAGCTCAAATCTAGCGTTGATGAATTTACCAAAGGTCTGACCGCCGAGCCGAGCGCATTCGAGGCCGCACCCACCGGAAACACTGTGGAAGAAAAGCCCGAATAAATCTCACTGAAGAAACACAGGAGTGATCAGCTTTCGACTGATCCTCCAGCATGTTCACGCTCCGTCAACTTCAACACAAAATCCTAATCACAATCATGAAACATCTAGCCTGTATTCTAACATTAATATTCTCCATCTCCTGCAATGCAGACGAATCCGCTGAAACTTGGAGTCCTCCAAAAGTCCAAGATGGGGTGGCAGACCTGATCGAATACGATCACGAGGAATTTGCAGCCATACGCTTTCTGAACCGCATTCAAACTGGCGCATCACCCACCAAAACCAAATACCAACCTGTGATAACAGACAGGGGAATTGAAGTAGCAAAAGAATACGTCCTAAAAAAACGTTTTGAATATCATCGGGACGACGAGTTCCAACAAAGACGCTCTATCGAAAAGCTAAATGAAATGCTCAAAAGCGGAAGCGAACCATTTCGTTCTGTGGCTGGTGTATCACACATCAAGGTCGATATGATCGGTCACCTGATTGACACCTACGACTTTGACAAAGCCGCCTTCCCGTTTCGCCCAGGAAACCGGGGGTTCTCCGCTCACGTTAGCCTGTATGAAAAAGGCCAACCGTTTCAGTTTGAAGTCATCCCGCTCGATCATCTTCCTATAGAGCCGGAACTGGCCGAAGAATGGAAAAAAGATAGGGGAACACTCACCGCAATATGCCGTATCGGTAATGGTTTTGCGCCACGAAACGGATTCCCCGCCTTGCGCGTGATATGCGAAAAAATCGAATTCCGAAGCCGTGAAGGCGAACTGATCAAAGAGGTCATTATGCCAACATCCAAGCGTGACATCGACAAAGACTTCACCACGGAAGAAATGACAAACATTGATGCTTTGATGGCCGACATTGAAGCCACCGAAACCGCATCGGAAAAAAACGAAGATACCAAAGCCAATAAGTCTAACAAGATTACGGTAATTCTATTCGTTCTCTTGGTTTTGGCAGGTGCTGGCTGGGGAATCCTAAAACTAAAATCATCGAAGAGTCGCCAAAAAATGTAACGCACTTGAAAGCCAAGAATGCGCAATCATCCGTCTTAGATAATCCTAACAAGCAAAATTTCCCCAAAAATAATCAAAGCCATGAAATCCATTTCACAAATCATACTAACTATCTGGGTCGCATCACATTTTGCAGCTCAAGCACAAACCAAAGAAGACGATCAAAGCAAGGTATGGCCTATGTTCCGGCGAATGGATGTCGTTACACTACACGACAAACAAATCCCCGATGAATACAAAAGGTACCGCATCACCGACAGCAAAGGACGTGTGCTCGAAGGAGAGTGGCTTGAAATCGATCGCAAGAATAAGATCGTGAAATTTCGCCGCACCGGCGGCAAAGAATTCGATATTCCATTCGCTGAACTGTGCGAGATCGATCGTCGCTACGCCGAACTCGAAACAGGCTATCTATGGGACATAGGTGAAACACCACCAGTACCGCATAATCTCATCATCCCTACCCCAAAAGATCATTTGGATTTTCCGCCTGAACAAATTGTAATAAATTCATTTACTAATGATCAAATTATCAAAGCGGAAATGGTCGGGGAAGAGACTGTAAGAGTCACAGTCAAGCATGTCAGTCCTACAAAAAAGGAATCAACGGAGACGGCAACAGACTTGCCCGTCAAATATCTGACGGCAAGCGACAGAGACATGATTAAAAAAGCCACCAATCTTGAAGTCCCGGTTGTTGCAAGACCCGCATGGACTAAAGAAAACTACAAATACTGGGTTTCTTGGGACCCAAAAGAATATACTGATGGGAAAAGAGGCAGAGGCCGCATACAATATCACTTTTACGAACCGACGCCAGTGTTCAGGCCGGAACAAACGTTCACATTCATGAACAGACCAATGCCTGTTTTCGTAACGGCATGGGGTGGTATGACCAAACAATACTCAACAGATGAAATTTACGATCATCTGCGGGTAAAAACCCTGACATCGGACTTTATTTACAAATACAGTGATTACCTCCGACAGCAGAAACAACAAGGCAGTAGATGTGCGGCCTACAAATCTCTGCAACAAGTTATGGAGATGTTGGTCGATGCAGAACCAACAAAAGAGCGTGTTTCGCTGAAGGCCAAAATTGATAAATCGGCAGTGAAATTATTTGAAGAACAAACCCCAACTGAATTACCCGGAAAACCAAAAGTTGGCGAGCCCAATGGACCGCCACTCGATGGTCGCTTACAAGGCTACCTTTACATTGCCCAATACCTTCATGTATCGAAAGGAAAAGCAAAAATCCCCTTGGCGGATTTTCTATCAAATATGGAAATCAGACAAATCGGCAGGGGTGACGGCAGAGCAGGATTTTTATCCTTCGATGAAGACGAAATCCACAAATCTCTGGAAAAAACATTTGGATTAAAAGCCTGGAGTGTTCCAGGTCTTTATAGCGGTCGGCAAAATCGCAATCTGGAAGATTTCAATAAGCTGCTATCTTGGAAAATTGTAAGACAACAAATTCGCAACAGCCAACCGGTGATAGTATTCAAGAATGAAGGCTATGCCATTATCACCGGATTCACAACTGAACCAGGCAAAGAAACAACATACGACGCATACATGCTGGATGGCGCATCAACACTCGGAAACATGAACGGAACAAACTTGCCCTACAAAGTCAGTGAAAAATCCAACGTGTTACAATCCGAATTCGCAGAATTGATGAGTTTCGAATTCTTGGAATAAGAACCCCATAAATAAAAAAATCATACACGCTAACATGCTTTTCAGCATGTTAGAAGTGTGATCTAAAAACCTTGGGTAACAACCAAACATCACCATGCTACTCATCAACATCCTCTTCTTCATCGTTTTCTCGGTTCTCCTGGTCAAAGCTCTCTACGAAACCATGTGGGGCATCTGCCTCATTATCAACGGACTGTTCTGGCACGTGGCCGCATTCGCTCTCGATACTGTAGGACTGGTCGTTCGCCTGTTCCGCAAGCCACAACCACAACCTAAGCCAGCGACATACAGCGTGATGCGTGGCTTCGACGCGTATTACGGCTCCAAATAAAATAACTCATCAAAGATCACGATAAATCTAACACGATTTTGAAGAAGACATTCCCATCACTGCACGAACGGATTCGAGAAATGTCACAGATAGAGCTGGAAGCACTCGCCTCAAGCGAAGCACTCGCTATGTCGGACTCCAGTAAACTTGAAGGTTTAGTGCTCGACCAAGAACGCATCCGTTTCGAACTCCTCTCCGGATACCAACTCATTCAGGCCACAACAAGTCTGACCAACTAAACCACAGCTCACGACCCGCCTTTCGGCAGCCCATCATAACTCAAAAAACTCCCAATATGCTTACTGCCACACTAACAGGTTACGTCGGTTCCGTTAAATTCGTTCACGCTCGAGGAAAAACCCCAGTGCTCAATATCAACCTCGCCTCCAACCGCCGAGTCGGAGATCGGGATTTCACCGACTGGATCGCCGCCAAGGTTTGGGGCGAGCGCGCCGAAAAACTCACCGCACACGTTCAAAAAGGCATGCATCTGCTCCTAACCGGACGCCCAGAGGCTAGAGGGTTCAGAAAACCCGACGGAACTGCCGTTGGCGAACTCATCCTCCACGTCTCCGAACTGGAATTCCTCAGCTCAAAACCGAGGGAAGGCCACGACGACGTAGCGCCAGGCTACCCAAACCACGTCTCCGAGAACGACGGTTCACAGCTGAAACTGGCAGCCATCGGATAAACATAAACCATTCAAAATCATTCAAAAAAGGCGGACGGGGAAACCCGTTCGCCTTTAATTATGTAATGAATGTATTTCCGCCCGCCGGAATCCGGCGGGCGGCTTTTATTTTTAACCATGATAGAACCGTTTTTTATGACTGCATCATTTTAACATCTTCAAATAGAGTCGATTTCTGGTGAATTGATCCTCGACAAAGGGACAAAAATAGGAAAATTTTTCATGAAATCATCCCAGCTAATATGATCCCGGAAATACCACAGCAAGCCATCGAGTACGCCATTAGGTTCAAAAAACCAGCGGAGATCGCGACCCTGCTCGACGTTACCACAAGGACAGTATTCAACTGGAAAAAAGGGATCGGCAAACCCTCAAAAGCTCACCTTGCGCTACTCAGACAGAGTCTCGATGGCGGTGGGCACAACCAAGATACAAGTGGATTCACTTTTATCGATCTCTTTGCGGGAATCGGCGGTATTCGGAAGGGCTTCGAATCATGGGGAGGACGCTGCATCTGGACATCCGAATGGGATAAATTTGCCGTTCAAACCTACAAAGCAAATTTCCCAGATGAGCATGAAATCTGGCCAGACATTACCACCGCAGATCCGGATAAGAATGTACCCGATCATGATGTTCTTCTCGCGGGATTCCCCTGTCAGCCATTCAGTTTGGCAGGCGTTTCCAAGAAAAACAGTCTCGGACGTGCACACGGCTTTCTCGATCTCACCCAAGGGACTCTGTTTTTCGATGTTGCTAGAATTATCGCCGCCAAGCGACCTAAGGCTTTCCTCCTCGAAAATGTCAAAAATCTTCTCAGTCACGACAGCGGAAAGA
>JANOKJ010000166.1:0-8255 GCA_031419275.1 Akkermansiaceae bacterium | reverse complement strand
GACGGGATGTTTGAAGCGCTGGCTGCACGTAGAGGTTGATCGGTTGGCCTCTTAAAAAAGCCGTTCAAAACAAATAAATGCAGACTCTAACGAGCTCGCACTTGCTGCTTAATTGACAGCAACGTCAATACCCCAACGCCTACTAGGGGAGTAGACGACACTTAGTAGGCTGGATTGAGGATCGGGTAACCGGGTTCTCTTTCGAGACCAAACAGGTTCCTAGGAAAAGCAACGCCGTGAGTCAGCCCAGCATTTCCGAAATACCAGATGACCTACTAAACGTGTAGATGCCAATGTAGATGACGTTCCGGACTGGGGTTCGACTCCCCTCGCCTCCACCATTCGACGCACTTCGCTTGCTCATGGTTTTCAACCGATAAGATAAGCGCCGCCACTCACTTGTTCTCGATTTACCCTTGTCGAATGGTGTCCTGAGCAAACGAAGTGCGTCGAAGGACTTACCTCAGCGCTTCGCTTGCTCATGGTTTTCAACCGATAAGATAAGCGCCGCAACTCACTTGTTCTCGATTTACCCTTGTCGAATGGTGTCCTGAGCAAACGAAGTGCGTCGAAGGATTGGCGTTGATATGAATCAAAAAGTATCGATCATCAAATCTTACTCCTCCCCTATGTCATCCCCCTATTTTGTCTATATTGTGCAATGTTCCGACGGCAGCTACTACATCGGCATCACAATAAATATCGAGCAGCGGCTACTCACCCATCGCAAAAGTCGCGGAGCTCGCTATACGGCGATGCGTTTGCCCATCGTCCTTGTTCATACGGAGTCATTTTCATCTCAAGCCCAGGCGCTACACCGCGAATCCCAATTGAAAAAATGGACTCACGCGAAAAAGCATGCACTCATTCAACTCAACGTTGTAAAACTCCGAGAACTGAGCAAAAGCCGTGATTGAGTTGGCGGTTTGGATCTTCTCTCGACACGCTTCACAACGGCAAATCCTTCACCTCAATCTCAATTTCCCGGCTGAAAGTCTCAGCGCTAAGGGACAAACAAGAATGGCACCTCCATATTCCCTTCGGAGTTGGAGCTTATTTTTCAAAGACCAAAGCTCCTGCAAAACCTGATGGTAGCGTCAGGTCGTGAATGGTCCAATCGGTTGGATTTTTTGGAGCTGGCAGTCGAAGCAGCCTTGCAGGTCCGTTCGGCAGCAATGTCAGCTCGATGGAAGACATATCGTCAGTCAATCCTTCGCCTGTCGCCTTCAGATAGGCCTCTTTGCGCGTCCAGCCATTGTAAAACGCCACCCTTTGGTCATACTCGGAAAGGGAATGCAATTCGCTCAGTTCGGCAGGTGAGAAGATTCTAGCGGCGATTTCTTTCCCATCGAATGTTTCATCGATCCATTCGATATCGATGCCGATCTCTCGCCCTCTTGCCAAAGCAATCGTCACAAGGGAATGGGAATGGCTGACATTGAAGCGCAAGTTGTTGGCTGATGAATCGCCCGTAAAATTAGGCTTACCATGTCGGTTGGATCCGATCATGATATCCGATGGCTTGATATGAAGCAGTGAGCTCCCGATGAGACGAACCAATGCCCGTCCGATGATGAATTCGTTTCTGGCCACATCGTTCATCAGGGAACTTGCCCTCAGGCGTTCTGTCTCGCTCAGTAAATGAGAGTAGTGGTTGATCTCGTCCCGGGTTTCAGGCGCATTCGCGGTCCAAACCTGAATTTCCCGATCTTTCAGCAAAGAAAACTCATGAATCGGGTTCGTGGCGCCTTGCCAATCATGGAAGGTTACCAGCATGGCGATTCTTCCCTTATCGGAATGAGCGATCTTTTCATAAGCCAGATGAATGCCTCATTTCCTTTGATTTCTTTTTTTCAATTCCGCATCACGGCTTTGGATGGCTTTTTCCAATTTGTTAGAAGTCGATCCGATATTTTTCCTCTTGATGATCATTAGGTGTATTCCGGTCAAATGGTGTATGATTAATCCGCCTTTTGCCATTCGCTTCCAGTATTGTTTGGTATATTCATCGCATTTTTCGGCTGCAAAGAAGTCGATAGTGCTGGGGTAAGAATCCGGAACGTATTTCAATTCTAAATTGCTATAGTATTCATTTCTTTCAAGTTGCTTGGTTTTTTTAACTGGTTTCTTACCAGGAAGATCGCGAAAACGTCTGATCGGCAACTTGCGAAGCAATAAACAAGTGTAATATCGGAAATATTCGGAGCCCAATTTCTTGGCCTCCTTGAACCGATGTTCAAGTTGATAGATAAAATGAGGTGGGATTCTGTTTCCTGAGCGCGTGTCCAAGAGCCCCAAAAAAACAACTTTTCTCTCCTGTCTTATCAGCTCTTGGGCGACTTCAAAAGCGATCCAGCCTCCGACCGAATAGCCTGCTATGCGATAGGGTCCTCTTGGTTTGAACGAAATGATTTCTCTAACATAATGTTTTGCCATTTCCTCGAGAGATGAATGACGAGGAGTTATTCCATCAAGTCCCAAGGCTTGCAATCCATAGACCGGACGATTTTTATTTTTCATCCTACGCGCCAAGTTCAATTGCTCAAACACATCACCGCCATAACCATGAACAATAAACAATGGCGGTTTGGTGCCATGGGGTTGGAGCGGCACCAATGAGTTCCAATCCGGTGCCCACTTGTCGTTGGTTAGCCGGGTCGCAAATGATGCGATCGTCGGTGATTGGAATAGTGTGGAGATTGGAATTTTCTTATTGAGCAGCTTATCGATATCCGCAGCCAATTGCATGGCTTGGATCGAATGTCCTCCGAGTTCGAAAAAGTTGTCATTGCGTCCTATTCCGGTCCGCTGGAATATATTCTCCCAAATTTTTATCAACTCGTGCTCAAGCAGGCTTTTGGCCTGATTGTCCTGATCTATAGCAGGCGATTTTATGTTTTCAGGCAATGGCAGGTTTTTGACATCGATTTTGCCATTTGGTGACAGTGGAAGGCTCTCCATGATGACAAATGAATTGGGCATCATGTGTTGCGGAAGTATGGAGGCCAGCTCGGAACGCAGGGATGAGGTGTCTAATTTGAAATGATCTCTGGCGACAAGATACGCTATTAAAAGTAGATCGCCCTCTCTCGCCTCTTTTGTGGTGACGACGGCTTCTTTGACGCCAGCGCAGCGACGGAGAGCATGTTCGATTTCAGTGAGTTCAACGCGGAAGCCGCGAATCTTGACTTGATGGTCCATTCGTCCATGGAACTCAATCGAGCCATCGGGCAGGTAGCTTGCTAAGTCTCCAGTTTTGTAAATTCTTGAATTCGGCGCTGAGCAAAAAGGATCGGGTAAGAATCGATCAGCTGTGAGATCTGGCAAATTGTGATACCCCCGAGCCAATCCAACTCCGCCAAAATACAAATCTCCCACCAAACCGGTTGGCAAAAGATTGAGATTCTTATCCAGAATATACGCGCGCAGGTTGGAGACCGGCCTGCCGATAGGAATGCTCCTGCAATCAAGAGATCTGGAGTCGATGAGATGATGAGTTGATACGACGGTGACCTCTGTCGGGCCGTATATATTGATCAAATCGGCTTTCGTGGCCGATTTGATCTCTCTTGCCAGATCCGGGGATATGGTCTCTCCGGCGGTAAAGATCCACCGCAAGCTCTTGCACAAATCGAAATCCGTCGTGTTGACGAGAACTCTCAGAAAAGACGGGCTCGTAATCATATGTGTTACGTTTTCCGATCGAATGGTTTTGATCAGATAGGAAGGATCTAACTGTCCACCAGGTGAGGCCAATACAAGACGAGCGCCTGCCAAGAGGGGAGAGTAAAACTCCCAGATCGATGCATCGAAGCTGAAGGGTGATTTTTGTATGATGGCATCATCAACTCCCATGGGATAGGCTTCCTGAATCCAGCAGAGGAGATTGACAGCGGATTGGTGCATGATCATCGCTCCTTTCGGGCGACCGGTGGAGCCCGAGGTGTAAATCATGTACGCCAAGCTGCTTGGCAGAACGGATGAATCGGGATTGTGGGATGGAAATGCCTGAATCGCAGGCCAATCGGTATCCATCGAGATATAACGGAGATCCGATGCGCCAAAGATCTTTTTCAGCGGTTCACTTGTAATCATGATTGAGACCGCGGAGTCCGAAGTCATGTAGCTCAATCTTTCCGGGGGATAGTCTGGTTCCAGTGGCAAGTAGGCGGCGCCGGCCTTGAGAACTCCCAGAACACCTACAACCATTTCCAGGGATCGCTCCATGCATATCCCCACTCTTGTTTCAGACTTCACACCCAGAGACTGCAAATAATGGGCCAGGCGATTCGCCCTATCATTCAAGTCCCGGTAGGTCGTATAAGCGCCTTCAAAAACCACCGCCACCGCATCGGGACTCCGTTTGACCTGTTCTACGAACAACTCGTGCAGACATCTATCCTGAGGATAATCACGTTTCGTTTGGTTCCATTCAACAAGTTGTTTTTGGCGTTCAGCCGGAGACAAGATATCGATGTTAGATACGCGCTGGCATGGATCCATTGCGATATCATTGAGCATGACCATCCAGTGTTCGAGCATCCTGTCGATACGATCACGGTCAAACAGATCCGTATTGTATTCCGCTCTCGCAATCCAACTTCCACCATCTTTTTCAATGCCGAGATGAAAATCGAATTTGGAAGTTTTCGATTCGATTTTCCATGGTTTCGAGTCTATTCCTTTCAAGTCAAAATTGGCTTCAGGAAAATCCTGCAGGGCAAAGCTAACCTGAAATACAGGAGTGCTGGATGACTCCCTGTGAACATTCAGGATTTCAACAAGTTGGTCAAAAGGGATATCCTGATGACTGTAGGCTTCAATCGCGGTGCTTTTGACCTGCTCCAGAAGATCTTTGAACGTCGGGTCATTTCTGAGGTTGGTCCGCAATACCAGTGTGTTGGCAAAAACCCCAATCAATTCCTCAACTTCTGTTCGCTGGCGATTCGCAATCGGAACCCCGATGATCAAATCTTCGCGTCCTGTGTATCTTCCCAGAAGCACATTATACGAGGCAAATAGGATCATGAACAGAGTGGCTCCCTGATCTTTTGCCAAATCTGTTAGTTTGGATATGAGCGCGGAATCCAGAGCGACCGAAGTTTGTGCTCCACGGAAAGATTCCTCTATGGGACGGGGGCGATCGGCAGGAAGTTCCAAGGCATCGATATCTCCAGTCAGTTTGGATTTCCAGTAAGCTGCTTGTTTCTCAAACAAATCGCCTGATAATTGTTGTTTCTGCCACGACGTATAATCTGCAAATTGCACGGCATGGGTCGACATGACCTGTCTGTTTTCCATACGTGCCATGTAATGGTTCGCCAGATCACGCCACAGGATCGATCTGGACCAACCGTCCGAAATGATATGGTGAATCACAAAGCAAAGCACATGCTCATCATGATCGAGGCGAGCCACCCCCACGCGAAATGCCGGGCCTGCTGATAAGTCAAACGGACTACTGATCAGCTCATTCAGGAATTTCGTTGTTTCTTCGCTGCGTCTTTCGGCCGGCAGTGGCTGAAAATCCCTCCTTTCCCATGGTAAGTATGCCTCTGATGAGACGCGCTGGAGCAATTGCCCGTCTTCCATTAGAAATGTGGTCCGCAAGGTATCGTGACGACGAACCACATCGCCTATTGCATCAAGCAATATGGTTTCGTTCAGTTCGCCTTTCAGATGGAATGATGATGGAATCACATATACCGGAAATCGATTCGCATACTCATGAAGAAACCACATTCTTTGCTGACCGAAAGAAGCGGAATGGATGAATGTCCTCTCAATGGTTTGATCGGAGATGATTTTCTCCTCGGTTCGCAACGGAGTGGCGGGCGTTATCTTCAGATAAATTTCTTTGCTTGGAGCGTTCGGGCCATCAGCAAGCCTCTTCTCAAGCATGGCTTTTTGCTCAGGGCTCAATCGCGCGAGCCTCTCTTTTATTTCATTCAAATCGCTCATAATAGGTCAGGCTCGTCTGATCATTCAATCGAGTAGCTTTGCCCGTTCGGGTTCGTTCAATCCTTCCAGAATGAGGGCCAAATCATCAATTTCCCTTTCTGATTGGATCCGGTCGATCTCGGCTCCGAGCAGGGCAGGCGTTGGTAGTCGGAAGATGAAGTGTATGGGAAGTTCCAGCAAAAGTATCTTACTCAGCCTGGCTATCACTTGGGTGGCGCGCAAGGAGTCGCCACCCAGCATGAAAAAATTTCCCTGCCTGCCGCCGGGCTCACAACCCAGCACTTCGCAGAACATGTCATCGATCATTTTCTCCGTGGGTGTTTTCGATTCCTCGTATTTGGCATTCAGCTGATCTTTCAATTTGTCAGCGAGACCTATGCGCTGGATTTTTCCAGTCGCACCGCGGGGGATGTCCGAAACGATGATGATCCTGCTGGGCGTTTTGAAGGCAGGCATGAGGTTCATGACATGATTTCTCAATTCAACCTCGGTGCATTCCGTTTGAGCATGAAGGATGACAGCCGCTGCGATGTCCTCTCCAAGTCTTGGATGTGGCACAGCAAAGGCGACCGCTTGTTTTACCTTTGGATGCTTGAGCAGAACCTCGTCGATTTCCCGTGGTGAAATTTTTTCGCCGCCACGGTTGATCAGTTCCTTCAGTCTTCCGGATATGAATAGGTAGCCTTCCGGATCAAAGTAGCCCTGATCTCCCGTGCGAAGCCATCCATGGTGGAATGCCGTCTCGTTTGCGGCCGGATTGCCCAGGTATCCTTTGGTGACGTTGGCTCCACGAATCGCGATTTCCCCGACCTTGCCATGTTCAAGCCGGTCTCCGATCTCATTCAAAATCGCGATTTCAGGGCCGGCGGGAAGACCCACGCAACTGGGTTTTCTGGCTCCAGGCGGCAGGGGATTGCTTGCCATTTGATGGGAAGCTTCGGTCATGCCATACGATTCGATCACCGGAACCCGAAAGGCGTTTTCCAGATCGGCCATCACGGTTGGAGGCAGGGCGGCTGAGGATGATCGTATCAGTCGAAGATTGCTATGAATCGTCGTTCGATTTTGAGACCGCAATTCTTCCAATATCGCCTGATGCATGGTTGGGACCGCAGAATACCAGGTTGGTTTCCATGAGTTCAGCCATGATTGAAATGAGCTGGCTTCGAATTTACGCGTGCAAATCGTGGTGCCACCGGCTGCAAGCGATGCGAGCACGCATGCCACCAAACCATGTATGTGGAAAAGGGGCATGATGTTGAGACAAATATCCCGATCCGATAATTCCAATGTTTGAGAAATGTGGTGCGCTGACGCACATAGGTTCAAATGAGTCAGGGGGACCATCTTGGGTCGGGATGTAGTCCCTGAGGTGTGCAGAATCAGTGCGATATCATCCGGCTCCGAAAATCCACAAGGTGATAGTTGTTCCTGTGGTCGGCCTGAGAGATCAAAGCTTCCATCATCGAGGGTGACCAACTCAATGATTTCAATTCCACATGCGATAGCCGCCGATCTGGCAACGCTTTGATCGTCTTTCATCAGGATCAGCGCACGCGTGTCCAAATCCTTGAGATAGAATTCAAATTCCGCCTGGTGAAAAGCTGGATTGAGCGGAGCCGCCGTCGCTACGGACGCAACAGTTAGAAATGCGACAGCAAGTTCAGGCCCCTGGGGCAATACGATCGCGACCCGATCGCCCCGTCCGATTCCCAGCGCATTGAGTTGTTGCAGGGTGCGTTCGGTCTGCCTCCAGATTCCAGCATGAGAAATGGGATCGGATGCCTCAATGATGATCGCCTGTTTAGAACCATAGCGCGATGAATGATCGGCAAGTATGTCCGGAATCGTGCATTTGGGATGCTGCTCAGACACAAATGAATGATTTTCCATCGACTGATCTGATCCAGAATCCATTAGCTGTATGTAAGAACCAGTGCATCGGGTTGCCAAGAATTCTTTTGAAATGCAGGGTAATTATCGCTGCTGACGAACGGGTTTTCGCTCTTCACGCCACGTGGCATTCCGCTTATCGCAAAACTTAGGATGGTCCACGTTACATCTGAATGACGTTATGGACAGGAAACGCGTGAAACCCTCAATCAAAGGTTGCAAAACCTGCTTGCTCGGCTAAAACCCCGCCCCGCCGAGTTCCCTCGGCCCCATAACCATTACACACATCAGGCATGAAGGACCTCAGCAAATACCGTAACATCGGAATTTTCGCCCACGTTGACGCGGGCAAAACGACCACCACCGAACGCATTCTCAAACTCACCGGTAAGATCCACAAA
>JANOKJ010000165.1:0-35803 GCA_031419275.1 Akkermansiaceae bacterium | reverse complement strand
TCCATAAATAGCTTGGGGCACGTCTTCTTCGATCGATACGAGCAGATCCAGTCCCTTTTTCGTAGCGGGTCTTGCCATAAGATCCAAAGCGCTTTCTACACAATCACGTAGATTAATAGGTATGTTTTCAAGTTCTAGATTTCCGGATTCGATTTTAGAAAAGTCCAGGATGTCGTTGATTAGAACCAATAAAGTTTCTCCGCTATTTCGGATTACGTTTACGAAATCTTCTTGTTCTGCATTAAGTGAAGTGTGTTGAAGTAATTCAGTCATTCCAATGACAGCATTCATCGGGGTTCGGATTTCATGACTCATGTTAGCGAGGAAGTCAGCTTTGGCTCGGTTTGCTTGCTCCGCTGCATTTTTTGCTTCACCTAATGCAAGGCGCTGTAGGTGATCTTCTGTGGTGTCTTGCAATGCACCACGTAGAGCTACCGTGACGCCATTGACGCACACTGCTTCACCCATCGATCTTACCCATTTTTTATTTCCTTTGGCGCTGATGAAAGGGAGTTCGATATCGTAGGACTCATGCTTGTCGATGGCATTCTGAATCAGATCGCTTATCGTTGTAGCAGCCTCGCCCGGATAGAAAGCCATGGCAGTAGTTAAGTTCGGAATATAATTCTCATCTACTTCATGAATCGCACGAACTTGATCACACCAGTATAGAGAATTGTCATTGGTAATATCCAGTTCCCAGGTTCCTACTTTTGCTATGTTTCCAGTATTTTTAAGTGCGGCAGTCTGACGTTGAGCTTCTAGTTCGGTGGTATATTGATCGGTGACGTCTCTGTGAGTGCCTACCATTCTGAGTGGCTTACCATCGTTAGAGTAGCTGACCACTTTGCCGTTATCGACGATCCAGCGCCAAGATCCGTCGCGATGTTTCATGCGATGACGAGTTTGATATTGCGGCGTTTCTCCAGAGAAATGTCTTTGAAGTGCTTCTTGAGCTTCAGGTAGATCATCAGGATGACAACGTTTGATCCATTCATCTACATGAGGTGTTAGATCTTCAACTTTCTCTCCAAGCATACTTGCCCAGCGTTCATCAAATAAAGTGTGCCCAGTTTCAATATTCCAGTCCCATGTGCCGAGTTCACCTGCAGCTAAGGCAAGGGCAGTTCGCTCGGCTTCCTCTTTGAGTGATTTCTCGGCGGCTTTTCGCTCAGAGATATCCAGCGTCATACCCATGAATCCGGTTATTTTTCCGTCATTATCTTTGAGTGGAACAATATCCATATCGATCCAATAATACCTTCCGTTTTTTGAAGTATTGATGATTTGGTAATGGAACGACTTTCCTTCATTCAGGCTTCTATGCATGGCCTTGATTGTTTCCTTATCTGAAAGTTCACATTGGAGTAGCTCGCCTGGTGATTTTCCAAGAGATTCATCCAGCGTGAATCCGGTTAAGCGGGTGTATTCTTCATTGGTCCATGTGATTAGGCGATTTTCATCGCAGATGATGACTGCATTCGTTGTGCGGGTGGCTACCATTGCCAGCATCTCAACTCTTTTGAGAGTGGCATTAAGTTCGACGGTAATTTCTTCGGCAATTTCACGAGCTCGCTGTGCGGTGCGGCCCATTGAGTAAATGAGAGCGGTAAGTAATAATGTTATGACAATACCTCCAACGCTTGCTGCGTAGACTTCGGTGCGGCTTGCACGACTAAAAGTCTCTTTTGTACTAGTAACGATCGTCCACTTTTCTCCGCCGATAAAGATAACCTCAGACTTGCTTAAAAGGCGGTTGTTGTATGCGTTTTCTGTGAATGAATCTCCTATATTAGGATTGAGATGGTGATCCGCATCATAAATGAGGTTTTCTGGTTTTTTGTCAGATCCGCTAAAAATTTCGAAATCCAGTTCATCGCCAAGAAACATAGTCGTTCCATCAAAAATTTTTGAAGCAACGATAGGCATGTATGTCCAGCCTATCAGATGTTCTCTGCGTTCTTCTTCATTGGATAACTCGCTTCCCTTCTCATATACTGGATACAGAATGAGAAATCCTGGACCTTCGTCTGTAGTTTGTACCAACTTGATAGGTGAGGTTATTGCTGCATTTCCAGTGAGCATCGCTCGTTCGGCAGCGGTGCGTCTTGCTGTCTCTTGATTGATATCGAGACCAATTGCAGCTTGGTTCGTTGCCTCAGGAACAATGAATTCAATCACATACAAATCGGGACGATCACCAGATGTTTTGATTTCGAAATCAGGGGCACCATCAGCACGGGTAGCGGCAAGAAAGGTATCTAAGTCTTCTCTGTGAACGCGACGAATAAAGCCAAGTCCCAGGCAGCCTTTGAATTCGTTATCCAAATCCCTATCGTTGACCATGGCTCTAAACTCTTCTCGATTTACCTGTTCACTGGCTGGCCAAAGTGAACGTGCGCCTCTCAAACCATAAACGAACTGATTCACTCTTCTTTTAATTTCGTTATTCAGTCTCTCTGATAACGTGATAAATCGTTGCTGGTCTCTTTCCCTTGCGGATATTTCTGCTTTCCAAGTTACAAAGCCGCTGATTCCAAGACCGAAGATCAGAAAGAGAGGAGCAAATCGCTTGAAATGAATGAATTTGGCGTTGGACATTAGTGTTTTTGAAAAGGAGTTATGATGTCAAAAAATAGACTCAGTTTATAATCAGAGGTTTGGTTACAGGTTGTTCCCTGATAGTGAATTCTCTGGAATTTATTATTAGTAGACTCGGTGTAGACCCTATTCAAGTTTCAATCCTCCTCAGGCAGCCTTACTTCGCTACCACCGTCGCCGCCTGCTTCGCGATATAGGGTGCGAACTGCGACTCCGTCCGTGTGAAGGACGTGCTCTACCACTGAGCTAAGCGCGCTTAGAAGGGCGGGGAGGATGAAACTGGCGGGTGAGATTTGGCTAGCTGATTTGTGATGGAGAAGAGAGGGGCCGTATGAGTCTTCTTGTTTACTTAATGAGGTTGTTTGCCATTGCAACGAGGGCGTCAGGGCTGAACGGCTTCGTTAAGTAACTAGCGACGCCTTGAGCTAGTGCCTTCTGTTCATTCTCATCATCCCGTGAGGCGGTGAGCATGATGACTGGGATATTTTTCAACTCAGGGTCTTGTTTCCAATCCATAAGAGTTTCAAAGCCTCCCTTGCTGGGCATAGATACATCTAAAACAAGTATTTTTGGCTTTTCCTGACGTGCCATTTCCAATGCCTGCAAGCCGTCGAAAGCGGATTCAACTTTAAATCCATCTTGACCTAGGAAATAGGACAGAACGCCATGAATCGTGCGATCATCATCGGCGATGAGAATTCTTTTTGGTCCAAGTGAGGAGCCGTTCTCCGTTGGCTCGATCCTCGTTTGGTAATCGATTTGGATTTTTTGTGGTGACGCTGGAGCGCTGTTTTTTGTTGGCGGAATGATCTTGCGGATTTCTTCGATCAGGGCGGCCGGGCTTATTTTTCCCTTTTCAACGAAATAGGTTGCGCCTTCGTTCCATGCAGTTTGAACAATGCCTGAAAAGTAAGATGAGCTAGAGATAATGTATACTGGCAGGTTTTCTAGTTCGGTGTTAGAGCGTATAAACTTGAGAACTCCGATGCCATCGATGATTGGAAGCAAGAGGTCGAGAAGGATGAGATCTGGCTTGTCATGCAAAAGTGCATCGACTGCCCTTTTCCCGTCGTATGCCGTAGTGGTTTTATAACCTGCGCGTTCAAATGCCCGTGCATACAGGTTAGTCAAAAATTCATCATCATCGGCTATGAGTATGTGAGGCATGGGTTTAGTGGGTGAGGTGCATCTGAACATCTGTTGAATGCCATCACGAGCACGATGCTAGGCCATCTTAATTATTCAACTTGGATAATTAAAGTTCAGAAGTCTCTCCGAGTTCAAGCTACATTCCTTCTTTATTCGGCTCTCTGTGTGGAAACGGCATTTTTGCCGATTCATCGCCCGAATCGGCGTTTAGGCTCTTGATCGCCGGTGACGGAATACAAAAATCAAGACGCCCAATCCGATGAGGATTGCGGCATCGGGTTCCGGAATGACTTGGACGTAGATGTCTCCATTATCTCCGCCATAGGAGCCTCCACCCATGTGGAAAACGGCGGTGTATCCGCTGGTCAAGTTGGAATAGGTTAAGCCGGAGGTGATTTGGTTACTGCCGTTGACGGTAAGCCCGTTCCAAGTATTGGCATTGCCGGAACTCGTATCAAAAAGTTTGTACGTGCCGATGGCTCCCGTACCTAGAAAATTGATGTTGTTGTTATTGAAGGTGAAATCTCCCACTCCGGCGCCGACCAGCGCGAACACATCGCTGATACCCGCCGCACCGAGGTTAAACTGAAATCCGGAACCGCTGTTCATGAATATTCCGCCTGAGGTTGAACTGAGGTTGACTATTAGGGTTCCGGGAGTTGATCCGTCACCGGGAGCGATGATGCCGCCACTGTTCACAATGATTCCATTGCTACCTGTGGGAGCAATCGTGCCCGTCCCGCCGAGCGTGCCTGTGACACTTACAGCTCCTGTGCCGGTGGCGGATCCGCTCGTGTTGTTGGCTAAAAGCGTACCAGTAGAAATGGTGGTTGTGCCGGTATAGGTATTAGGACCTTTTAGATATAAGGTGTTGGGTCCGGTTTTGGTGATTCCTCCCGCGCCGCTTACCACGCCACCAAGCGCAACATTTCCGGAGGTTGCAGCAAGCGTGATGGTGGCATTCAAACCAAGCGCCATGTTGATGGTCTGGAGATTGGTGCTGCTGTTGGTGATGCCACCTGCTGTGAACGTGAGTTGATTGCCCCCCAGAATGAATGCCCCGGCACCTGGCGCGAATTCAAGTCCTACGATTTGAAGATTTGTGATGTTGTTGGTGTTGTTGAGTAGTGTATTACCAGCAAAAATAAGGGAGTCGCCATTCACAGGTGCGCCGTTGGGATTCCAATTATTATCTCCATTCGCACCACTTCCACTCCAGTTACCTGGCACCTTGCCACCACCCCCATCCCAAGTCACGGTCGCTGCTTTCAGCGGTAGCAACGAAATCCCTAAGATTGCGAATCCAATCGCATTCCTCGAAATCTTGAAATTTCCACTTACATGTTTCATAACATGTAAGATGTAATGGATCTAGCTCCGTTCCGCTATAGCCCAAAGGGGCAGGGGTATTGAAGGAGCAATGCGAATTAATTTTCCGTGGAAAAACCTGCTTCGAGCCAGAATTTCGTCAACTCGGCCACGGAAGGCATGTTCAGCTTGGTGGTGATGGCTGTGCGGTGGAATTTCACCGTGCGTTCGTGAATGCCTAGGTCGTCCGCGATCTGTTTGTTAAGTTTCCCTTGTACGACATGTTTCAATACCTCGCGTTCCCTGTCGGTCAAAAGGGTAAGTTTTTTAGTCACTGCGGATTGTTGTTCCCGTATAGCCTGTTCTTTTTTGAATCTTGCAAAAGCACCGTTGATTGCAGCGATTAGATCGTCTTTTGGAGCACCTTTGATAATGAAGTCTTCTGCACCCAAACGCATGGCTTGCACGGAAACGGGAATATTGCCTGATCCCGTGAGAAAAACGATGGGCAAAGGGTGGCTGCTGCGGAGGAGCTCCTGATGCAGCGCCATGCCATCCATGTTCGGCATGTCGAGATCTGCCAGCACGCAGCCTCTGGATTCAGAATTCAAATCATTGAGTAAATCTTTTGCAGAGAGATAGGATACGACATCAAAATCCGAGTCGCGGAGTATACGCGACATTACATCGAGAAAAAATTTGTCATCATCGACGAAATAGACTCTCAAAGATTTCACGTCCTGTCATTATCGTTATAATCAGACTTGGTAAAGCAATCATTCTGCGGCTCGCCATTCGTAGCTTCCGGCCCCTCTTCGCTCTGAGAGCTACGAAGGGTAAACATGGAAATCGCTCTCTGATATATGTCCAGGCCTGCCCTACTTCGCCAAGGCTATGGTGGTCAAGAAGGCTACGAAGGGCATTGCCTACGTTATACTACGGCCATGCAGACTGCCCGTTCCACGGGGATAGATGAACGGTTACGAACCGCATGGGCATTCTTCGCTTCCTAAAACTGATTCTATGGCTTGCCATTCGTAGCTTCCGGCACGGAAGCGAAGAATGGTGCGCGCTGCAGGGTTCGAACCTGCGACCCCTACCGTGTGAAGGTAATGCTCTACCACTGAGCTAAGCGCGCGATTGCGGGGAAGGGAGAATGAAACTGCTGGGAGGGAGTTGGCAAGTTGATTTGTGATGTTCTTTCAGATCAATAATCCAAAATCATCAATCAGAAATCGTCAATCAAAGCAGTCAGATAGGTGGCAGCCGCTATAGAATTTATTGACGATTGATGATTTAGAAATGTTGATTTTTGATTTTAAGAGAGATGAGCCAAATCAGTGACTTTTTGAATGAGATTCAAAGAGATGGAAGTCCATTTTGCTCAGCGGTCAAAGAGCGCGAACTTGAGGTCGGCTTCGGAGACGATCTCGCCGTTGACGAGGCAGCGGCAGGAGGTTTGGCCGATATTGCCGCGAACTTTGGTGATCGTGGACTCGGTGATGAGGGTGTCGCCGGGCATTACGGGTTTGCGCCATTTGACGTTATCCGCAGAGAGGAAGTAACCAATTTTTCCGAGGTTCTCGGGTTTGCGTAGCATGAGGATGGAGGAGACTTGCGCCATGCCTTCGAGTTGGAGAACGCCGGGCATGATGGGGTGACCGGGGAAGTGGCCTTGGAAATAGGGCTCATTGATAGAGACGTTTTTCAAACCGGTGCAGGAATTTTCTGCGAAGTCGATGACGCGATCGACCATAAGGAAAGGGTAGCGGTGCGGCAGGATGCGCATGACTTCGTTGACATCGAGAACGCTCTCGCCATCGGGAATGGTTATAGGTGTTGGAACCATGGCGCGCATGCGTTCGTATTCCTTTTTCAAGGTAGCTGCCATTTTGGTGTTCGGGCCGTGGCCGGGTTTGACGGCGATGACGTGACCGAGGATGCGTTTACCAGAGAGCATGAGATCGCCGATGAGATCGAGAGCTTTGTGTCGCGCGAATTCGTTAGAGAAGCGCACGGGTTCTTTGGACATGACCTCGTTGCCGCGAATGACGACGGCACTTTCAAGTGACCCACCTTTGATTAAACCTTTTTCTAACAGAGGTTTGACGTCCTCGTAGTAAACGAAGGTGCGAGCGGGAGCAATTTCCTTTTCGTAGGTTTCAGGGGTGACTTCGGTTGAGAAGTATTGAGTGAAACGACCTTCTGGGCCGACGTTGGTGACGGAGACTTTGAAGGTTTTGCTGGGGACGATGGTGATGATCGTGCCGTCGCCCATTTCCTGGTGGATGGGTTCGCGAATTTCCCAAACTTTGCGTTCAGCGGCTTGTGGTAGGATGCCAGCTTTTTTAATGAGTTCAACGAAGGGGCGGGATGAACCATCGCCGATCGGGGGTTCGTTGGCATCCATTTCTATAAGGGCGTTATCGATGCCCATTCCTGTTAGAGCGGAAATGACATGCTCGACAGTGTGAACTTTTACCGAGCCTTCCGCGAGAGTGGTGGCGCGCTCGACGGTTTGGACCTTGTCGACATCGGCGTTGATGAAGGGTTGGTCGGAGAGATCGACGCGACGGAATTTAAAGCCGTGATTTTCTGGAGCAGGTTTGATGGTGAGGGTAACTTTTTCTCCCGTGTGGAGAGAAGTACCTTCGAGAGTGGCGGAGCTTGCAAGTGTTTGTTGGCGGGACATGGATATGGGGAAAACTTTAAACTTTAAATTTTAAACCTCAAGGAAGAGGGGGTTCCGTGGAAGAAGCCTCGGGTTCTTCGGGGGTTGTTGGCTCTGGTGTGGCTGTTAGATCTGGCTGATCTTCGGCTGGTTCAGGAGCTGTGTCTTCTGCGCTGCTTTCTGGAGTAGCTGCTGCTGCGGGCTCTGCAGCAGGCTTAGCTTTTTTCTTGGGAGCTTTTGGCTTTTTAGGTTCTGGGGGTTTGGGTGGTTCTTGGACGACTAGAGTGTCATCGGTGTAGAGGAGGATGTGGCCTTGTTGGAGGAGCCAGAAAAGATCGGCGGCGTATTCGGCGGGAGGTGCGGTTGCACCTTCTGGGAGGACGGCTTTCCAGAGGCCTTCCAATTTAGCGGGAGGGTTTTCGCGAATCCATTTCACCATTTCGCCGGGGCGAGGAGCGAGCACGGCATCGGGTGCGAGTGCATGAGGGCGTGCTGGGCCGGTGAAGAGTTTGCCTTTGCGTTTGAAGACCGCCATGTGCTCGGCTTCGAGAGCTTTGCAAACAGCTGGGATGAGGATGGCGGCATGTTTGCGGAAGTGATTGCCGGTGCCTTTGAGTCTGGCAAGCAAGCCGGGCGAGAGGTTTTTTCCGGAAATGGCGGCGGAGACGTTTGCTTTGCGCGCGGTTTTGAAGACTTTATCCAAAAGCTCGGAAGCGATCATGCGTTCGAATTCCGCGCGGTCGGTGAACCATTTGATCTCGGAGGTGGGAGCGGGGGTTTCTTCAGGCGCAGGAGTTTCTTCTGGAGCGTCTGCAATTTCTTCTGCGGTTTCAGGAGATTCCTCTGAGGCTTCTAGAGATCCGTCTGTCCCGTAGGATTGGACAGATCCGTCTGATTCTTCAATTATTGAGGGAGTTTCTTCCGGAAGAGCAGTTGGAGATTCTGCTGGTTGCGGAGGGTTGTCCCTGGCTTGAATGTCTTCCGCTGTTAGAATTCTCCAGCGGGTTTGGAGTTTCATGGTGTCCATCCACGCGTTGACGGCTTCTTCCGAGCGCTCCGTGCGAATTTTCGCCATATAGGATTCGAGCGGCATGTGGGAGAACCGCTCGCGGTGGATGCGGCGGATTTCCGATTGGTAGGCGTGGTAGTTCGGTGGTCCGAGCCATTCGCCGGAGATGCCGCATTTGGCGACGGATTGGAAATTACCTTTCGGCGGATCAATCTCGACGGTGGATTCCTCGATGAATTGATTTCTCCAATCTGCTTTGAGGAAGAATTGCAGTGCGTCTTCTTTGGTGAGGAAAATGGCCTCTTCGAGTTTGCAGCGATAGAAGGCGGGTTGTTTTTCTGAAATTTCGAAATGGGCACGGCAGCGAGCGCGCTCGGCGAGAATGATTTCCGCGACATTGAAGAGTGGATAGACGCGTGCGACGTGATGGATTTCTTTGCAGACGAGCTGGATGGCGGCTTTGTCTGGAACGAGGGTGACGTTGACGCCTTCGGCTGGGGCGATTTCTTCGCGACGTGGTTCCGAGCGTGGGTCGGATTTTTCAAAGCGGCGGTTGCCACCACCACTGCCTTGGCGACGGTCATCGCGTCTGTCGCCTTGGCGCGCATCGCGTTGGTTGCGGTTGTCGCGGCCGCCACGGTCGTCTCGGCCACGTGGAGCAAAATCGCTTTCCTTGGGTTCGCGGAATTTCTTTTCCGTGCCAGCGGGTTTGGCGCGCGCCCATGCTGGACCGAGTGCAAATTGGTCGAGAAGGCCTTCTAGAGGGTTGATGGGAGAGTCGCTCACGTGCGGAAATTAGGAAGTAGATTAAGAAAAGACAAACAAGGTTTTGCGCATTCAGGCAGTTTTGGCAAGCGGATGCAAGACCTTGAGGTGGCGTTTGGTGGCGCCGTTGTGGCTGGCGAGGATGTGGCTGGCGCTCTGGGTGAGCTTTTCAGCGATCAAAGGGTTGAGCGTGCGACGAATGGCGGCGGAGATTTCCTCGTTGTTACGGGCGAGCAAGGCAGCTTCGGCAGCGAGGAGGTGACGGACGAGGGGCTGGAAATTTTCCATATGCGGGCCGAGGATAAGGGGTTTTTTCGCAAGGATGGCTTCGGCTGGATTTTGTCCGCCGGTGGAGAGGAAGGATTTTCCGATAATAACGACATCGGCATGCGCGGTCCAGGTGGCGAGTTCGCCGGTGGTATCGATGACGAAGACGGCGTTTTCGGTGTGTAGCGGCGTTTCAAATACCGATCTCAAGGTGACGTGAAATCCAGCTTGAATGAGGGCCTGGGAGACTTCTTGGCGTCTTTCAGCGTGGCGAGGGACGATGACTGGAAGGGCGTTAGGATCGGCATCGCGGATGGCGGAGGCGATGAGAATTTCCTCACCGGGAAAAGTGGAGGCGGCGAGAATGATGGGTCGGCCTTTTCCGAAGGTGGCTAACATTTCACTGAAATCAGGTCGCTGTTCGGGGATGGACGAGGATAGGGGATCGAATTTGATGCTGCCGGTGAGATGGATATTTTCTGGGGCGATGCCGAGGTTTTGCCAGAGTGAGCGGTGAGCTTCTTCTTGGATGCAAACGCAGGTGAGGCGTGAAAAGAAGGGTCGCAGGTAAGGGGCGAAGAAATTGAAGCGTTTGGCGGATCGGGGTGAGACGCGGGCGTTGGCGAGGGAGACGGGGATGTGGCGTTTTTGTGCGATGCGCAGAAGGCTCGGCCAGGTTTCACCATCGATGAGGATGATTTGGGCGGGTTGGAAGCGGTTGAGGTAAGAGCGGATCATCCAGGGGAAATCCAGTGGGGCGTAGGTCACGCGGAGATCGGGGATGGCGGCGTCGGTGGCGGTTTGATGTCCGGTGGCGGTGCCGGTGGCGAGCACGAAGCGGGTTTCAGGATACTCGTTTTGCCATCCGCGCAGGAGCTTGAGAGCGGTAATCGTTTCGCCGACGCTGATCGCGTGAAGGTGAATCGCGCGGAAGGGTTCGAAGTCGGCTGGCTCAAAATACAAACCGACGCGTTCGTTGAGGGCGGTTCCAAAACCACCGCGGCGCAGCATTTTCACGATCCAACCGGGAAAGGCGATCAGGAAAAGAAGAGGCAGGATTGCCCGGTAGATGAGGAGGGTGAAGAACGGTTTCATGCGAGAGTCAGCAGTAAATAATTTTTCAACGCAAAGCCGCAGAGGTCGCGAAGGGACGCAAAGCTCTGGTTGCTTGAAGAATGAGGATTGAAAATTCTAAACAGCATAAGCTTTGAAATGTTCATAAAGTTTTTACTGAGGATTTTTGGTTCATGCTTCCGGGTGGGCGAAGATGAGGATGGCGCTGCTGCCGTATTCGCGGCGATCTAACAGTTTGAAATAAGGTGAGGCCGGCGTGGGATGGTTGGAGGAAATTTCCGCGATGAGGTGGCCTTTGGGGCTGAGTCGGTCAGGAAGGTTGGGGAGCGCGAGCAATTTCGCGACGAGATCTGTATCGCCGTAGCCTTTCCAATACGGCGGATCGGCGAGGATGAGATCGTAGGTGGTGGGATCGCGTTGGAGGAAAGAGAAGACATCGGCTTTCACCGTGCGGCCGCCATCGAGTTTGGCTTTTATGAGGTTCTCATCGGTGACGGAGATGGCTTGGCGATGTTCGTCCACAAACACGCATGAGGTTGCACCACGACTGAGGGCTTCTAATCCGAGCGCACCAGAACCGCAGAACAGATCGAGGACGCGGGCGTCGAAGACGTGTTCACCGAGAATAGAAAAAATTGCCTGGCGGACAAAGTCCGTGGTCGGCCGCGCGACGGCCGATGGGACTTTGATGGCGATGCGGCCGGCTTTTCCTGCGATGATTCTCACTGGCGTAAATCTCAATTTTCAAAGCTCAAAGTTCAAGGAAGAACGAGAGGGGGATTTTAACCACAGATAGAGGCTGGGGTTATGAGTAGATTTTTTAACCACGAATTTCGCAAATGGGCACGAATAAGACTTGGGTTGACGGGACTTTAACCACGGATAAACGCGGATGAAAACGGATGCGGAAGAAATTTAACCACGAATTACGCGAATGAACACGAATGGGATAATTATTAACGAAGTGCTCACCTTGATGATCTCACCTTCAGAAATTTCATCATTTCGTGTAATTCGTGAGATTCGTGGTCGAAAACCATTTCCGAGAATTTTTCTAAAAGGTTTTCAAGTTGGGGAATCGGTGTAAGGTGGCGGCGATGTCGATTGAACCCATCAAAGACGGATTGAGATCCTCAGTGAGGATTGATTTCTATGGAAACGTACACAAGCGGATGCGAGGCAGCGATGTAGCGAACCGTTATGCGACGGAAGTGAAAGTTTTGAAAGTTCTGGAGGCGCGGGGTTGTCCGTATGTGCCGAGAGTTTTGGAAGAGCATCCCGAGGAGTTTTATTTTGTGTCGACCAATTGCGGCCGACCCGCCCCGCAGATAACCAAGGAAAAGGCTGACTCTTTGTATGCGGCGTTGGAGAAGGATTACGGAGTGCGGCATTTGGATGCTGAACCGAGAAATATCACGTATTCGGACAAGCTCGGGCGGTTCTGTATTATTGATTTCGAGCTTGCCGATATTTTACCAGAACCACATCCAAAAGAACCCTCTTAGTCCGTGTTAGAAAAATCCATTATTCGTTGGGCGGGAACGACCGTCAGTGGAACGCGTAAAGAACTTAATGAAGATTCATGGATTGTTTTTTCCTCGGATCTGGATGGAGCAAAAGTGCTCGGAGACGTTGGGGAAAGTTCGGTGATGAATCAGGACATGGTGTTTGCTATATCGGATGGGATGGGCGGAGGAAACGCTGGCGATCTAGCATCGTCGCTGATCATCGAGCGGATGGCACTGATCATTCCACAAACCTTTAAAGCGGCAGCGGCTGGATTTTATCCAGATTCAATTGCGCATTTGGATGAGGCAATTAAAGAGATTCACAAAGATATCAATCAAGCTGGTTTGCAGGCTGAAGATACAAAAGGCATGGCGGCAACTCTTGCGCTCGCGTGGTTCACTCCGGATAATATGTATTTAGCGAACGTGGGTGATTCGCGGATATATTTGTGTCGCGACGGCAAGACCGAGCAGTTGACTCGTGATCACACGCTTGCGTGGTCGTCTTGGAAGCGCGGTGAGATTTCTGAAATCGAATTCCGCCAACATCCCCGCCGCTCCTCGCTTTATGAAGTTGTGGGAGCTGGACATCCGTCGATGTGTCCTTATTTTGCAGCAATTCCTTACTCCAAGGGAGATCGGTTTCTCATTTGCTCTGATGGATTGATCGATGGAGTCTGGGAACGTCACATTGCTGAAGCTTTACGCGAATACGGGACGCCTGAGGAGGTATCAGAGATTTTGTTGAAACGCGCCATCGCAAACTCTGGGGTCGATGATACGACGCTGGTGGTGATTGATGTGGGGTGAGAGAAGTGCCGAGTGATCCGCCGTTGCATGAAGCTATGGCGGACAAGGCAGTGATCAGTGAGCAGTGAGTAGAGTGGCTGCGCGACGGACTGGAACAGCATGTTCCAGCTACGGGTGCGCTGCGAGACGCAGCTTGCACGGCCTGCGGCGAGACGCCGCAGCTACTCACGAAGCGTTCAACAAACTTGGTAAATATGAGCTGCGGATAATTTTTCTGCCGCCGGTTTGGAGGTAGCTATCGAGGTCTACGCTGACGACTTTGAGACCCATGTAGTAGGTTTCGTGTAGGGTCATGACGGAGGCTGCGCCGAAGGCTTCAGCGAGGTGATCGCGGAGGAGTTGGGTCTCGATGTGGCCGAGGTAGAGGAAGGCAGGAGAGATCTCTGCGGTGGAGTTTTCACGAATCAAACGAGCAACGGCGAGGGTGTCCCAGTTTCTAACAGGATTTGCTGCGTGCGTGTTTGGCTCGAATTTCGGAAGGCTTGGTTTGTCTAGAATCATTTTCATCGTGCAATTGGGGGTTAAGGCTTGATGGGTTTTTTATCGAAATTACTTAAGCTTGCTTGAGCAGTTTCGGCTGACATTTACGTCACATGAGTCGGGTTCTTTCGGAATCTTGTCATTTATTTGAAAATTGTTTGATGACTGCGGTTGACTCTTGCGGCGTGGGGTCGGAATAATCCGCGGCATTCACACTCTCAACCACTCATCTATATGGAAAACGTCATCATCATCGGAACCGGCTGTGCCGGATACACAGCAGCTATTTACACCGCCCGCGCAAATCTGACCCCGTTGATGATTTCTGGCACACAGCCCGGAGGTCAGCTGACGACCACGACTGAGGTGGAGAACTTCCCGGGATTTCCCGAGGGGATCATGGGGCCGGAGATGATGATGAACATGCAGAAGCAGGCGGAGAAATTCGGCACGCGCATTCAGTATGCGACGGTGGAGTCGATTTCGAAAAATGCGGATGGCACGTTCAGTGTGAATTTGAGTGGTGAGACTCTGTTGGCGAAAACGGTGATCATCGCAACGGGTGCAGCGCCGAGGCATTTGGGTTTACCGAATGAAAAGGAACTCATCGGCCGTGGTTTGACTTCATGCGCGACCTGTGATGGTGCGTTTTACCGTGATGTACCGGTGGCGGTCATCGGCGGTGGGGACAGTGCCTGCGAAGAAGCGGGTTTCCTCACCCGTTTCGCGAGCAAGGTGTATCTCATTCACCGTCGTGAGGAATTACGTGCTTCGAAAATCATGGCGGATCGCGCGTTGGCAAATCCTAAAATCGAGCCGGTATGGAACAGCGGCGTGAGCGAATATCTTACGAATGAAAAAGGGGAGATGCGCGCGATCAAATTGAAAAATTTGGTGGATGGTTCGGAAAGCGAACTGGAAGTGGATTGTGTTTTCGTAGCGATCGGTCACGTGCCGAACAGCAGTTTCGTGAGTGGCTTGGTGGATCTTGATGAAAACGGTTACATCCTTCAAGTGCCGGGTCGGACCGCGACCAAGACACCGGGACTTTTCGCTGCGGGCGATGTCGCAGATCATTATTACCGCCAAGCGATCACGGCTGCGGGGCAAGGATGTGCAGCTGCGTTAGAAGCGGAGCGGTATCTTTCGGAGCATGAGTGAGCGTTAGTCTGATTCTCTGCTGGGGTTGTAATTTTTCAACGCAGAGCCGCAAAGGTCGCAGAGGGAACGCAAAGCTTAGGTTGATGAATCTTTATGAGGTAGGGCGCTCTCGCCGTAGAGCGCCGTGCGAAGCGGGGAGTAAGTGATTTTATTATAAGAGGAATTTGGGCCCCTCTCTTCGCTCTTAGCTCTCAGCTTCTTCCCTGCTTCAGCACTTTGAAGACTTCTGGGGGGACGTAGCGTTTGACGGTTTCTTCCCAGCCATCTGGTCCGGTTAGGGATTTGATCATGCTGGAGGAGAGTTCTGCGACGTCTCGCGGTGGCATGAGGAAAGCGGTGGTGATTTCTGGAGCCATGTCCGCATTGATGTGGCGCATGACACGTTCGTATTCGTAATCGTTCGGGGAACGGATTCCTCGCAGTATGTAAGTGGCGTTTTTCTTTTTCGCGTAATCGACGAGGTAACGGTTGTCGAAGTAGTCGATTTCAAGGCGGTCGCTGTTGGGGACGGAAGCGCGGAGCATTTCGAGTCGTTCCTCGACGGTGTAGGAATAAGATTTTGCGGAATTGCTGCCGATGGCGACGATCAGGCGATCAAACATTTCCAGTCCTTTCTGGATCATCCAGAGGTGGCCATTGGTTGGAGGATCAAAGGAACCGGCGTAGACTGCGATGCGCATGGAGGGAGTGTAGCGTTTAAATGATGGGAGGGGAGAAGAATTTAACCACAAAAAGCACTAAGGAAGAATTTTTGATTAGAAGGATGAGTTCGTTGATTTTGCAATCGCTGATTTTTAAAAGAGCGCGTCTGGAGACGCGCGGTCCCAGGAATAATTGTTAGAGGCCTGTGAAGCCGGCGAATGCCTTGTAGGTGCCGGTGGGGACTGCGACGGGGCGCCACTCGCGGTTGAGGCGGCGGTATTTAGTGATGAATTGAGTTGGGTCAGCCCAGTTGTCCATAGTGGAAGGTACGCCGCTGCGGTCCATGCCGATGTTGATGTTGTGGCGCATTTCAAAATGCAAGTGCGCCGGATACATGCCACGGTTGGTGCCGATGGTGCCGATCTGCTGGCCGCGCTTGATGGCTTGGCCGTTTTTGACACTCATTTTATCGAGGTGACCGTAGAGCGAATCGATGAATTTAACCGAGCCGCTTGAAGGATCGCGATACGCGTGGCGGATGAGCACGACATTACCCCAACCCGTTTTCACATCGTGTGCAAAGGTGACGATGCCGTCGGCGCAGGAGTAAACGGGATCGCCTAGGTCAGAATTGCCACCGGCGCGTCCGTTCCAGTCCTCGCCAAAGTGTGAAGGTGATCGAAGACGCAGTCCGCGGGATTTGTAATAGTTTTTTGCATCGGGTTTGCCGACGGGGAAGTCAAAGCCATCGGCGATATTGACTTTGGGTGCGGCGAGCGCGGTGGTGGGAGCGAACGCAGCCAACAACAGCATGAGGGAAAAACCAACCAAGGCTGGCCGAAGGATACGGCCATACAAATTCTGGATATTTCTGAGGAGGTTTCTCATCTGCGACTAGTTGAGCCTGTGATGGCAAGCTGGGGCAAGAGAAAAGAAAAACGGCGCACCTTTGTGGGGTGCGCCGTTTTGGGAAGAGGACTCGAATTAAGCTTTACCAGAGGCTTCTTCAACTGTCAGCGGTTTGTAGCCGCCAATGGTTTTGAAGTAGAGGAACATCAAGAGGTAGATGAGAGCCATTGCCATTGGGATGAAGGAGTCGGCTTTGAGGGTGGCGCGATCTCCTTTTTGGTCAGCTAGGACCACGGCTTTCTGGGTGTCGGTTTTTTCCTTCGCTTCTTTGGCTTCAGCTAACTTTTTGCCGTCGAGTCCGAAGGCTTTGGTAGCTGGGATATTGAGGAAAGTAGAAGGTTTTTCTGCTTTATACTCTTGATAAAGAGCGGCGTCAGATTTTTTGAGCTCTTCGCCTGCGAAGCGGTCTTTGGCGTAGCCGAGGCCAGGTCCGCCGATGAGGCCAGCAGAGAGCATTCCGATACCGCCCATGATGGACATGGCGACAGCGCCTGTGTGCGGGAAGCGGTCGCCGATCACGGCAAGCATGGTAGGCCAGAAGAAGGTTTTACCAACGGCATAGATTCCGAGTGCAACCATTGCGATTGCGAAGGTTTGCATGCTGCTTGCGAGTGTAAGACCAATGAAGGCGATGACTGAAGAAATGAAGAGCAGTCCGATCGGTGAGATTTTGAGTTTGGTCTCAATCCAATGAGCGCAGAAGCGAAGACCGAACATGATCGCGGAGGTCCAGAGGAAGAGGTATTTGCCTTGTTCTGAGGTGAAAAGGTTACCGGTGATGTTCTGGATCCAGCCGTCAGTTCCAAGCTCAACGGCACCAACAAGAGCGTGGGTGATGAAGAGAGCAAAAAGCAGGAATGAACCAATTGAGAATTTGGTCATGACCGCGACGATGATCAGAAGTAGACCGCCGATTCCATAACCGATGAGGTTGGACTGCTCAGGTGAGATGTTTTTAAAGATGTCACCAAAGAAAAGGGCGAGAAGGTAGCAGGCAACGAGTGAGCCGAGGATACCAACGGATTTAAACATCTCAACAAAGCTTGAGCCTTTTTCAGCGGCTTCGGATTTGGGATATTTTTGACCAAGGAACATCAAACCGTAGATGGCGGTTGGGATGAGGTAGAGAGCGAGCTGGAGTTTCCAGTTGAGTTGCATTTTGTCATCAAGGAGCCAGCCGGCTGCGACACCTAGAATCATACCTGCTGGCCACGCTGCGTGAACCATGTTGAGGTAATGAGTGCGTTGTTTTGGGTAGAGAGTTGCAACGAGTGGGTTCGCAACGGCTTCAAGGATACCGTTAGCGAGGGCGAAAATGAACATACCCCAGAATAGGAAGTCGTAGGCGTTTTGTGGTGTGCTTGCACCGAATGTAACGAAAGCGGAAAGGATGTGGCAGAGAAGAGCGACGATAACCAGTTTGCCGTATCCGATTTTATCGACGATGACACCGCCGATGATAATACCGAAACAGAAGCCGGAGAAGCCTGCGCCACCGATGGCTCCAAGTTGAGAGGCGGTGAAACCGAACTCTTTGGACCAGTTGTCGAAGATACCGCCACGGATGGCGAAACCTACGCCTGCAGCGAGGATGGCGATGAATCCGGCCCAGAAGAGCCGGCTAGCGTTTGGTGCGATTGCGTCGTTGTTACTCATATAGATGTTATTAGGGGTGCAGAGGGGATTATCGGGTTGGGAGGGGGTTGGCAAGAACTTCGATGGGTCAATTTGGGAAAAGTTGGGTTGAAATTCTGAAATCCGAGTTTAGAGGTGTTCTCTTTGGGTTAAAAATCAGAAGGAAATCAGCCCTGATATGGCGGAATTGGGTGTGGTAGATGAGGTGAAGACGGCGACCCCCGACTTTGTCGGGGTAGGCAGAAGATCGCCGCTACATTTTACAGGGCGCCGAATCTTCTGTGGCGCTTGTTGTATTCTTCGACGGCGGCGAAGAGGTCGCCTTGGCGGAAGTCAGGCCACATTTTTTTGACGATGACGATTTCCGAGTAGGAGATTTGCCAGAGGAGGAAATTGGAGACACGCATTTCGCCTGAGGTGCGAATGAGGAGGTCGGGGTCGGGGATGTCTTTGGTGTAAAGATGTTGGGAGATGAGTTCGCCATCGATTTCATCAGGTGAAATTTCCCCTGCGACGGCGGCTTTGGCGATGGAGCGGACGGCGGCGGTTATTTCCTCACGGGCACCGTAGGAAAGCGCGAGCACCAAGGTCATGGTTTGATGGTTTTTGGTGCGTTCGAGAATACGATTTAGGCGCTTGCGGGTACCGTCGGGAAGTCGGTCGAGATCGCCGATGGCTTGGAGGCGGATCTTTTGTTTATCGAGCTCAGCGGCTTTATCATCGAGAAACCGATCTAACAGTTTCATCAAAGCATCGACTTCGGCTTTGGGTCGGTTCCAATTTTCTGAGGAAAACGCGTAGAGGGTGAGGTATTTCACGCCGAGCTCGATACAGGCCTCGGTGACTTCGCGGATGGATTCGGCGCCTGCGCGATGGCCTTCGGCGCGAGGGAGTCCGCGTTCTTTCGCCCAGCGACCATTGCCGTCCATGATGATGGCGATGTGGGAGACGTGATGATGGTTAGGTGAGGTCATTGTTCGTTTTCTGGTTTGAACATTCCACCGTAGCCAGGCTTGTAGAGGAAGAGCGAGGAGTGTTGGGCGATGACTTCGAAGTGTTTATCGATGGAGTATACACGGAGATCATCATGAATGGCGATGGAGGCGATGAGGACGTCGAGCCACGGCAGGTTCAGCCCCTTGCCGCGTAGCGACCAAGCTAGAGAAATCGCACGATTCCAATCTTCCTCTTTAAAGGGGCGATAGGGAATCACGGAAAAGTATCGACCGAGGCGGGTGCGTTCTTCTTTGCGGGCACCACCGATGACTTCGAGTCGAACTGGGGCGCACCACGAGGCCTCATAGGCATCTAACAGTCCCTCGAGTGCGAGTCTCACCCGCATGTCGCCATTGGGACGAAAACTTTCAATCCAGACTGAGGAATCAACGAGGACCATTACTTTTCGTCTGGGTAAAGAGGAGGAATGGGATCGGTGAAGTCAGAAGATGCCGTATCTTCTGGGCCGTAATAATCAAACGCTCCTTCTCGGATGAGGCGTCCGAATTCTTTGGCTTTTTTTCTACGGACAAACTCAGTGACCGCTTTTGCGACCGCTGGACTTTTATTTTTATCCCCAGTGATCTCCAAAAGGTCTGCTAAAATTGCTTCATCGATGTCTACCGTGATTCTCATGGAAGAAAATTAGCATCAAATTTCATCATTTCAAGAGTAAAAATGATGAAAAATGAGGATTTATGCTTTCAAAGTCTGCTTACGATCCGGACCGACGCCGACAAAGGCGATGGGGGCATCGCAGAGTTCGGAGAGGCGGGTGAGGTAAGCTTGGGCGTTTGGCGGGAGCTGATCGTAGCTGGTGCAGTTGGTGGTGTCTTGCTTCCAGCCGGGGAGCGTTTCGTAAATCGGTTTCGCGCGATCCCAGAACGAGCGGTCGGCTGGTGGGAGATCGTGGCGATGGCCGTCGATGTCATAGGCGACGCAGATTTTCAGATGCTCGTATTCGTCGAGTCCATCGACATTGGTGACGGCGAGGCCAGTGACGCCGTTGACCATGCAAGCGAAGCGAAGCAGGACGGTATCGAGCCAGCCGCAGCCGCGTGGGCGACCGGTGGTAGCGCCGAACTCGCGGCCGAGATCGTGGAGGTATTTGGAAAGACCTTCGTCAACTGTTGGGAAAGGGCCTGAGCCGACGCGGGTGGTGTAGGCTTTGCAGACACCGATGACTGATTCGATCGCTGTGGGTGGTAATCCTGTGCCGGTGGTGGATCCGCCTGCGGTGGTGTTGGAGGAGGTGACGAAAGGATAGGTTCCGAAATCGATATCGAGTAAGGTTCCCTGCGCGCCTTCGAAAAGGAGGTTTTTCTTCGCCTTCCATGCTTTGTGCAAAACCGGAATGGTGTTAGTCACGTGCGGACGGAGGCGTTCGAAAGCTTCATAGGTATCAGCGATGACGGCGCTGGCAGTGAAAGTTGGGAGATCGTATTTCGATAGAATCTCATTCACCTCGGCAGTGCGGCGGGTGATGAGTGCTTCGGCAAACGGACGGTCTAACAAATCTGCCATGCGCAGGCCACAGCGGTTGACTTTATCTGCGTAGGCTGGACCAATGCCGCGTTTGGTGGTGCCGATTTTTTGATCACCGAGGGAGATCTCGCGAGCGGCATCGAGCTCTTTGTGAAAAGGTAAAACCACGTGAGCGCGATCAGAGATAAGAAGTTTTTCAGGGCAGATTTTCACACCTTGTGATTCGATGCGTTCGATCTCGATGCAGAGGCCGATGGGATCGACGACGACGCCGTTGCCGATGACGTTGATTTTATTATCCCAGAGAATACCGGAAGGAAGGAGGTGAAGGACGTATTTGGTGCCTTTGGCGATGACCGTGTGGCCAGCGTTGTTACCGCCTTGGCCGCGGATGACGACGTCTGCGGATTCAGTGAGATAGTCGACGATTTTGCCTTTGCCTTCGTCGCCCCATTGGAGGCCGGTGATTACAGTGTTCATAAATTTCAAATTTTTAACCGCGAATGAACGCGGATTGTGGCTGAGTTTTAGGGATGTGGAAAGTTTACCGCGAATGAACGCGAATGGACGCTAATGAAGATTGGGTGGGTTGGAGTCTTTGGAAAGAACGACTCGTTCCCATTCCAGTCGTGGATTCTTGAAATTGATGATGAGTCCCACGGGGAGTTTGGTGACGCGTAAGTAATTGAGAACCTGACCACGCTCGATATCAGTAATGCGATCGATGGTTTTAGTTTCTACGATGATTTTTTCGTGGGCGATGAGGTCGGGAATGAATTCGCCGACTTTCACTTGTTTCCAACTGACTGGATATCTCGGTTGTTGGAGAAATGGAATTCCTCTAAAACCGAATTCTACAACAAGGGAGTTTTCATAAATTTTCTCGTTTAGGCCGTGGCCATGACCGTTCGATATCTCCAGCGCACAGGAGATGATCTCAAAGACTTCGTCTTTGAAAATTAATTCGCGTCCATTCGCGTTCATTCGCGGTTAATCTTACTTGTCTCGATAAGTTCTGCGAAGTCGGTGAAGAAGTGGGCGGCGTCGTTGGGGCCTGGGGCGGCTTCTGGGTGGTATTGGACGGAGAAGATTGGTAGGGTTTTGTGGCGCATGCCCTCAACGGTGTTGTCGTTGAGGTTGATGTGGGTGACTTCTATATCAGCGGGGAGCGAATCAGGATCGACTGCGAAACCGTGGTTCTGGGAAGTGATGGAAATTCTTCCGGTACGGAGATCTTTGACCGGTTGGTTTCCGCCGCGGTGGCCGAATTTGAGTTTGAAGGTTTTTCCGCCGTAGGCGTGGGCGAGGAGTTGGTTGCCAAGGCAGATGCCGAAAGTGGGGAGCTTGGTGATGAGCTGTTTGAGTTCTGCGTGGATGTAGTCTAGCGCGGCAGGATCTCCGGGGCCGTTTGTTAGGAATAGGCCATCGGGTTTTTTCGCGAGAATTTCCTCAGCAGAAGTAGTGGCGGGCACGACCTCAACTTCGAAGCCTGCTTGGCGAAGCATGCGGAGTTGGTTGTATTTCAGTCCGAAGTCGATTGCTACGACGCGGTATTTTACTTCGGGTAGTTCTTGGTAAGTTTCGGTTTCACCGATAGATTCGTTAGGTAGGGTCCATTTGCGGGATTCTTCGGACCAAATGTAAGAGTGCTTGGTAGTGACTTCTTTGACGAAATCGGAACCCTCCATGGGCGCGGAATTTTTCGCGGCAGCGATGGCATCAGCTTCGGAAAGTTCGGTGGTGACGCAGGCGCGCATGGCACCGAGAGAGCGGAGATGAATGGTTAGAGCGCGTGTATCAATCCCTTCGATGCCGAGGATGTCGTGGCGTCCGAGATAAGAAGAAAGGCTTTCTTCTGAGCGCCAGTTAGATGGGATCTCGCAAAGCTCGCCGATGACAAATGCGCGGATGTGTGGACCGGCGGATTCGTTGTCTTCGGAGTTCACTCCGTAGTTACCGATCATGGGATAAGTCATCGCGACGATTTGGCCGCGGTAAGAAGGATCAGTGATCACTTCTTGATAACCTGTCATCGAGGTATTGAAGCAAATTTCTCCGGTGGTGGTTCCGCTGGCTCCGAAAGAAATTCCAGAAAAGCAGCGTCCGTCTTCGAGGGCAAGGATAGCGGTCGTGGGCACGGGGCGGGAGGTTATGTACCTCTGGCGTGGGATGGAACACTAAATTTCAGAGAAATTATCAGAATTTTGATTCTCGGTGATTCTACTGATGAAAGGGGTTGCAAAGCCCTTCTGCATATTGGAAAAAGCGAGATGCAGCGCACCTTTGCAGAGTTATATCAGGCAGAGGCATATCCGCCAATGAGCCATCCGAGTGCTGATCCGGCGGTGAATGCTGAGGTTGCGAGGTTTTTTGGGCTGGGTGGGAGCAAAGTTGAGGGGGCTAGGATTTTGGAAATTGGCTGCGGGACGGGGCATCATTTGCTTTCTGTGGCGAATCGTTTGCGCAACTCGGAGTGTGTGGGGGTGGATGTTTCGAAGAGATATATTTCCACGGCGAAGAATCTGGCGCGGCAGACAGGATTGAAAAATGTGAGTTTTTGCCAGAGTTCAATCTTGGAGTTCGATCCCGTGGGGGAGTTTGATTTCATTATCGCGCACGGAGTTTTTTCCTGGGTGCCTGATGAGGTGAAAGTGGGGATGATGGATTTCATCGGCAAGCGACTCTCGAAAGATGGGATTGCGACGGTGAGTTTCAATGTTGCGGCGGGGTGGAAGGAAAGGATGCGGGTGGTGGAAAAAGTGCGGGCAATTCAGACTGCGGGCGATGTCGATGAAATGACCGCGCTGGCGGTTTTCAAAGATGTGGCCGATACACGGGAAGCCGAGATCGTGGATGATATGCTGGCGAAGGGTTTGGAAGTTTTAGCGTGCGATGATTTTGGTCCACTCACGGATGCTTGGTCCTTGGGAGCGGTGGTGAAACTCGCGGAATTGAGTGGTCTGCGCTGGTTGGGTGATTCTCTCACCGGTGAGAGGGGCGATGACCTTACCGATGAGAAGCTGAAGACCACATTTCGATCTGAGATTTTTTGTCGCAAGGATGCGCTACTTGGTGAATCTATCCCATTTTCTGAGCAATCTTCTGAGAATTTTATCGTGCCGCATTTTCCCAAGCTCGATGCATGGCGTTTGATTTGTGCACAGGAATGTTTGCCTCTGGTGGATTCGAAACTCAAATCCTGTGTATTTCCATTTTCCCAACTCAAAGTGCTGGCGGCGATGGATGGTAGTCGTTCGGTAATGGCTTTGGCGGGCTTTGCGAAAGAAGTTTCGCCCGAGTTGGATTTCGTGCCGTGGTTGAAGTATGTGACCGAGCGGGGATTTTTTGCCTAACGTTTAATGTTTGCCAGAATTCCTATTCATCGCGAAATAATCTAATATGTATCCGCCAACTCCAACATCCTATCGCAACAAGTTAATCATCCTCACGGCGTTGATCACCATGATTGTGACATCGTTGGTTTGGGTTGGGATCGGTGCCGTCGGGTATTGGTTTATTTATACGGAATCACCGAGCTTTGAGATCCAGGTTGATCATCCGGATACCGTGCAATTGGGAGAAGTTGTTGAGGTGAAGATTTCGGTAAAGAACACCGGGGCGGATGATGTCTTTTTGGCAAACTTGGATGTTTATGATGAACTCACGGACGGATTTGAAATTATCGATGTGTCACCCAAGCACAGTTCGTCAGAAAGGTTATGGGGTTATCATTCCTATAATCTTCGTAAAAAACTCGCTCCTGGGGATGTCCACGACCTCACCTTGAAATTGCGTGCGAAAGAAGTGGGATTGTGGTCTGGTGATATCGATGCGTGCAACACCATGCAAAACATGGTGACTTATTACACCGAAATCGAGGTGATCGATCCTCCAGCAGTGGAGGCTACGACAGAGAAGTAGGCTTATTCGGCAAAAGTGTCATTCCAATGCGGAAGAAAAAGTTACGCTACACGATATGAAAAATCACAAAGTCTTCTATATTCTCATTTTATTCGGTGTCTTGGCTTCAGGCTTCGCTCAAGCTGAGGTAACGGAGAAAATCATCGAACAGAAAAGGAAGGATTATCAAGCTAATCTAACAGAACTAGATGAGTTTCGGAAAAAGCAAGCGGAGCGCTATCGTGGAGCGGATGCGACTGCGAAGGCGGTGATTCTGGTTGAAACTAAGAATCATCTCGAAGCCAAACTACTTCAGGATATCTTTCCTGCCTGGTATGGAACGGATTGGGCGTTTCATGGAACGACAACCAAGCCGGGAGAAGGAGCAATCGCTTGCGGCTATTTTGTTTCGACGTGTCTGTTGCATGCGGGGTTTAAAGTTGAACGCATCAAGCTCGCGCAGCAGGCATCCCAAACGATTATTGAGACTTTCATGGCAAAGGCGGATCGAGATATTCTCGGAGGCGGAAAATCCATGAAAGCGATTCGTGAGTATTTACGGAAAGAAGGAGATGGAATCTACATCGTCGGCTTGGACTCGCACGTGGGATTTATATCGGTATCGGGCGAGGATATGGCTTTTATTCATTCCTCGTATTACGAGCCGGAGTCATTTGTGAAATCCGAGAAGATCGATTCAAAAAACCCGCTCAGCGATTCGCAATATCGAGTCTTTGGAAAAGTTTTCTCAGACGAGATGATGGTGGGTTGGCTGACGGAGCGGAGCTACGCCGTGAAGTAGTATCATTCAGGCGAGGACGATTGAGAGGTTTTCTAGATCCTATTAACTAACCGCCCAGTATAAGAAGGCGAGAAATAGAAGAGTCAGAAAAATTGCTGTAGCGATATTGAGTTTTTGGTGCCACTGATCGCGCCAAAGTTGGATCAAGTAAGCGAATGCAGCGATGTAATAGGCTGCTCCGAGAGCTGCGATAGTGTATAAAATGACCACAAGACCATTTAGACTTGTGGCTCTTCGTTCTGGCTCCGTTGCAGCAATAAACCATAACCAAGTTATTACGAGAACTACTGGGCCGATTAGTAAGGTGGTCCAGAGGGAAAATTTAGCGGTAGTCATCCACTTGCTGTTTTCGGAAAATGGCCTTTTCGAAATTTTACGACGCAGAACAAGAAGCCATGGGACGCAGCTAATGAGCATTGAGCTCATATATAGCACGTAAATAAATTCGTTAGAATCCCCATGCTTCAGGCAATATGCACTGATTAAAGCGAGAGCTAAACTCGCGATGCGAGCGTTTCTGCCAGTTACTTCTATTTGCATGATAAGTGCTTGAAATCAGCAAGATTTGCACATCGCCTTTTCGTGTAGGGCTTTCATATCCGCAGTCGGGATCGGGGTCGGATCCGGGTATTCGAATATTTCTCCCTCGAAGTTACGGAGGGTGACTTTGTTCGAACTGCTATCAACGACGTAGTTCGGGTTAATGGGTATTTTTCCACCACCACCTGGGCCATCGATGACGAATTGCGGGACGGCGTATCCGGTGGTATGACCGCGGAGTTTTTCGATGATGTTCACGCCTTCGGCAACGGAGGTTCGGAGGTGAGAAGAACCGGTGATGAGATCGCACTGATAGAGATAGTAAGGGCGGACGCGGGTCATCAGGAGTTTGTGTACCAGCGATTTTTGGATTTCTGGGGAATCGTTCACGCCACGAAGAAGAACCGATTGGTTACCGAGCGGGATGCCGGCTTCTGCGAGGCGGATGAGTCCGTCGCGGACTTCGGTGGTGAGTTCTTTCGGATGGTTGGAATGGATGGAGATGAAAAGCGGATGGTGCTTTTTCAACATGTCGCAAAGTTCCGGTGTGATGCGTTGGGGAAGGAAAATCGGGATACGGGAACCGATACGAAGAAACTGGATGTGTGGGATCGCGCGGAGACGGGTGAGGATTTTATCGAGTTTCGCATCGGAAAACAAAAGCGGATCTCCGCCGGAAAGTAGCACATCGCGCACTTCCGTATGTTTTTCCAAATACTGGAAGGCGGCTTCCCATTGAGTTTCGAGGTGTTGCTCGCCGACACCGGAGACGACGCGTGAGCGAGTGCAGTAGCGGCAGTAAGACGCACAGCGATCCGTCACGAGAAACAGAACGCGATCAGGATAGCGATGCACTAGTCCGGGTACTGGCATATGGGAATCTTCGCCACATGGATCGGCGAGTTCTTCGGGCGCGGTCCATGCTTCTTCGATGCGTGGAATGACTTGCCGGCGGATTGGGCAGTCGGGATCGCTTTTATCGATCAGGTTGAAAAAATGCGGAGTGATCGACATCGCGAGTTTGTTGCCCGCAAGCAGCACGCCGGCGCGTTCTTCATCGGTGAGTTTGATGTGGGCTTCGAGATCCGAGAGGGAATCGATACGGTTGCGGAGCTGCCATTTGGGATCGTTCCAATCCTTCGCATCGCAATCTGGCCAGTAGCCAGGAGCGTGAGAGGTGAAGGTGGTATCGGGTTCGCTTGGGGAAATCATCGCGTTTAGTTAGGTGCAATGGGTCGGGCAGGATGCGGAAAGGGTCAAGTGGGGATTTCAGAGATTTTTATCGAGAAAGCCTACGCACCAGCTCGATCAGCCGTCCGGTTGAGGCGGCGAGGGTGGGGGCGAAGGGGATTTTCTCGTCGGTTTCGTCGGGTAAAAGCATGGGGCGGGTGGCGATGCGGATGGCGGGGAGGTTCATTTCGGTCAGGGTGGATGAGAGATCGAAATCGTCTCCGAGGCAGACGACTTCTGCTCCTAGGATTTTTCCGAGATCTACGAAATCCATGGCGGGTAATGCAGTGGTGTCGCGAGATGATACGATAAGAGGTTCGGCATCGCCCATCGTCTCGATGCAGAGGATCGCGCTAGGTTTGGTTTCAGCTTGGATGAGTTGGGAAACGATGGTGGCTGTCTCAAGGATAGGTCCGTCGTCTTCGTTGGCGTGGGGGATGAAGAGGAAATGGATGGGTTGGGCAGGAGAGAGATCAGCCAAAGCTTGAGCGGCAGCGAGAGTGGCGACTAGGCCGGTGGCGTTTTTTTCTGCCCCTCGTGATTGGTTAGGCGAATCGTAGGAAGTGATGATCCAGAGCGGTCCAATGGATTTTTTAAGAGATGGGATGGTGACTTTCAGGATGGGAAAATCCGAAGGTCCATTGATTTTTATGACTTCATAGCCCGTATTCGATGGACCGAGCGTGCCTTCGATCATCGAAGCGGTGGCGGAGAGTTGCTCGGGTTTTGAAGTGTTGCGTTCACCGATCACGGAGATGATTTTTTTCAAATCATCTGCAATGGATTCGGCTGAAACGCTTTTTGCGAAACGCTTTTCCGACTCGATTTTTTCAGTCTCTTCGCTTTTGAAATATTGCACCAAGGCGAAAGCTCCGGATGCGATGAGCCATATCGGAAGAAGGACAAGCAACCACGGTAAGAGTCGGGATTTTCTATTTTCCTCCATGATCTGTTAGGATTTGTTCGGCTTATCTGTCTTCTCAGAGATAACTTCTTCGGTTTCGGAAGTCGCTTCATCGGTTTCAGAGAAATCTTCGATTTCTTTTCTTAAGCGCTGGGAAATCAATGGCCTGAAGAAACCATACAGTAGATATGCGCTGAAAAGAACGACCGGCATGATGTAGCGGAAGTGAATGGTGAGACTGACCAAGATGACCGCACCGAGAATAGCAGTGAAACTACCGCGTGTTTTCCAATCGACCGATTTGAAAGAAGGATAACGGACATCGCTGATCATTAACCAAGACAGTCCTAGCATGACGCCAGCGAGCACGTATTTCCAGAAACCGACCTCATGGTCGTTTTTATAGAGATCAATGATGAGAAATGTTAGAGATGCGATGAAGCCTGCGGCCATGGGAATGGGAATGCCGCGGAAATCGTTTTTGTCCCCGGGTTTTTTCGGTAAAGAGGCGAGGCAGTTGAAGCGGGCAAGTCGCATCGCGCCGCAGATGAGGTAGATAAGAGCGATCGACCAACCGATATTTCCGAGAGGAAACAACACTGCGCGGGAGAGCAGCATCGCGGGAGCCATACCGAAAGAAATGATATCGGCTAGCGAATCGAACTCTTGGCCGAAAGGGGATTCCTGGCCGCCGAGTCTGGCGAGGCGGCCGTCGAGTAGATCGAACAAGCACGAACCGAAGATAAGTAGGATGGCGTATTGGTAGTAGTGGCGGGAGATTTCGTAGTATTCTTTGGCGGCGATGTCTACCCCGCCAGATACTTTTTGAACTTCGATTTGTCCCTTGAAAATCATCAGGACAGCGAAGAAACCGCAGGCAAGATTGCAGGCAGTCATGAGGTTCGGGAGGAAGTAAATCTTCGGCTCGTCTGGATCGCGTAAGCGGGGCATGAGGAAACCATGTACTGCAATCGGGTCGCGCTCAACCTTGAAGAATGAGTATATAGGTAGGAAAAATGGATACATCATGTCCGTCACCTGCCTCGAAACCTCCTTAAAACGGGATAAGGTCATGAAACACTCGGGTTTTCCTGTCCTCGCCCCTCTTTTAGGACCAGGGCAGTCATCGTAACATTTATGGAATCATTTTCTGTGCGCCTAACTCGCATTGCGGTTCATATTTCCATTTAGGATAAAGCAGGAATGAAACTTCATGAACCGAACACGCCCAGCCAATTCAATGATTGCTTAGGGTTAGTGCGTATGCAGTAATGCGGTTAATTTTCCAGCAAATCATATTCTAGTTTTCGTATTACTATGTTCAAAGTCCGTCACTCCGTTCCTGGCACATCTCCCGCCGCATTGGTTCCTCGCACAACCGACGGCAAGGTCAGTGCTCCGAAAATCCATCTCATCAAGTATGACAAGGATCGCCTTGAAGAACATGAAGTCACCGACATCGCCGAGCTTAGCAAGCACCTCGACAAGCGTGGAGTGACGTGGATCAACATCGATGGCCTGAGTGATTTGGAAGCCCTCAAAACCCTGGGAGCCCAATTTGATCTTCATCCTCTCGCACTTGAGGATGTTTGGAACACGGGCCAGCGTCCGAAGACCGAAAGCTTTCCTGAGTATATCTTCATCGTCGCGCAAATGGTCTATCAGAACGCTGATGCGGAAATTTGCGGCGAACAGGTCAGTATGTTTTTAGGTAAGAATTTTCTCATCACCGTTCAGGAAGAGGCTGAGTATGATGTTTTCGATCCCGTACGCGAACGGATACGGAGCGGTCATGGTATGATGAGGATCTCCAAGGCGGATTATCTCGCCTATGCTTTGCTGGATACGATCATCGACCACTATTACCCCGTGCTCGAGGAAATTGGCACCGCTATTGAGGAGCTTGAGGAAAAATTGTTAGAGAAGCCATCCCGCGAGATGGTCGTGACACTGCATGAATACAAGCGCAACCTCACCCAAGTTCGCCGTTTCGTCTGGCCACTGCGGGATGTCATCAACTCGCTGCTCCACGATTCCTCAGGATTCATTTCGAATCAGCCCAAGGTCTTTCTGCGCGATTGCTACGACCACACCGTGCAACTGATGGACTTGGTTGAAAGTTACAAAGAACTCACCACGGGACTGATGGAACTTTATCACTCCAGCGTTGCCCTTCGCACGAACGATATCATGCGGGTGCTCACCGTTATCACTTCCATCTTCATTCCCCTGACATTCATTGTCGGTGTTTACGGAATGAATTTCGCTTCCACCAGTCCTTCGGGCAAAAAACTTCCGCTCAACATGCCTGAACTCTATTCGCCGTACGGCTATATTGGTCTGATGGTCATCATGGCAGTTATAGCCGTGGTTCAGTTGATTCTCTTCAAGAAGATGAAATGGCTTTGAAACCCATGGAATGCATCGTTTAGGAATACACGCCCGCATTGGGGCTGGATCCATAAATCGCTCTCTTGCGTCGAAAGGATATTTCGCGCATACCTTTTATAGATGGCGGTAGAATTCAGGGATTATTACGAGGTGTTAGGAATCGCGCGCGATGCCTCGGCGGCGGATGTCAAAAAGGCGTTTCGGAAATTGGCTCGCGTGCACCATCCGGATGTTGCGAAGGATAAGTCGACGGCTGAGGAGAAATTCAAGGAAATCAACGAGGCGTATGAGGTATTGAGCGATCCGGAGAAGCGGAAAAAATACGACGCGCTGGGTAAGGACTGGGATCGGCATGGCGGTGCGCCGCCGCAAGGTGCGTGGTCTGGAGGCGGAGGGCAGCAAATGCCGGAGGGCTTTGAATTTGGCGGCACAGGTTTCAGCGATTTCTTTGAACAATATTTCTCCGGTGGAGGAGCGCGGCGTGCGGCGGGTTATGGAGGAGGCGGATTTTCTGGCGCGAGGGGTGGAAAAGTGCGCGGGCAAGACATCGAGGGCGATCTCATGGTCACGCTTCAGGAAGCTTTCACGGGATCGATGCGAACCATATCTCTCCGCAAAGCGGATCAGCGCACGGGACGGGTGACGACAGATGAGGTGCAAGTTCGGATTCCCGCAGGAATCGGCGAAGGCCAGCGACTGCGCGTTCCGGGTCATGGTGGAACAGGCTCGGGGGGAGGGGAGGATGGTGATTTATTTTTACGAGTTCGCATGGCGGCGGATCCGGATTATCGCGTGAAAGGACACGATCTTTTCCGTGAGCTTTCCCTCGCTCCATGGGAAGCCGTGCTTGGCACTACGATTTCAGTAAACGTCCCCGGTGGGAAAACCGTTCAGCTCAAAATCCCCGCCGGAACCAACTCGGATGATCAATTGCGACTCAAAGGTTACGGCTTGCCAAAAAAAGACGCACCCGGAGATTTGTATGTGGAAATTTCCATCGCTTCGCCAAGAGAGGTAAGCGGAGAAGAACGCCGTGCATGGGAAAAACTACGCGACAGTTCAACCTTCAACCCTAGGGACCATTGATATGAAATCGATAGAACCCAATCCCCACCACCTCCATTCCTTGGAAGTCGTCATTCGCATGACAGGTAGTTCGCGTCGGAAAATCATTTTCTACTGCCGCAAAGGCGTCATCCAGCCAGCTCGCACTGAAGACGACGAATGGCATTTCAACGAAGAAACCATCCTTCGCCTGCGTCACATCGAAACGCTTCGCCAACAACACCGCATGAATTGGGCGGCAATCCATACAATCATTGGCTTGATCGATGAAATTGAAAACCTACGCGACGAATTGAGATTTCGTAGATGAGACATTTTTACACAGGCTGCTTTTCAAATAATGGATAGAAGACTACCCATAATCCCGTAAATCAGCGACTCTAAGACCAACAAGCCCATGACTATTCCATCTCTCGCCCCGCGCAGATTCAGTAAATCCATCACCCTTGGCCTCGCGGCGTTCAGTTTGGTGAACTCGTTCGATTTCTCCCAGGCTCAATCTTTCTACAAGGAAACCCCGCTTTTTTCCACTGCGCCTAGCGATGTAGCGACCGTCAACTCGCTCTCTAACTTCGGTCCCGTGGGCATTGCCATAGAGCTGCATCAACCCGCTTTCACGATGAAGGTCGGCGATATGGATCCAAAAAATCCTGCCATGGATGTGGAGCCTGGCTCTCCTGCCGCTGCCACCGGAGCCTTCAAAGCAGGTCAGATCATCGAATCGATCAACGGCGAGAAACTCAAAGACATCGACCCACGCATCCAGCTCGGTCAGATGATTGAAAAAGCGGAAGCCTCAGATGGTGTTTTGAAATTCATGCTCAAAGATGACGACAAGGCAGCTGCCAAAGAAGTCATCGTCAAAATTCCGGTGCTCGGTGCTTACAGTAAAACCTGGCCGTTGAATTGTCCGAAGTCTGATAAAATTGTTAGAAATATGGCCGACTATCTTGCTAAGCCAGGTTCTAATAAAGGTTTCGCCGATTTCGGGATGTTGTTCCTGCTTTCCACCGGTGAGGAAAAAGACATTGAACCTGTCAAACAGTGGGTGCACAGCCTTAAAGGTAAAAAACAAAATGGTTACGCATGGCACATCGGCTATGGCGGACTTGCGATTTGCGAATACTATCTTCGCACAGGTGATCCCGTAGCACTGCCCATCATTCAAGAGTTGGTAGATGCAGCGGCAAAAGGCGAATATCTCGATGCTTGGGCGGGTCGCAGCGGAGTAGTTAAACTCGGCTACGGCAACGGTCACCTGAACGCCGGTGGAACCCATGTCGTTACCTTTCTTCTTCTCGCGAAACAATGCGGCGTGAACGTCAACGAGAGTTTACTTAACCGCACGATGACTCACTTTTTCCGCTACGCAGGTCGCGGCATCAACCCCTACGGCGATGATAGGCCGGAGACATCCTTCGTTGATAACGGCAAACACGGCAAACTCGCTTTCGCCATGGCCGCCGCCGCATCGCTCACCCCGGAGGGTGAAAAATCGATCTATGCGAAAGCACGCGATAACTGTGCGAAGACCAGTTTCTACACCACCACTTTCATGCTTCACGGTCATACAGGTGGCGGCATAGGTGAAATTTGGCGCAGTGCTTCGATGGGTCTGAAGTATGAGAAGGAGCCAAAGCAATACCGCGAGTTTATGGATAACCGCAAATGGCATTATGAAATGTCACGTCGCTTTGATGGATCGTTTACTATTCTCGGGGGTGCTGGATACGAAAATGTCGAGTGGGGCAATTGCTACGCTATTTCCTACACCATCCCGCGCAAAACCCTTCGCATCACTGGTGCACCACCATCCAAGTTTTCCAAACCTTATCAGCTTCCCGCTCGCCCATGGGGGACCGAGGCAGATGATATTTTCCTCTCCATGGATCCTGTTCCTGGTGAGCAAGGTAAAAAACTCGATCTAGCAGGTGAAACGCTGGCAAAAGATTCCTCTAAGCCCCTCATCATTCGTTTGAATCAAAAACCTCTCACCGATGATGAGATCCGCCAATACGTTTCACATCCGGAATATCTGATTCGCAACATGGTATCTCTAGTCGCCGCCGGTCTTACCGCTGACTATATGTTTCCCAAACCTGCGTTTGAGGTTCGTCCTAAATTGTTAGAAGAATTTGCGAAACACAGCGATCCACGCGTCCGCAATGTCGGTTTCCGTGCTGCGACCAAAGCTTTCGATCCTACGACGGATTGGTCGAAACTCCTCTTCGACCTTGCGATCGAACGCCTCAAAGACGACAAGGAATCCTGGTTCGTGAAAGACGCTTGTTTTTCTCTCATTCAAAAAGGCACGCCTGACATGATCGTCCCGCACGTGGATGTGATCGTTCCCTACCTCAAGCATTCCGAGCAATGGCTGCAGAACGGCGCGCTCATGACGCTGGCTCAGGTTGCGACCGATCCCCGTTGTTACGAAAAAGTTCTCCCGCCCATGGGCGAGTTATTCCAAACCACTCCTCGCCAAAGCACGACAGGCGGCCCGCTGGGTCTCTTGAGGGAAAAACTTGCTGCTGCCGACGAGAAAGTCCGTGTTGTCGCGCTCAAAGCCATGGGTAGCGCATACGAGAAATACAGCGCTCCGGTCCGTTGGGAAGGTGGTCAGGATCTAACAGGTCACCGCACCGAAACATTGGGTCGTATTGCTGAAGCTCTCTCGGGTGTTCCCGGTGGATTTGATGTGCTCTATGAGGTTTCGAAAAAACAATTTCCTAATTCGCCATTGCCGCACGATGAGGTATTCCTCTCTGCTGATCCCGATCAATTCGGCCCCGATCTGAATAAAGTGATTCTCCCTCTCATCAGAGAGAAACTTATCTATCAATATATCGGGCAAAACCGCCGCAAGATTTTCAGTGAACTCGATAAGCCCACTCAAAACGGCGCGGTCATGAATTCCATCGACGGCCTTGTGTCGCTCTACAACAAGGTTGGAATCAAAGAATACGATTGGAAACCGTTCGGTCCCGATCTTAAAAATGTGGAATGGAATTATCATACCTTTGATCCTGCGGAAGAACTCGCCTACGATAAAACTCCATGGCGCTATCGTACGGTCACGCTTCCGAAAGGCATGGAGAATTGGGTTGCACCGGAATTCGATGCAGCGAAAGCCGGCTGGAAAAAAGGCCTACCACCGTTTGGTCAGTATAAAGGGGAGTTGACGGATAATTCCAAAGCGGATCGCAATCATTGGGGCGAAGCACCACGCACTATGTGGGATAAAGAAGTCCTGCTTTTGAATGGTAAATTTGAATTTCCAGCCATGAAACCCGGCCACATCTACCGACTCCGCGCCAGCCGTGGTCAAGGCGTTGGTGCGGGTGATGGATTCAAAATTTATGTGAACGGAAAAACTCTTGTGGAAAGCAAAGAAGGTTTGGGTCGCCGCGCAGGCGATACCATTCAGGGCGGTTGGATCACTCCAGAATTCGTCCAGGAATTCGCAAAAGGTCCCGTCACGATTTCCGCCATCACCTTCATGCGTTACGGTGACCGCGCCATTGTTCAAATGCCTCCTGCCGCCCAAGGAATTTTCAGTATGTGGCTGGAAGAAAGAAAACTTCCCTCACTTGATGCTGAAGTTCTGCGCAGAGCCGCATCGTTCATTCCTATGCTTTCTACCGAATGGCAGAATTTACAGGACCCTTCCAAAGATGCAGAAGATCCAAACGAAGGAAAATTCAAATACGATGGTAAGTTTGTTGCTAATCCAAAAGCGACTGGATCATGGAGCGTCATCTCACAAGTCGCAAAAATCGAAGAGTTAGATCCCGCAGCGAAAGCCACCATCGGTCGCACCCCGTTCCAAAAAATCACTCTGCAAGAGGATGGGTTCACTCAAGACCCACGTTGGATCTGGTCAGGAGATACGTTGTTAGATCTGGAACAAAACGTTGCTCATAAAATCACCCCGAAAACCATCGGCGAAACCGACTACCTTTTCATCGAGGCAGGAGGCTTCGGGGCGAAAAATCCAGTAGGTTGGAAATCCCAACTCATCGTCCTGAAACGGAATTAGATGATCACCCGCCGCAGTTCAGAGCCAGCGGCGCAATCACCTTTCCTTTTCCAGAAATCGTCTTCCCTCAATCACACGGTGTCAGACAAACTATCCTCATGCTCTGGAAAGACGCGCATGTTGGACTCGTAACTCGGAGCGAATTCGATCTAGTAAATCAGATTTCATTGCGCGTTAAACTCCTTAATGGACACCTCACGATGTTATGATTTTTCGGCAGCTTCGTATTGCCTGGGAAGAATCACCCGGAACGTGGATCCTTTTCCGGGACTGGTTTCCAGTTCGAGGCTGGCATCCAGAAGTTCGCACAAACGTTTTACGATGGAAAGCCCGATCCCTTCGCTGGGGATATCGCTTTCAGGCAATGTTTCTGATAGAGAGGGCAGAGTCGGGGCCTTGGCGATGTCGGCGACGGTCATGTCCTCGGGGTGAGATTCCTCTGCAGCTTGGGCGGTTTGTGTC
>JANOKJ010000164.1:0-17666 GCA_031419275.1 Akkermansiaceae bacterium | reverse complement strand
CCACGGCTGACGTGGAGTAGGATTTCAGGAACAAACATCAAAGCGGAACCGAGTTTATCGGCGATGGTTTCCGTCGGGTGAAAGTGACCCGCATCGAGGCAGAGGAGCTTTTGGTTTTTTACCGCGTAGCCCATGTAAAATTCGTGGGAACCGACGACGTAGCTTTCGCTGCCGATACCGAACAATTTGCACTCGACGGCATCGAGCATGTGTTTGGGGTTTTGCTTTTTGGAAAAAACCTTATCGAGAGATTTTTCGAGGCGTTGGCGCGGTGAGACGCGATCAACGGGAGAGTCTTTGTAACCATCGGGAATCCAAACGTTCATGACACAGGGTGAGCCGAGCGCTTTGCCCATCGCTGCGGAAATGTCGCGCGAGCGTTGGCAATGCTCGATCCAGAAATCGCGGATGCCTTTGTTAGAATTTGAAAGGGTGAATCCATCCGCGGCTTTTGGGTGTGCGAAGCAGGTTGGATTGAAATCCATGCCCATTTTGTTGGATTTCGCCCAGTCGATCCAGTTCTTGAAATGTTTCGGCTCGATTTCGTCGCGGTCCACATTTTTTCCGTCGAACTCGCCGTAGAACGCATGGAGGTTGAGGCGATGTTTTCCGGGAATGAGGGAGAGTGCTTTATCAAGATCCGCGCGGAGTTCATCGGGCGTGCGGGCTTTTCCTGGATAATTTCCTGTCACTGCGATCCCGCCGCTAAGGCCTTCACTGGAGGTTTCAAATCCACCGACATCGTCACCCTGCCAGCAGTGAAGGGAAATCGGAATCGTCGCGAGTTTTTTCATCGCCGCATCCGTGTCCACGCCGATATTTGCATAGCGTTGTTTGGCGGAGGTATAGGTCTGGGAAGATGCTTTGGGCTGGGCTTTGGTCTGTTTCGACATGACGATTGAATTGCGGATTTAGCGGGTGGGTAAGAAGTCTATTTCCACGCCGATTGAAAAAACAATCGTTTTGTTTTGGTGTCGGTGTCTTGCAAACCTATCCGTATGCTGAAAACCCCGAAATACCCCAGCTTAGGCAGGGTCTCGCGCCTCGTTGGCAATTTAAGGCTCCGTGTTATGCGGACGGCGGTGTTTCCACAGCGTCTGTTCTCACTGAGATTTTGTAGCCTTGGTAAATAGCAAAAGCGTAAAACAGTAAATCAATGGGAGAGGCCGTCGTCATCATCAAGGAAGGAATTTTTGTGTAATCGATGAGTCCAAGCACACTGAAAGCATTGACTTCTTCTTCTTGCGAAATGAATCCGACGATGGTAAAGAAGTTGCCCAATAGACAGCCTATAAGGGCCAAGCCTGCGCCTAAATAGCGGTAGATATTATCAACCCCTTTGCCTAAGCGGACGGCGAGTCCGACCAAGAACCCTACACCGATCGCCATCCAGCCGATCTGATATCCGGTAACTGTCGTGACCACGGCCCAAATGATGGCAGAAACGAGCATGGCCACGCTGCCAGCGATGAATGCAATCAGTAAGTTCTGCTGACGGTTTTGAAATTCATCAAGATTGAGCTGTGAGCCTGTTGTTGAGTTGTTATCCAGTGGGTTCATATTATTTAATATTAGATGAGCAAGATCTTCAAGTAGCGGGCTGTTTTAATTTTGACGAGAAGATTCTATCAGAAATTTTAATGGGAATTTAGCGGCGGATTCATTGCAGAATCACGCGCTGAATGGCACTGATAAGCTTGGTGCGTAGTTCAATCGCCAGAAAAGCGAGTCGGCGTTGTTCGGTTTCGTATTCTCTGCGTCCCTCGGGGGTTTCAATTTTTATGGGTGTGACGTCCCAAGCCGAGAGGTCGTAGGGACTGGCTCGCATGTCGAGATCGCGGAGTTGGGTGGCTATGAAGAAGGTTTCAAGCAACAGTTCCGAACCGATCCATGGCATCGATTTTGCCGCCCATTTGTAGAGATCCATATTTGCATGGACGCAGCCGGGTTGTTCGTTTTCGTGGCGGGTATCGAGACTGAGAGTATGGCGATTCAGTGGCTTGGCTGGTTTGGCAAAAAACCGAAAAGCATCGAAGTGGGTGCAGGTAATAGGACGGGAATCGACAAGGGTATCGATTTCCGATTGTGGCAAACGCAGCGGTGCGATGGCTGCATGGCGGATTTCTTCAGCGCGGTAAACCATCGCCCATTCGTGTAGGCCATGGCATGCGAAGTTTGGAACGTGGCGTTGGGTGGCTTCGAGAAGTTCGGTGATCCACTGAAGCCGCTGGCGTTCTTTTTCATCCATCAGAGTGGCGTCGAGATAACAATGATCGTCCTCTATCCGATAGCGTCGGTTTTTCAGTTGGATGGGTAAAGTTTCCAAATCAGAGAATTTCAAAGCCGTACCATAGCCAGGTTGCCATTGTTCGAGAAGGGCGATGGGGTAGGGATAGTAATTCAAGAGGAAATCCTCGACCGGATGCTTTTCACCATGGTCGCGGCGCAGGCGAGAGCCGGCGGTGAAAGAGGTAGCAACATCGAAGTGAAGTTGAGCAAGCTCCCGCCACTCGGCCTCACTTAGGGTTCGATATTTCTCTGCTCTCAGGTTCATCTGCGGCGAGATTGAATCAAAAAATCACGAAGAAGCAAAATTTTACCTTGCGCGTGATGAGGATCGGCGGTTACTTCTTGCGCCCACCGAAAGGCGGAAACATCCAAACGCGGGATGGAGAAGTCAGGTATCTCGTCAGGCTCATAACCTGAAGATCGTAGGTTCAAATCCTGCTCCCGCAACCAATGAAAGCCCCGTTTTACGGGGCTTTCGCTTTTTTGGGAAAGCATGTAATTTGCTATATCTGCCAATCTTTATACCGAAGTTCCGATGCTTGCTTGGGTTGTCGAAAATTTGGAAATCCTGCTGTTTGAGATTTCAATAAATTAGAGAGCAATGGAAAAATGGTCATTTTGATCAATCAACCCATAAAAATAATCAAGTATTGCATTAAAATCGCATTTGCCTACTTTGTTGGCATGGCAGCTCGACCAAAAGTAGCAGTGGTGATGGAACTTGAATGGCCATATAAGCGCCATTACGAAATTTTCGCTGGTATTCGTGAATATGCCGAAGAACACGGTGGATGGGATTTTGATCTTGGGAATTATCCTCAGTATGAAATACAGAGAGGTAAAAAGTTTCATGGCATCATCGGACGTATTACTGAAGATATATTGTCTGCTGGGCGTAAATCAAAGATTCCGGTAGTAAATGTAAAAATCGATACCTCATTGGTATCAAAAGTGCCCAGCGTGAATTATGATTGCAAGATGGCGGGCCGAATGGCGGCTGAGCACTTAATTGCCTGTGGATTCAAACGTCTCGTTAGCTTCTGCTTCAAGGGGTCTGTAGTATCTAAGTTGCATTACGAGGGTATGAGCGAGGTGGCCAAAGAACATGGGTTATCGTGTAAACGTTACAGTGTGTCGGCTAAATTTCCTGATCAAGAAAAGCAGTGGAAACAATTTTTAGATCACACCAACAAGGCTATATCCTCATGGCAGGCTCCTATCGGTGTTGGGTGCCCAAATGATGAAGTCGCATTCAATCTTACTTCGTTTTGTAAAGCCCGTGGATGGATTATTCCTGATCAAATGGCCGTGATTGGGATGAATAATGAAGTGATGATCTGCAACGCAAGTAGCCCAACACTCTCAAGTATTGATATGTCGGATAGGCGCTGCGGTTATGAAGCCGCTCAAATGTTAGATCGCATGATGAACGGTGAAAAGATCAGCAATGATTCATTGATTCTTATACCGCCCAAAGAACTCATTCTGAGACGCTCGAGTGATGCTTACGCAGTGGAAGATCCGGCGATGGGACGCGCTCTGGCCTTTATGGCAGAAAACGCCCATCTCAAAATTTCCGTTACAGATGTTGCCAAGGCTGCTGGTATCGGAAGGCAGACATTGGAGCATCGTTTTCGTAAGCAGTTAAAACGAACCGTCAATGACGAGTTGATTCGGCTTCGCGTTTCTAAGATGAAGCGACTGCTCGTTGAGTCAGAACAAACGATTGGGGAGATAAGTAATCAAGTGGGATTCGGCACAACTGCTAACATGCACGTGATGTTCAAGCGGTTGACGGACATGACGCCGATTACTTATCGTGAGAAACATAATCCCAAGCTAGATCGTGATTTGTCCAAATAATATTTGGTTAGATATTTTGGTTTTAGCAGGGTGCATAAAACGATAAATTTATGTGATTCTTGATTTTTTTCATGTGATCCTATCTAGACAATTGCGCTGTAAAAGGGTATGTAGGTAAGACGCTTCGTTTTTCAACAAGAAGTTGATCATGACTCCTCAAACTTCAAGAATCTATGAATCACCGCTCATCTGCTTTTGGCCTTATGCTTTCGGGTTGTTTGGCGGTGGCTACTGCATTCGCTGAACCCGAGAAGAATACACGGATCTCAGAGGTCGATACCAAGCGTCCGAACATCGTGCTAGTGATGGCTGATGATCAAGGCTACGGCGATTGCGGGTTCACCGGTCATCCGTTTGTCAAGACGCCCAACTTGGATGCCATGGCGCGTAGCGGTATCGTTTTTAATCACTTTCACGCGGCTGCTCCGGTTTGTTCTCCGACCCGTGCCAGTGTCCTAACAGGCAGACACCCATTTCGTGCCAACGTACCAAACCACGGTCACTACATGCGCCCCGAAGAGGTGACAATTGCTGAGGCGTTAAAGTATGCAGGCTACATCACGGCTCAGTTCGGGAAATGGCACATAGGCTCAGTTCAGGCCGACAGCCCGACTAGCCCCGGTGGTGCAGGCTTTGACGAATGGCTCACCGGATTGAATTATTTCGATATCGATCCCTACCTGAGTCGCAACGGTAAATACGAACATCTGCTTGGCCAAGGAACTGTCATCACGGCTGACGAAACGATCGCATATCTAGAACGGAATTATACGGGCGAGAAGCCGATGTTCGTCGTCACTTGGTTTGCTGCGCCGCACCATCCGCACCTTGAAATCCCCGAGAATATAGAAGGCGCTGCCCAACTTTATGATGATAAGGACAAAGATAACGCTGGATATTTCCGTGAGATTACACTGCTAGATCAGCAGATGGGTCGGTTGCGCGACTGTTTGCAACGACTGAAGATAGCGGACAATACGCTCGTGATCTATTGCAGTGATAACGGTGGTCTGGTAGAGAAAACATCGGGTGGTCGCGCGATGAAGGGGAGTATCTATCAAGGTGGCTTGCGCATACCTGCGATCTTTGAGTGGCCGGGACGCTTTCAGCCCGGAACAATCAACACGCCAGCTTACACTTGCGATCTATATCCAACGTTAGTCGCCATCACCGGTGCAAAAGTCGAACATCAGCCTGTGTTAGACGGTATCGATTTATCGCCCATATTGGCTGGAAATCAAACCCAGCGTCCACCTATGGGATTTTGGCATGGCCATACCGAAGGCCTAGAAACATGGAGCGACCGTACGATCCGTGAGTTGATGGAGGCGCAGCAGGCCGGGAAGCCCGACCCATTTCCACAGCTTTTATACAAAAATGTTAGGGAGTTTCCTGAATTTGGCGCGGATGCATTGCGTGGACATGCTGCTTGGACGGACTGGCCATGGAAACTTCATCGGATTCAGAAGGGTAAAGAAAAACCGAGCTTTGAACTCTATGACCTTACCAAAGACCCAATGGAACAAAGCGATCTTAGTAAGGCCCAACCAGAACGAGTCGCCACGATGCAAGCAGCAATCGAACTCTGGCAAAACTCGGTCTTGGCTAGTTGGTCAGGTAAAGATTATAAGCCGAAATCATCACCATGATTCGACGATACATCTTACTCCCGCTATTCGGCTTATCTTGCTTATTTACACTCAACGCTTCCGCCTTCACTTCACCTGAATCACTTAACCATCGCGATCCACCCATCGAAAGAGTCTTCGAAGCTTTTCGCAATCCAGCTGCCGAGGCGAGGCCTTTTGTTCGTTGGTGGTGGAACAATAATCAGGTCGAGGAGGCCGAGATCATGCGCGAGTTGGATGTGTTGAAAGCTGCTGGCATAGGCGGAGTGGAAATCAATCCGATCGCTGGCACGAAACCGGCGGAGGAGTCGAAGGCCAAAGTTTTAACCTGGCGCAGTGAGGAATGGGATCGCGTGTTGCTCGCGGCATGCAAAGGGGCGAAGGAGCGAGGTATGATGGTGGATCTGATTGCTGGTTCCGGATGGCCGTTTGGTGGAAAATTTTTGAAGCCGAATGATCAGATCATGCGCCTGTCGGTTCATAATAAAGTAGTTCAAGGCGGATCTGGGTTGCGTATCGATCTCAATGAAATGATAGGTCAAAAGCCCGCTGAGCTCTATTTTGTAAAAGTTTATCCCAAGGCGATTTCATCGTATGATCAAGTCCGTGATGTTACAGTCAATGTCAGTAAGGATCGCGTGCTCGCTATCGATTTGGAGAAAGGGGATTATGTGGTTACCTGCGGATTGTTAGAAATTGGATTTTGTGCGGTAGTTTTCGGAGTTCCTGGTGCGGATGGACCGGCGATGGATCATATGCAAAAGAGCGTGACTCGTGCGTATCTTGAGCGTTTGACTGGTGTCGAGAAAGCCTGGGGTGAGCCTTTATCGACATATATCCGCGCGATTTTTTGCGATAGTATCGAGACCATGGAAGCGAACTGGACTCATGACATGTCTGCAAGTTTTCTAAAGCGCAAAGGCTATGATATACAGCCGTGGCTTCCCTTTGTGATCGGAGAGGAAAAACACGTGGGTACACCGGAGTTTCACGATCAACTCCAACGTGTCCGTTACGACTGGAGCGAGCATGTCGTTTCGGTTTTCCTGAGCAACTTCACTGCGGAATACTCAAAGTTCTGCCACGATCATGGCTTGTTGAGCCGCTATCAGGCCTACGGCATACCACTGCTGATGGGCTTGGCGGAGGGATACATGATTTCCGATATTCCGGAGTCTAACAACTGGCTATATTCGCAGGATGTCATCGATCCAATGGATCCGCCTTATTTTACATGGAACCAGAAACACGGATACATGATTTGGAACAAGTATGCCGCCGCTGCCGCACGCATGCGTGGGAAAAAGATCGTTTCTTCCGAGGCGATGACCAACACCAAGAGAGTCTTTCACACCACTCTCGCCACGATCAAACAGGCCGATGATATGAATTTCATCACAGGGATTACGCATTCGGTTCTGCATGGTTATAATTACGTTCCTCCGGATGTTCAGTTTCCCGGTTGGATCCGCTTCGGAACTTTTTTCAGTGAACACAATACTTGGTGGCCGTATTTCTCGCGCTGGGTGGATTACAATGCACGACTCTCTAGCATCTTTCAAGAAACGCGGCCGGTTGTTGAAGTGGCAATCCTCGGTAAGACCGCCGATCATTGGAGCGTCACTGGACTGCAGCGAGATCCGATTCATCTTGAGCCGGGATACCTCCATCGTCTCTGGGAGCCGCTGTCCCAGCTAGGCATGGGTTGTGATTATGTTCATGAAGCGGTCATCCAAACTGCGGAGACGGAGAAGGGTTTGATGAAAATCGGGTCCATGTCCTACAAGCTCCTCATCGTTGTGGATGCCGTTTCGTTAGATCCGGCTACTGCGGATATGATAAGGCGATTCAGTGAAAGCGGTGGTAAGGTCATATTCGTGGGTCGTTCACCGGAACGCGCGCCAAGCATGATCGATGCGAAGGCAAATGATGAAAAAGTCCGGAAATCCATTCAAGCTGCCATGAAAGCCGGCGCTCTTGTTTTGAAAGCACCGTCTAAGGACGCCGATTCAAAACAACTCCGTGTATGGACAAGCGATTTGTTAGATCAGGTTTCTTTCAAGCTTCCGCTTTCCATCGCCTCACCGAGCGAGGCACTTTACTCCCTGCAACACCGCGCACCAGATGCGAGCGTTCTCTTTTTCACTAACACCCACCGCAAAGATGCGGTAACCAGCCGTGTGGATTTTGCCCTCGGCGAGTCCGGTCTCTGGCGCTGGAATCCTGAGACGGGGGAGAGGAGTCCTTACGAATTACCTTATGATGCCAACGGCTTTGAAATCAGCCTCCAGCCGTTGGAGTCTGTGCTGCTTGTGACTGGTGGGAAAGGGGAGTTAGCTCCAAAAAGTGCCCAGCCATCTGCCACCGTGCAGGCATTCATCATCGCTACGCCGTGGACGGTCACCTTTGCTGCAGTAAACTCAGAAAAGACCTTCGAGCGCATCTATCCATCTTTGCTAGATTTCACCACCAGCGAAGATCCGCAAGTCCGTACCTTCGCCGGAACAGCGGTTTACCGCACCAAGTTCAACGCCGAACTAACAAACTTCACTCAACTCCATTTAGGCCAAGACAACGACTTCATCAGCGAGATCGAACTCAACGGTAAAAAGCTCGGTGTCATCTGGTATGGATCGCGTCCACTCGAATTGCGGGATGCCCTTCGCGATGGCGAGAACGAATTGATCATCCGTTACACCACCACTTTATGGAATGCCATGGGTAAGGAAAAACTCCAGCCATCAGGCCTGATCGGGCCCGTGATGCTGCGGTGATGGTTGTCTTGCTAATCTTTCCGCTGAATCGGCGTAATCCATAAATGATTTATATGATACCTGACTATTTTCACGCAATACTTGATAGCTAATGATTTGCTATTCAGGTGTTTTTCGACCACATGTATCGTAATCAATTTAGAAACCGACCGCCATTTCTCATGTAAATCATAAAAGAAATTTCAAAACGACAAGGTATGAAAAGTATAAAGTTTATTGGAGTTTTGATGCTGCTATTTGCATGCACGCATGTGGATGCAGCAAAATCAAATGCGAATGAGGTAGAGCCGGATTACACCAAGGGAGCAAATTCTGAGGGTCAGAGTCCAAACCCATGGGCCCTTGGTGCGACGGGTGCATTTGGGAATATCTGGCATGGTGATCAGCGCATGATCCAGATCTCAGGAATCGCCCAAGGTTCTCCTGCCGCAGGCAAACTCAAGGAGTGCGATGTCATTCTCGGAGTGATATCACCAAAGGTCAGTCCCGGTCCCAGCATCGCTGTTGATGAGAAATGCCGCAGGCCGGAATGTGGCGCCCCGGGCAAGACTGGCAATTGCGGACACTTCACATGGGAGGCGCGCAGGACAATGTCCGCTGCCATTACCGAGGCCGAGAAGACGGATGGAAAGCTGGTTTTGAATGTCTGGCGCCCCGAGACGGAGAGCGTGCCCGTGCCCCCAGCTCCAAATCGCAAGAATGACAAGCCAAAGACTAAGCTGGTCCTCAAACAACCCATCTCAGCCAAGATCGAACAGGTGACCCTGACCCTTCCGAAAAAAGGAACTTTCAGCGCGACATCGCCGTGGAAATGCGAAAAGACGGAAGTTCTGATCAACGACGCTGCTCAAGCTATTGTGAAGAGGGGGCTGAATGGGGGCATATACGATGATATTAATGCATTGGGTCTCCTCGCCACTGGCGACGAAAAATACCTTCCGATGGTACGCGACTATGTCCGAAAGAAAGCCAAAGGCTCCGAAGAGTTTGACATCATGGAAGACAGAGGGATCGGATCATGGCAAGGCGGGTACCAGAACATCCTCATGACAGAATATTACCTCCTGACCAAGGACGAGTCGGTCCTGCCAGGCATCAAGGCTTTGTCCGAATATATGTCCTATGGTCAGAGCGGAGTCGGCACGTGGAGCCACGGCATGGCATACATCAAGCAGAACGGCATGTACGGTCCCTCGGCTGCCTATGGAGCCATGAACGCGGCCTCCCTTCCCATTGCTATCTCACTGGTCCTGGCCCAGAAATGTGGAATCACGACTCAGCCGGTCAATGATGCCGTAAAACGCTCGCAATCATTTTACCGATTTTACGTTGACAAGGGCACTATACCCTATGGTGAACACCCGCCTGCATTCAATTATGACGGAAACGGCAAGAACTCGATGGCCGCCGTGTTCTTTGACCTTATCGGCGACAAGGAATCCACAAAGTACTTCGCCAGGATGACGCTGGCATCATCCAACGACCGTGAGGGTGGACATACTGGTCACTTCTTCGCCTGGCAGTGGGGTGCGCCGGGAGCTTCCCGCGGCGGCCCCCTCGTCTCACAGGCGTTCGTGCGGAATACCCTTTGGTTCACGGAGTTGGAACGCCGCAGTGACGGCAGTTCCGTGTATCAATACCAGTTGAAGGGTGATCACCACAAATACAGTAACTGGGAAACGACCGGACAGCGCCTCATACAGCATTGCCTTCCTCGCAAGGTTCTGTATCTCACGGGCAAAGTTGACTCCTGCGTTACGCCGTTTACGGCTGCCGAAGTCAAGGAGGTACTGGACGCTGCCACCTTCAAAGCCAAGGGGCTTCCGGTCAAGGATTTGCTGGCGGCGCTGGGCAACTGGTCATTGCTCGTGCGACAGTCTGCGGCTTCGGAACTCGGAACTCGTGAGGATAACTTGGTCGAAGAGCTGATCGCAATGCTCGACAGTCCCAACCGCTATGCCCGCTACGGTGCCGCTACAGCACTTTCAAGTTGTGGCCGCAACTCTGAAAAGGCGGTAGACAAACTGATCGAAAAGATCACAAACGACAAAGATCTGACCATGCGCTACTTTGCTGTTAACGCGTTGAAGCTGCCAGAGGGGAAACCTTCACCCAATGCCCTGGGATTTGCCTCAAGAAAAGCAGTTCCAGTCCTTCTAAAAATAGCGGCCACCTATGATCCTGAACAGGATCCGAACCGGATGATCAGTGGCCAGATGGCCGGAATGTTTTTATACAGGGGCCAGGTGCGGGGTTACGCCGGGTTTTTTCCGGAAGGCAAAGGAACTGAGAATCTTGACAGGGAGCTGTTCTTTTCGGCAATGAAGGCATGGCTGGTCAATCCCGATGGTGGCGTGCGCTCCGAGGCGGCAACCGTGTATGACGATCTGAAGGAAGAAGATTTGAATCAACTCTGGCCCGAGATCTATTATGCCACGAAATATCAAGCCCCGGCCAACGCGATGTTCGCGGGTGGAGTCAGAGCCGCAGGGTTTAAATTGATGAGCAACCGTGCCATTAAGGAGGCGATACCCCTGGGTATTGACTATACATTACGGCAGGACGGTTGGGGGCATGGCGGTAGAGTTGCGGACCGACCCATGCTGTTGAAATATGGCAAGGCGTTGGAAAGTTATGTGCCGGAGATCGAAACGGTCCTTGCGGAATGGGAAGCAGGGAAGAGCCACAAGAACAGACCGAAAGACGCGAAGCCGTTCAGAGAGCAACTCGCTGATGCTCTGGCAAAACCTGCGCCTGAATTGAAAAGTATCAATTCATTCCTTGATGCCGCCGACATTAAAGATCCGGTGAAGGTGTTTCCACCGAATAAGGATGGCTCCCCCAGGAAGGTGGTTCTGCCGAAGGAGGAGAATAACCAGCCTCAGGACAAGTCCCAGATCCAGAAGTGATTTTGGTTATCAGTTATCAGTTATAATTTATCGGTGATCAGTTTTATCAATATGAAACTTCAAGCAAGTTTCAAAGTATAAGTCGCAAATACACAAAGGAGAAAAAATGTTAGTACGCAAAATGGCAGTTATTGGTACAGTGTTCGCACTGACGGCAATTCATACTCTCGCCGGCAAGCCTCTCAAGGTTTTTATCATGGCTGGCCAGTCGAACATGCAGGGGAAGGCGAAAGTCAGCACCATCGAGCGTTTGCCGATGACCGAGGACGGCAAGCAGTTGTATCAAGACATGATGGTAAAGGATGGTCTACCATCCGCCGCCAAGGACGTGTATGGTGTGTATTTCAGCGGTGATGACATGACCAAAGGGAACGCATCACCTCTTAGTGTAAGTCAAGGGCCTCTCCCGAGCTATGGTGAGATCTTGTCACCGAGTACCACTTTTGGTCCAGACTACACGTTTAGCATCTACATGCAGAAGCATTTAAACGAACCATTCTTGATCATCAAAACGGCTTGGGGTGGCAGGGACCTTCTCCAGCAGTTTCGTCCCCCGAGCGCGGGTCCCCATGAGAATGAAAAGGATAGACACGGAAATCCGTCAGGCCATTACTACAACTTGATCATCAAAAGAGTCAATGAGGTCCTTGCTGATCCTGCCAAGTATCATCCGGGCTACAAAGCAGCAGATGGCTACGAAATTGCCGGTTTCGTCTGGTTCCAAGGCTACAATGATTTGATCTCTGATCGCTATCCTTCTCAAAGCGAGAGAAGTCCCAGGGACTACTCCGAATACAGTCGCCTCATGGCCTGTTTTATCCGTGATGTTCGCAAGGATCTGAAGGCTCCCAAGATGCCTTTCGTGATCGGTGTGGTGGGATTCGATGGCCCAATCGACGATCCCAAGCACAATCAGTTCCATTTTCGGAAGGCCCAGGAAGCGCCTGCATCCCTGCCGGAGTTTGCGGGAAACGTCGTAGCTGTCCGCACCGAGAATTGCTGGGATATGGTTCTGCAGAAGCTCAATGACAAGGTAAAAGAAGCCAGCAGGAAGAAGGCCCTGGCCGACAATCCGGAACTGGCGAGTAAACCGAGAGCCCTGGAGATTGTCATAGGTAACGAAATCAAGACAATGGCGCCCGAGGTATTGACCCCCGAAGAGCTGAAGATCTATCAAACCGGTCAGTCCAATGCTGAATTCCACTACATGGGCTCAGCCTACATCTACGGTAATATCGGCAAGGTCATGGCAGAGGGCATGATCAAGCTTGAGCAGAAGAAATAAATGTCGAAGGATGACTTGAAGACCCGTGATGACAGATATTTGATAAGTGATAACTCTAGTGTAATTTGATAACTCGTGATTTGATTTCTGGATGGTTGTCGATCATATCTAATTAGGTTGCGACTTTTCATGAAAAAAATCTCCATTTTCCGCCCCAAAAGCGATTTGAGATTCTTTTCAACCGCCATGGTCATGCTGAGTCAAAAGGCACGAAGGCATGTGGCCCGAATGTCTTTCTCGACTGCCTAGCGGAGAACATTCACTCTGATACGGGTCCGCATCACCGTTGGGCTGTCGGTAATCTGTGGGATAATCTCTCAAGGGTGGAGAGTTCAACTGTGTATGATGTGCTTAAGAGTCGGCTTGCAGAATAATGGGTAAATGGGTCCGCCAGAGAGATCGTATCATGTCTTGCACAAGACGGAGGAACCTATGGATATTAATGCGATACTTTATTATTTTCATGCGATGCAATATTGCAAAATAAGCCGCTTTCTGACTTAATGTCCCATTGAAATTGTGATTTGCATGCCCGCATCTACAGAATAGCTCGAACTCGTGAACAACTTGGATCGAAAGCCCCATCAAAACCCAAAACATGAAAAAATGTATGACTCTGAATATGATCACCGTAACAAATGCGCGTTCTCAATTTTTGAGCCGGTCTTTGAAGCTGTTGCTACTACTTCTCGTGACATCCAGCGGTTACGCGGCGGATATCAATGTGCTGATCATCGGATCGACACATGACTCGAGTGAGAATGCCATTATAACGGCAAACTCAAAAGCCTTCTCTCCAACCCAGATCCGCACGGAACTACAAAGTATCCTCAGTGGTGCAGGTCTGGGCACGGTCAATGTGGTACTTGAAGAGCGCTATAAGACCTCGGGTGGGCAATATGCTTATAACCTTGCGACATGGTTCCATTGGCCATACCCGGCTGGAGCCGAGGCCAGCCGCTGGGCAAATCTCAGAGGCGAGGCTGGGACCGTATGGGATTACGTGGTGCTGATAGAGGATCCCTACACCATTGAATACATGCCCGGCCTCTATGCGGAAGGCGCTGCCAGAGTTGCGGAAGAAGTGGCTAAGGGTTCTGCAAAGACGGTCCTTCTCATGCCGTGGCCTGCCGCAGGCTCCGCGTCCAGTGTCGATCACTACAAGGAGGTCGTGTATCGCGTGGGACGCTCGGGCGGGTACAAGGTGGCACCGGCGGCTCTGGCGTGGAAGGCTGCGAAAGGAACCAGTCTTACCAACCCGAACCCAGATAACGATGGTGCCTATATCGCCGCGGCATCGATTTACAGCTGCATTTGGGGGCAGAGCGCTGCAGCGTCCAGTTACACATACAACGATACGCTGGCGAACACTGCCAACACGACTTTTACAACCAACAACAGTGCGGTGCAGTATACGGGAAAATTTACGTTCCAGAGCCCATTCCTGATGCTGGGTGACAAGCGTCGCAATGTTGGTACTGGTTTCGGTCAGCAATGGAGCAGTACAGAAGATTATTATCTTCAAGCCACAGTGAGAGCCATCAAGCTGGGATGTCTGGTGAACGATTCTGGTGTGGGCTCGCCAAATGGATATAATTTAGGCCGGGAGGCACCCGTCCCTTCGACTAAGGGATACAACCTCGATCCCGCCCGATGGCAACTGGCTTTTGGTTATGCCTATCATGATAATACATGGGCCCTTTCGATTCCCGATGCGAATGATGTCCAAATCAGCAAAATGTTTACCAGAGACATGGGCATCGCAAAAAATATGTTTACTCAGCATGACATGGCCAGATTCCTGCCATGGCGGTTTATCTGGGCCCGGATACATCAGGAATATCCTGCACTAAACCCGTTGAGTGACGGCAGTGGGCCGCATGTAAATGGGGATATGCGGGAAGCCGGTGGATACTATATGTATACGCTCTATTCCGGCCGTTGCCCACTGACTCCGAAGCCTGACCCAATGACGACAAAGTGGTTTGCCCAGAAGGTCGGCTACGAAACAGCCTGGCGGGTGGGCCGCTGTCAGAGCCGTGCGCCTGGTTTCAAGGTGTTGCCATCCGCCCGAGATAGGATGTCGGTGGTTTGTGGCGCAACCGAAACCATGGCGGTTCAGTTCATCCTTCCTCCCAAGGCGAACGTCACAGTCAATGTCTCGATTACAGGCAGCAGCGCCGTCACTGTCTCGCCAGCCACTCTCACCTTTACCCCTACAAACTACGATGTCCCACAGGCGGTGACGGTAACTGCGGGTGGTGGGCAAACTGTCACGGGCGCGTTTAATGTGGTCTATACCACCACCTCCACCGATGAAGTTTACAACGGTCTTGACGATTCCTGGGCGTATACCTATATCCCAAATGTGGTCCCGGTTGCCGCCGGGCAGACCGTATGGGTTGTCAAGGATCAGGTGGAAGCGATTACGTTGAAGGCGAGTGATGCCAATGGGGATCCGCTGACCTATTCGGTTGTTGCTCTGCCAACACATGGAACGCTTGGCAGCATGAATGGACCTGATCTGAGCTACACGCCAGCAGCGGGCTATGTTGGCAACGATCAATTCACGTTCAGAGCCAATGACGGTTTAGATAATTCGAGCGTGGCTACGGTTCAAGTCGTAGTCGTGGCTTCCAATATCCCTCCGGTGGCCAATGCCGGTCCGAATCAAGTGGTTTCATTGGGCAGTGGAGACTATCTCTGGACACCGGCTGACATCGGTTTTCAGTCTCTGGCGTGGTACGATGCGGCTGATGCCAGCACGATTACGTCAGCCCCGGCATCAGGCACAAACTATGTTAGCGCATGGGCTGATAAAAGCGGCAACAATAAGAAACTCAACCAGTCGACTGCGACCAGTAGACCCGCAACGGGCATTCGATCCCAGAATGGCCTGAATGTGCTGGACTTTGATGGCGGTGACTTTATGAACCAAACCGCCTTTAACACTCCCGATTCGGGCGATATAGCCGTATTTATGGTGGCAGGCGTGGATGTTGTTAATCACAATCTCGATTCGATGTTTCAGTTTATCGGCAATGACTATGGCGACAGCGTGAGTTTTTGTGCCAATAGCGGCAGTCAGTTTAATGGCTCCATCGTTACTGCAAATCAAGGATCGTTTCCCTTTGCCGGAGGCCCGTTCCCGGGGCCATCGGTCTATGGCGTGGCCATCGATTTTACAGAAGACGATCCACAGAATCTCAATACCTCCATTTCCGGATATGTAGATGGCCAGACAAGGGTCAGCTCGACCTTCTACACTGCGAAACTTCTACGCATGTCCGAATTCAAAGTCATGGCCAAAGCGGGGAATGGGACTGCCATCTGCCCGGATGGATTTGTCGGAGAGGTCATCGTTTGCGAGAATGTGAGTGCAGAAACGCGGCAGAAGATCGAAGGTTACCTCGCCTGGAAATGGGGGACTGTGGCCAGGTTACCCTCTAATCACCCCTACAAAAATGTCCCGCCAGTGACGACTGCTGCCGCTGCCGCTCTTGACGGCACGGTGAGTGATGCCAATGGAGATCCTCTGACCACGACCTGGACGATCCAGAGTGGGCCGGCAGGCGCCGTTTCCACGATAGCCAACGCAAGTGCAGTCGACACCACCGTCCTGTTCAGGGAGGCGGGCACTTACGTGCTGCGGCTCACCGCAGATGATGTCGTTGATCAAAGATCGGATACGGTTACGATCACGGTGGCCAATGGTGTACCACCCATCAACATTCCGCCAGGGGCCAACGCGCAGAGCTTGACGACGGATGAAGATACGGCGAAGGCGATAACGCTGACCGGCTGGGATGTTGACGGAAATCCGCTGACGTATGCGCTCGTGACCCCGCCCGTGCACGGAATGCTAAGCGGCACGGCGCCGAATGTGACCTACACGCCCGCGGCAAACTACAACGGCAGCGACTCGTTCACGTTCAAGGTGAACGATGGTACAGTTGATTCGGCAGCGGCGACGATATCGCTCAGGGTTACAGCGGTCAATGATGTGCCGGTTGCCAACGCGCAGAGCGTAACGGCGGATGAAGATATTGCCAAAGCCATTACGCTGACCGGCAGTGACGCTGATGGCACTCCACTGACGTATGTGATCGTGACCCCGCCCGTGTATGGAACGCTCAGCGGCACGGTGCCGAATGTGACGTACACGCCAGCGGCCAGCTACAACGGCAGTGACTCGTTCACGTTCAAGGTGAACGATGGCACAGTTGATTCGGCAGTTGCGATGGTATCGGTGAGTGTTGTCCCGCCGCGGATACCTGAGAATCCGGCCTCCACTCAGCCCGGTCTGGACTGGGCGAGGTACCTCGGCACCTGGAACGCGTTGCCTGACTTCGATACGCTGACAGCCAATGCCCAGGGGACATCGACCACAATCAGACTTGGATTGGGAGAGCCGGCGGATAACTTCGCTTACCGCTTTACGGGCTACATCAATGTGCCTGCGGACGGGATATATACATTCTATACCAGCTCAGACGAAGGAAGTAAGCTTTATATCGGCACGAGAGAAGTCGTCAACAATGATGGCTTGCATGGTGTTGTTGAGAAGAGCGGTATCATCGGCCTGAAGGCAGGCAAACACGCCATAACGGTTACCTACTTTGAAAAGACAGGCGGCAATTCATTGACTGCCTCCTGGGCAGGCCCGGGAATTACGAAACAGGCGATTCCGGCTTCGGTGCTTCTGCGGTATGGAGGTTCAAACACCGCGCCGATAGCCAATGCCCAGAGCGTAACGACAGCTGAAGACACAGCCAAGGCGATTACCTTGACCGGCAGTGATGTTGACGGCAATCCGCTGACTTATGCGATCGTAGCCAATCCGACACACGGAACGCTAAGCGGCACTGGCGCTAATCGGACGTACACGCCTGCGGCAAACTACAGCGGCAGTGACTCG